>JAJPHA010000055.1 GCA_021325475.1 Rhodanobacteraceae bacterium | reverse complement strand
CGAGGTGTTTCTTGGTTACTTCTTTGCACCAGCAAAGAAGTGACCCGCTCGGCCCGCGGCCGAGCGGAAGCTTTGCTCTGGTCAGCAAAGAAGTGACCCGCTCGGCCGCAGGCCGAGCGGAAGCTCTTGCTGTGAAAGTCATCAAAACCCAGCGTGGCCGAGCGGAAGCTCTGCTCTAGCGGCGGCAGAAGGGAACGGCCTGCTGAGGTTCGACGCTTATCAGGAGGGGGCTTGGCGAGCCAAGGCTCCAGCTCAGCAACTCCCTGGCTGCGCCCGCCGCTCAGCCGAGCGATTGCAGATACGCTGCCAGCGCGTCCATTTCCGCGGGCGTAAGGTCCTTGATGATGCCGTGCATCACCGGCGACTGGCGCAATCGCGACTGGATCGCCTTGAGCTGCTTGACCAGATACGCCGCGTGCTGGCCGGCCAGGCGCGGAAAGATCGTGTTGCCCTCGGCGTGCGCGCCGTGGCAGGTGGCGCAGGCGGCGATGCCGCGCTCGGCGATGCCGTGCTCGAACACCTGCCGGCCCTGGGCGACCCGCTTGGCATCGCCCGGCGTGCCAGGCGCCGGCGCCTGGCGCGCGAAATAGCGGCCGAGCGCCTCGGCGGTGGCATCGTCGATCAGCGTGACCATGCCGAGCATGTAGTCGTGCGCCTCGGGCTCGCCGCGGGTGTTGGCGCGGAACGCCTTGATCTGGGCGACCAGGTACGGCGCCGGCTGTGCGGCCAGGCGCGGAAACTGCGGCGACGTGCTGACGCCGCCGGGACCGTGGCAGGCGGTACACACCTGGGTGGCGAGTTTCTCGGCGGCCTCGTCGGCGCTTTCGGCGGCCGCGGCCGCAGTGGCGAACAACGCGGTGGCGAGCAGGAATATACTTTTGCGCATCGCGAGATCCTCCGTTGCCGGCGCTGGTGGGCGCTCAGAAGGCGACCCAGAGGTTGAGGAACAGCATGTTGTTGTCCCGCGCGTTGCGTCCGGCGCCGTCGTAGTTGCGGTTGCCGCCGTTGAACCGGGTGAATGCGGTGTATTGCAGCATTACGCGCAGGTACTGGATCGGCGCGTAGTCGAGCTCGACGATGTAGCCGGTGCTGTTCGGGCTGCCGCTGGCGCTGCCGCCGACCGATCCCGGCGCATACAGGCCGGCATCGGTGGTGCCGTGCGTGGCGAACCAGGCGAGCGTGCCGCCGTAGGTGTGTTCGTAGTAGTAGCTGCCCTTCCACTTGAACGTGCGGAGCGTGTCGCGGGCATTGGCCGGCGTCGGCCCGGCGCCGATCGGGCTGCCGGCCGACGTCGCCGGATAGCTCGCGCGATAGTCCTGCTTCTCGTGGATGTAGGTGATCTGGCTGGTGACGGTGTGCGGATCGGTGATGTATTGGTACTGCGCGTCGACGGCGAGATCGGTGTAGCGGTCGGTCGGTGTGCCGGGCAGGGTGTTGTCGGGATAGCGGTTCACGCGCAAGCCGTAGCCGCCGAGCATCAGCGAATGCGGCCCCCATTCGCGGTTGTAGGCCAGCCGCAGATACGGATTGGTGCCCGCAAGGCGCGCGACACCGCCCGGCGTGTGCGTGTCCTGGCCCTTGCGCAGCCAGGAGAACACGCCGTCGGCAGTGCGATAGCCGGCGAGCTCCGCATACCAGGTGCGATTCCAGAACACATAGGCGCCGAGCCCGGCGACCTGTTGCGCGAGGCCGCCGTCGATCGTCGTCGCCGCGGCCGGACCGATGCCGTTCGGCGGCGCGGTGTAGGGAAAGCCGAATGCCGGCGTGCTGTTCCATACGTCCTGCACGGTCGGATTGTTGTGCAGGGTCATGCCGTAGAGCCACTGCACGTCGGTCTTCGCGGCGTTCTCGATGCGTCCGACGACGCGCAGATCGGTGTTGTCGATGCCGCTGTGGCCGACGGTGTTGCCCTCGGCGTTGACATTGAGATTGTCGTAGGTCCATTGCACGAATCCGCCGACGTGGTCGTTGACCTTGCCGGCGAGGAACAGGCTGGCGGCGGAGAACTGCACGCTGCCGGTCTTCGGCACGACCTCGTTGCCCTCATCGTCCCGGTTGTCCTTGACTTGGGTCACGCCGGCCTGCGCCATCACCGCGAACGGCAGCGTCTGGCGCGTGCCGATGGTGTAGCCGCTCAGCTTGAACAGGCGGCCATACGGCGTGAGCTCGGGGAAACTCACATGGCAGGCCACACAGGCCTGGCCGGTCTGGCGCGCGTAGGCGGGCACCGCGCCGGCGCGCGGCGGCGCGAGCAGCCCGGCCGACGCCAGCACCAGGATCCACCACACCGCTCCTGCCGTCGATCGCCGTGCCATGGTGCTCTCCCGCTCGGGCGCGCGTCGCCTGCGACGGCGCCGAGCATGCGCGGCGCGTTTGTCCGGCATCTTGATCCGCATCAATTCCGGCCGCGCGGGCGTGCCGCTTGACCTGGATCAGGGCGCGCGCGGCGGCGGCGGACTAGGCTTGCGCCGTTCGATTTCCGGGAGTCCGCCATGTCCACCAGCCGCCGTCTCTGGATCGCTCTCGCCCTCCTGCTCAGCGCCACCTTCGCGGTGCTGCTGTGGATGGGCGGCGAGATCCATCGCGTCGCCCCGCCCATGCCGGAGCGGGTGGTCACCGCCGCCGGCACGACCTTGTTCACGCGCGAGGACATCGAGCAGGGCCGCATCGTCTGGCAATCGATCGGCGGCCAGCAGATGGGCACGGTGTGGGGCCACGGCGCGCTGGTCGCGCCGGACTGGAGCGCCGACTGGCTGCACCGCGAGGCGACCAATCTGCTCGAGCTGTGGGCGCAGCGCGAGCGCGCCACACCGTTCGCCAATCTCGATGCGGCGACGCAGGAGGGCCTGAAGGCGCGCCTGCGCGCGGAACTGCGCAAGAACACGTTCGATCCGGCGACCGGCACGATCACCGTCTCGGCCGATCGCGCGGTGGCGATCTCGAACGTCGCCGGCCACTACGTCAGCCTGTTCGGCAACGATCCGGCGACCCAGGCGCTGCGCGAAACCTATGCGATGCGCAACAACGCGGTGGATACGCTCGAGCACCGCGATCGGCTCGCGGCGTTCTTCTTCTGGACGGCGTGGGCGGCGACGACCGAACGCACCGACGGCGGCGCGACCTACACCAACAACTGGCCGTACGAGCCGCTGGTCGGCAACCAGGCGACCCCCGGCGCGTTCGTCTGGACGGTGTTCAGCATCGTCTTCATGCTCGGCGGCATCGGCCTGCTCGCCTGGCATTACGCCGGCTGGCAGCGGCACGAGCCGCAGGCGCCGCCACCGGCGAGCGATCCGCTGCTCGGCATCACGGTGACGCCGTCGATGCGCGCCACGGCGAAGTATTTCTGGGTGGTGCTGGCACTCCTGATCGCGCAGATTGCGCTCGGCGCGATCACCGCGCACTACCAGGTCGAGGGCCAGCATTTCTACGGCCTCGACATCTCGCAGATCATCCCCTACTCGCTGACGCGCTCGTGGCACACCGAGCTCGCCGTGCTGTGGATCGCCACCGCCTGGCTGGCCACCGGACTCTACATCGCGCCGGCGGTGTCCGGGCATGAACCGAAGTTCCAGCGGCTCGGCGTCAACTTCCTGTTCGGGTGCCTGCTCGTCATCGTCGTCGGCGCGTTCGCCGGACAGTGGTTCGCGGTGATGCAGAAGCTCGGCCTCCAGTACAACTTCTGGTTCGGCCACCAGGGCTGGGAATACGTCGATCTCGGCCGCTTCTGGCAACTGTTCCTGTTCGTCGGTCTGCTGCTGTGGCTGGTGCTGGTCGGGCGCGCGCTGTGGCCGGCGCTGACGCGACGCGACGATCTCGCCTCCATCGTCGGCCTGCTGTTCCTGTCCACCATCGCCATCGCCCTGTTCTACGGCGCCGGCCTGCTGTGGAGCGAGCGCACTTCGCTGTCGATGGTCGAATACTGGCGCTGGTGGGTGGTGCACCTGTGGGTGGAGGGCTTCTTCGAGGTGTTTGCGGTGGCGGTGATCTCGTTCCTGTTCGTGCGCCTCGGTCTGGTGCGCGCGCGCACGGCGACGGTGAACACGCTGTTCGCCACCTTCGTGTTCATGGCCGGCGGCGTGCTCGGCACCTTCCATCACCTGTACTTCGCCGGCACCACCACCGCGGTGATCGCGCTCGGCGCCTCGTTCTCGGCGCTCGAGGTGGTGCCGCTCGCGCTGATCGGCATGGAGGCGTGGGAGACCTGGTCACACACCCGCGCCACGCCGTGGATGGCGCGCTACCGCTGGCCGATCGCGTTCTTCCTCGCGGTCTCGTTCTGGAACCTGGTCGGCGCCGGCCTGTTCGGCTTCCTCATCAACACGCCGATCGCGCTGTACTACATGCAGGGCTTGAATCTGACGCCGCTGCACGGCCACACCGCGCTGTTCGGTGTCTACGGCATGCTCGGCCTCGGCCTGATGCTGTTCTGCCTGCGCGGGCTGAAAGCCGATGTCGAATGGCACGAGGGCCGTCTGCGCGGCGCGTTCTGGGCGCTCAACATCGGCCTGGCGCTGATGGCGCTGCTGACCCTGCTGCCGCTCGGCGTGCTGCAACTGAACGGCGTGCTGGAACACGGCTACTGGTACGCGCGCTCGGCGGAGTTCATGAATCAGCCGATCGTGCATCTGCTGATCTGGCTGCGCGTGCCGGGCGACAGCATCTTCGCAGTCGGTGCGCTGCTCATCGCCTGGTTCGTGCTCCGGCTCTGGATCGCGCCGCGCCGCGCGCCGCTGCACGCCGCGCCGAAGCCGGCCTTGAGCCACGGTTGATCACGTCGACCCGGGACCTTTCATGCGCGGGTCCCGGCCGCTGCGGGAGCGTCGGTCGTCAGGAACCGCGCTCCCGCTTTTTTCGCGTCGTGCGCCTGCCGTATCCTGCGTCCATGCTCGAGTTCTATCCCGCGATCAAGTTCGCGCACGTGCTGTGCGTGATCCTCTCCGGCAGTCTGTTCACGCTGCGCGGCGGGCTGATGCTCGCCGGCTCGCGCCTGACCGATCACGCCGTGCTGCGTTTCGCCTCCTACGCCATCGACACGGCGCTGCTCACCGCCGCGCTGATGCTGGTGTCGATCCTGCACCAGTATCCGTTCGTGCAGGCGTGGCTGACGGCGAAGGTGCTGCTGCTCGTCGTCTACATCGTGCTCGGCGTGTTCGCGCTGCGCCGCGGCCGCACGCGCGCGGTGCGCGCCGGCTGCTTCGCCGCCGCGCTCGCAGTGTTCCTGTTCATCGTCAGCGTGGCGCGCACGCACGATCCGCGCGGGGTGTTCGCGCTGCTCGGGCATTAGCGAAGGTTCGATCAAGTCCCCATGTTGCTGCCTTCGGCTGCGGCGACGCACCTCCACAACCCCCATCAAACCCTTGCTGCGCAAGGGTTTGATCGCCCCCTTGACTCAAGGGGGCGCACAGAGCCAGAGCAACATCGTCGATTCGCTCAGCGGTTCTCCGAGTGATCCGGCGGCGTTGACCTGAGTCAATGCCCGCCGGCCGGGGCGGGCAGTACACTATCGCGCGATCCGTCATCGCAGCCGTCCCAGGAGGAGCGCCATGAAGTCCGCGTTGTTCGCTCTGGCCGCCGTCGCGGCCGCCGCTGTCCCGCTGCACGGCCACGCCGACGCCGCAGCGGCAGCGAAGAATCCGAGCTACGTCCACGGCGACTTCGGCCCGCCGCGCGGCGATCCGATCCACGCCGTGCTCACCGCGCCGCCGCACGTGCCGGCGCCGACCATGCGCAACTACCCGGCGAAGGTGATCGTCGAACTCGAGGTGATCGAGAAGGAAATGCCGATCTCCGAGGGCGTGACCTACACCTTCTGGACCTTCGGCGGCACCGTACCCGGCAGCTTCATCCGTGTGCGCCAGGGCGACACCGTCGAGTTCCATCTGCGCAACAACCCGAACAACAAGATGCCGCACAACATCGACCTGCACGGCGTGACCGGGCCGGGCGGCGGCGCGGCGTCGAGCTTCACCGCGCCGGGCCACGAATCGCAGTTCACCTTCAAGGCGCTCAACGAGGGCCTCTACGTCTACCATTGCGCCACCGCGCCGGTCGGCATGCACGTCGCCAACGGCATGTACGGGCTGCTGCTGGTCGAACCGCCGCAGGGCCTCACGCCGGTCGATCACGAGTACTACGTGATGCAGGGCGATTTCTACACCACCGGCAAGTACCGCGAGAAGGGCCACCAGCCGTTCGACATGGAGGCCGCGATCGCGGAGAAGCCGACCTACGTCGTGTTCAACGGCGCCGAGGGCGCGCTCACCGGCGACAAGGCGCTGACTGCGAAGACCGGCGAGACCGTGCGCCTGTTCGTCGGCAACGGCGGCCCGAACCTGGTGTCGAGCTTCCACGTCATCGGCGAGATCTTCGATCGCGTGCAGTACGAAGGCGGCACGCACGTGCAGGAAAACGTGCAGACCACGCTGATCCCCGCCGGCGGCGCGGCGATCGTCGAGTTCCACACCGAGGTGCCGGGCAGCTATGTGCTGGTCGATCACTCGATCTTCCGCGCCTTCAACAAGGGTGCACTCGCCATCCTCAAGGTGGACGGGCCGGAAGACAAGTCGATCTATTCCGGCAAGGAAGTCGATTCGGTATACCTCGGCGAACGCGCCAACCCGAATCTCGCCGCGGTGACCCAGGCGACCAAGGCCGCGGCCAGCGGCAAGCTGACCAAGGAGGAGCAGATCAAGGCCGGCCAGCAGTTGTTCACCGGCACCTGTTCGGTGTGCCACCAAGCCAACGGCGAAGGGCTGCCGGGGGTGTTCCCGCCGCTCGCCAAATCCGATTTCATCGCCGCCGATCCGAAACGCCCGGTGCAGATCCTGCTGCGCGGTCTCACCGGCAAGGTGACCGTCAACGGCAAGGACTACAACTCGGTGATGCCGCCGATGAGCCAACTCAACGACGACGAGATCGCCAACATTCTCACCTTCGTGCTCAATTCCTGGGGCAATCCGGGCGGACGCATCGAGGCCGAGGACGTGGCCAAGGTGCGTGCGGAGAAACCCGCCACGCCGGCCGCCGGACACTGACGCGGCAATGCCTACGACGTCCGCGATCGCGCTCGCCGCGTCGCTGCTCCTCGCCGCCCCGGCCGCCGACTACGTCGCGCTGCCGGGCGGCCGCTTCCTGAGCGCGCTGCCGGCCGATGCCAAGGCCGAGGCGGTGACGGTCGCGCCGTTCCGGCTGCGCAGCGAGCCGGTGACCAACGCCGAGTTCCTCGCCTTCGTGCGCACCCATCCGCAGTGGCGGCGCGACCGCGTGGCGCGACTGTTCGCCGAGCCGCGCTATCTCGCGCACTGGCAGGCGGCCGACGCGCTCGGTCCGGACGCGCCGCCACAGCAGCCGGTGACGCAGGTGAGCTGGTTCGCGGCGAAGGCGTATTGCGAAAGCGAAGGCGCGCGGCTGCCGACCTGGTACGAATGGGAATTCGCCGCCGCCGCCGACGCCACCCGCGCCGACGCGCGCAAGGATCCCGCCTGGCGCGAACGCATCCTCGGCTGGTACGCGCATCCGTCCACCGCGCCGCTGGCGGCGATCGGCGGCGAGGCCGACGTCTACGGCGTGCGCGACCTGCACGGCCTGATCTGGGAATGGGTGGACGATTTCAATTCGCTGCTGGTATCCGCCGACAGCCGCGACCAGAACGATCCGGATCGCCTGAAATTCTGCGGCGCCGGCGCGCTCAGCCTGCGCGACACCGAGAACTACGCGGTGCTGATGCGGGTGGCGATGCTGAGCTCGCTCAAGGCCGCCGACACCACCGTCAACCTGGGCTTCCGCTGCGCGAAGCCCGCCGACGCGGAGAACAAGTAGCAATGTATATTTTGCGGACTCTCGCGGTGCTGGCGCTGACGCTCGTCACCGCCGGACTCGCCTCGGCCGCGGAACTGCCGGGCGATTCGCTGTACCGGCTCGACCTCACCCTGACCGATCACCACGGCCGCCACTTCACGCTGGCCGCGCGGCGCGGCCGGCCGCAGCTCGTCAGCATGTTCTACACCTCGTGCCAGTACGTCTGCCCGCTGATCATCGACACGCTGAAGAAGACCCAGGCCGCGCTGACGCCGGCCGAGCGCGCGCGGCTTGACGTGCTGCTGGTGAGCTTCGATCCGGCGCGCGACACGCCGGCGCGGCTGGCGGCGGTGTTCGGCGAACGCAAGCTCGACGCCGGCACCTGGACGCTGGCGCGCACCGGGCCGGGCGAGGTGCGCACGCTCGCCGCCGCGCTCGACATCCAGTACCGCGCGCTCGAGAGCGGCGACATCAATCATTCGAGCGCGCTCGTGCTGCTCGACCGCGACGGCCGCCTGCGCGCGCGCACCGACCGCATCGGCGAGGTCGATGCCGATTTCGTCGCCGCGGTGAAGCAGGCGCTGGCGGCACCGTAGCCGGACATCGAAAAACGCGACGGGCGCCGCAGCGCCCGTCATCGGTGGCCGAATTGGCGAGCGAAGACCGCCGCGCTCAGGCGGCCTTCTGCCACTGGCCGAGCGCGGCCAGGCCGTTCTCGCGCGCGCGCTGCGCGACGATCTTCTGCGCCTCGGCGAAATTGCCCTTCATGTCCTTCGCCCAGAGCTTGAGCGCGGCCTGCTGCATCGCGCGGCCGTAGGAGAACGACAGCGGCCACGGATGCGGCCCCATCTGGTTCATGGCGTTGAGGTGCGCGGTCGCCTGCTCGTCGCTCTGGCCGCCGGAGAGGAACACGATGCCGGGCAGCAGCGCCGGCACCGCCGCCTTGAGGCAGCGGATCGTGGCCTCGGCCACCTCCTCGACGCCGGCCTGCTCCGGGCAGCTCTTGCCGGACACCACCATGCTCGCCTTGAGGATGGTGCCCTCGAGCATGACGTTGTGCTCGTACAGCGAACCGAACAGCGAACGCAGCGTCGCTTCGGTGACGTCGTAGCAGACCTCGATGTCGTGCTCGCCGTCCATCAGCACCTCCGGCTCGACCATCGGCACCAGTCCGGCCTCCTGGCACAACGCGGCGTAGCGCGCGAGCGCGTGGCAGTTCGCCTCGATGCAGGTGCCGCTCGGCATGTCCTCGCCGATGGTGATGACCGCGCGCCACTTGGCGAATTTCGCGCCGAGCTTGACGTACTCGTTGAGCCGTTCGCGCAGGCCGTCCAGGCCCTCGGTCACGACTTCGCCCGGAAAGCCGGCCAGCGGTTGCGGGCCCTTGTCCACCTTGATGCCGGGCAGGATGCCGGCCTCCAGCATCACCTTCGTGAACGGCACGCCGGCCTGGGTCGCCTGGCGGATGGTCTCGTCGTACAGGATCGCGCCGGAGATGTGCTGATGGAGCTGCGGCGTGGTCAGCAGCATCTCGCGATAGGCGCGCCGGTTTTCCTCGGTGTTCGCGACGCCCACGGCATCGAAGCGTTTCTTGATCGTGTTGGTGGATTCGTCGATCGCGATGATGCCCTTGCCCGGCGCGACCATCGCCTGGGCGATGCTTTCCAGTTGTTCGATGCTCATGGTGGACTCCGCTGTGCGCGTGCGGCCGCCGCGCGGCCGTCTTGGCGAGGGCGCGGATTATAGTGCGACTCGGCGGGGGGCGCGAGTGATCCGGATCAATCCCCCGGCTTGCCGGTAAACCCTTCGAGCTTGCAGGCCTCGAGCACGCGCGCGCGCTGCGCGCGATCGGCCGGGCTGGTGGATTCGGCGCCCGGCACGTTGAACGGAATCACGACGTAGGTGCGCACCGGCCGCTTGTCGAGATTGTCCGGGGTCGGCGCGAAGCGCATCGCCGCGACGATGTTGACCGCGACCTTGCCGAGATCGCCCGGCGGCACCATGCGTTCGAGCGTGACGTGGCTGGTGCTGCCGTCCTTCTCGACCACGTAGGACACTGCAGCGCAAGTGGGCGCGTCGAGGTTGTAGCCGGAATTCGGCACGTTCGCGCTCTGCGCCGAACCCGACACCAGCAGCCAGTACTTCGCCAGGCGTTCCGGCGGGAGGACGAGCGGCTTCTCCGCGGCGGCGAGTGCGGTCGCGGCGAACAGGATCGGCACGGCGTACCACTGGCGATTCATGATGCTGTCTCCCGGCCGCGGCGCGGCGCAATCGGCTTTGAAAGTTGGTAAGGAAGGTCTGGACAAATCCCCGTGTTCCTGTCTTCGGCTGCGGCGCCGCACCTCCACAACCCCCATCAAACCCTTGCTGCGCAAGGGTTTGATCGCCCCCTTGACTCAAGGGGGCTGAAAGAGTCAAGGCTGGATCGTTCGTTTGTTCAGAGATTCCCTAAAGATTGCCCAATCCCTCCGCCACGCCGCCCGGACCCACGCGCAACAGCTTGAGCGTGTTGGTGCCGCCGCGCTGGCCGGTGTGATCGCCGTGGGTGAGGATCACGCGGTCGCCCTCGGCGAGCCGCTGCATATTGTACAAATGCTGGATCGCCGCCTTGGCGGCGTGGGTGGCGTCCACGCCGTGCGGATCGAATTCCACCGGAATGACGTCGCGATACAGCATCATGCGCCGGCGCGCGCTCTGGCGTCGCGACAAGGCGTAGATCGGCACGCTCGAGCGGTAACGCGACAGCCACTGCGCGGTGGCGCCGGATTCGGTCAGCGCGACGATCGCGCGCACGCCGATGCGGCCGGCCAGGAACATGGTCGCCATGGCGACGGCCTGATCGGTGCGCTCGAACTGGTGGGTGCCGACGCTCAGGTCCTCGATCGGCTCGAACTGGTGCTCGGCGCCGAGGCAGACGCGCCGCATCGCCGCCACCGCCTTGTCCGGATGCTTGCCGGCCGCGGTCTCCTGCGACAGCATCACCGCGTCGGTGCCGTCGAGCACGGCGTTGGCCACGTCCAGCACCTCGGCGCGGGTCGGGATCGGCGATTCGACCATCGACTGCATCATCTGCGTGGCGGTGATGACGACTTTATTGCGCGCCAGCGTCTCGCGGATGATCTTCTTCTGGATGCCGGGCAGCTCGGCGTCGCCGATCTCGACGCCGAGATCGCCGCGCGCGACCATCACCGCGTCGGCGGCGTCGATGATCTCGGCGAGCGCCGCCACCGCCTCGGCGCGCTCGATCTTGGCCACGATCGCGGCATTGCCGCCGGCCGCGCGCAGCAGCTTGCGGCTCTCCTCGATGTCGGCGGCGCACTTGGCGAAGGACACGGCGAGGAAATCGGCGTCGAGCTCGGCGGCGAGGCGGATGTCGCTCCGGTCCTTCTCCGCCAGCGCCGCCAGCGACAGGCCGCCGCCGAGGCGGTTGATGCCCTTGCGATCGGACAGCGCGCCGCCGGTCTGCACGCGGGTGTGGATGGTGGTGCCGGCGATGCGCTCGACGCGCAGCGCGATCAGGCCGTCGTCGAGCAGCAGGGTGTCGCCGGGTTGTACATCTTTATACAAATCCAGATAGCTCACGCCGACCCGCGCGGCGTCGCCGGGCGGCGCATCGGCATCGCACTCGAGCGCGAACGGCGCGCCGGCCTCGAGCAGCACCGGCGCGGCGGCGAACTTGGCGATGCGGATCTTCGGCCCCTGCAGATCGGCGAGCACGGCGACCTCGCGGCCGAGCGCCGCGGCCGCGGCGCGCGCCTCGCCGGCACGGCGGCGGTGATCCTCGGCCGAGCCGTGCGACAGATTGAGCCGCACCACGTCCACGCCCTCCTCGAGGATGCGCGTGAGCATGCCGGGCCGGTCGGTGGCGGGGCCGAGGGTGGCGATGATCTTGGTGCGGCGCAGGTGGGCGTGCATGCGGGACGCTCGCGGCGGCGATCGCGGTAAACTACCACAGCCCCGCCGCCGGAATCCCATGTGACCGAGCTCGCCGCCGCCACCCCGCTGCCGCTCGCCGGATCGCGACGCAAGCCGCTGGTCTGGCTGGTGGTGCTGATGATGGCGCCGCTGGCCGGCATGGTCGCGGCGATCGGCGTCGCCCAACACCACGCCATGCGCGCCGGCGCCGCACCGCTGCCGTGGCTGTTCGTGCTGCCGCCGTTGCTGCTGCTCGTATGCCTGGTGATCCTGCGCAAGGTGCGCAACGCCGGTGCGCGGATCGAGCGCGGCGAGCTCGTCGTCGATACCAGCGTCGGCACGCGGCGCTTCGCCTTGTCGACGCTCCGTCGGCACGGCCTGCGCGTGGTCGATCTCGACGAGCGCAGCGAACTTCGCCCGTGGCTGCGCACCTGGGGCACCGGCCTGCCCGGTTTCGCCGGCGGCTGGTTCCGGCTGCGCAACGGCGACAAGGCGGTGTGCCTGCTGCTCGACCGCCGCCGCGTGAGCTGGCTCCGCAGCGACGACGGCACCACCCTGCTGCTGTCGCTCGCCGAGCCGGAGACGCTGCGCGCCCGGCTGGAAAACGCGAGCGCCGCCGCGCGCTAGCCGGCGCGCGCCTTCAACGCGGCCACCGCCGGCAGTTCCCTGCCCTCGAGGAATTCGAGGAACGCGCCGCCGCCGGTGGAGATATACGAAATATCCTTTTCCACTTTGTATTTCTCCGCCGCGGCGAGCGTGTCGCCGCCGCCGGCGATGGAGAACGCGCTGGACGATGCGATCGCGCGCGCCACCGCCTCGGTGCCCTTGCCGAAGGCATCGAACTCGAACACGCCGACCGGCCCGTTCCACACCACCGTGCCGGCGCGGCCGATGCGCGCGGCGTAGTCGGCGGCGGTGCGCGGGCCGATGTCGAGGATCATCTCGTCCGCGCCGACCCGAGCGACGTCCTTCACCGTCGCCGGCGCATCGGCGCGGAACTCCGGCGCCACCACCACGTCCGCCGGCAGCGGAATCTCCGCGCCGCGCGCCTTGGCGTCGGTGAGGATCCGCTTCGCCACCGCGACCAGATCCGGCTCGTACAGCGACTTGCCGACGGCGAATCCGGCCGCGGCGAGGAAGGTGTTGGCGATGCCGCCGCCGACGATCAGTTGATCGACGCGAGCGAGCAGGTTCTCGAGCAGTTGCAGCTTGGTCGACACCTTGGCGCCGGCGACGATCGCGAGCAGCGGCCGCGCCGGACGCTCCAGCGCCTTGGCCAGCGCGTCGAGCTCGGCCATCAGCAGCGGCCCGCCGCAGGCGATCCTGGCCGCACGGATCACGCCGTGGGTGGAGGCCTGCGCGCGGTGCGCGGTGCCGAAGGCGTCCATCACGAACACGTCGCACAGGGCGGCGTACTTGGCCGCGAGCTTCGGATCGTCCTTGCCCTCGCCGACGTTCATGCGGCAGTTCTCGAGCAGCACCACCTCGCCCGGCGCCACCTCGACACCGTCGAGATAGTCGCGCACCAGCCGCACCGGCTGGCCGAGCGTGGCGCCGAGCCAGTCGGCCACGGGCTTGAGCGATTCGGTCTCGTCGAATACGCCCTCCTGCGGTCGGCCGAGATGCGACATCACCATCACCCGTGCGCCGGCATCGCGGGCGCGGGTGATGGTCGGCAGCGCGGCCAGCAGCCGCTGGGCGGCGGCGACCTTGCCGTCGCGGAGCGGCACGTTGAGGTCCTCGCGGATCAGCACGCGTTTGCCGGCGAGGTCGAGATCGGTCATGCGCAGGATGGACATCGGGGGCTCCGCACAGGGAAAGCGCGCATTGTACGGTGAGTCGGCGACGGCTGTGGCACACTGGTGGCGTGATCGCCTTCCTCACCCGCCTGCTCGCCGCCGCGCCCGATGCGATCAGTGCGGCGATCTTCCTCGTCGCGTGGGTCGCGCCGCAGACGCTCGGCGCGGCGTGGGTGAAGAACCTGATGTTGACGATGCTGATCGAGTTCATCGTCATCCATTCGAGCGGCTTCTATGCCGGTCTGCTCGCGACCGACGATCTGAAACGACGGACGCGCCTGGCCATGCTGTGCGGGCTGAGCGCGTTCTACCTCATCTTCATCGTTGCGTTCTGCCTCGCCTTCGACAGCACCTGGCCGCTCGCCGCCTTCGCCTGGCTGTTCCTCGGCCGCTTTGCCCACATCCTCACGCATCCGGTCGCCGACGCCGATGCGGTCTCGCGCCTGCTCGCGCTGTGGGCGGCCTCGGTGGTGAGCTACATCGCCGGCGCGCTGTTCACGGTGATGGTGCCGTTGCCCGCGCTCGGCATCACGCCGGAGTTCGTCGCCGCGATGTCGTTGTCCGGCAGCGGCGAATGGATCGAACGCCCGTACACCGTGCTCGCCTTCGGCGCGTTCTATTTCGCGGTGCAGGCCTGGGTCAAATACGCGGCGACCGATTCGGCAACGACCCAGCGTGCGGCGCTCGTCGCGGCGGCGCCACGCAAGCCGCCGGCCTGAGCGGCCGGCGCGATCCGTCTCACGCCAGCGCGGCCGCGGACGGCGCGGCCAGCCGCACGCGCGGCACGGCATGGCGTGCGGCCGCGGCCAGCAGATCCGCCAGCACCGCCGCCGCGGTGAGATCGACGCCCGCGCCGGGGCCGGCGATGGTGAGCGGCGCGGCGTGGTAGTAGCGGCTGCGCAGGATCAGCGCGTTCTCGCAGGGCGCGAGGCGCGCCAGCGGATGGCCGGCCGGTACGGCCTCGGGCGCGACGCGCGCGCGGCCGTCGGCGAAGCTCGCGCGATAGATCCAGCGCTCGCGGCGCGCGTCGGCGATCGCCGCGCGGGCGCGCCACGTGCCGTCGAGCGCGGCCAGACGCGCGAGCAGGCGTTCGGGCGCGGGTTCGGCGAGCAGCGCGTCCTCGACCAGCGGCACACGCTCGATGTCGGCGAGCTCGACGTCGTGACCGCAGGCGCGCAGCAGGATCACCAGCTTGCGCGCGGCATCCATGCCGGACAGATCGCTCGCCGGATGGGGCTCGGCGTAGCCGCAGCCGACCGCCTCGCGCACCGCGGCGGACAACGCGGTGCCTTCCTGGACGCGGCCGAGCACGTAGGACAGCGTGCCGGACAGCACCGCCTCGAACGCGGCGACGCGATCGCCCGCCGCATGCAGTTCGCGCAGCGTCGCCAGCAGCGGCAACTGCGCGCCGACCGTGGCCGCATCGTGCAAGGCCGCGCCGGACGCCGCCCGCGCCGCGGCGATCGCGCGCGCCAGCGGTCGATCGGCCGCCGGGCCGTGCTTGTTCGCGGCGACGACGTCGCTGCCGGCGGCCAGCCAGGCCGGATAGCACGCCGCGACCTCCGCGCTCGCCGTGCAATCGACGATCACCTGCGGCGCCGGCCGCTGCGCGAGTGCCGCGCGCACCGCCGCGGCCGACCCCGGCGCCGCCGCGGCGAGGCGATCGAGCACGCGACCGGCGGGCACGCCTGCGCGGGCGAGAAAACCGGCACGGGAATTCAGCGCGGCGACGATGCGCAGCGGCGCGCCGTCGCGGCCGCCGGCGGCTTCGCGGGCGGCGAGCAGCTCGAGCAGGCGGGAGCCGACGCGACCGCTGGCGCCGAGCAGGGCGACGGAGATGGCGCCGTCGGACGCCGCGGCGGTTGTCATGTATTTGGCCGTATAGACGTTTAGACGTCTATATGTGAGCACGAATCCGGAGCGCGGTCAAGCGCGGCGCGGCGGCGCGATTTGCGCGCCGCGCGCGGATGCGCCACCATGTGCCGGTCCGCTTCCGCGCCGGCCGCCGTGCACACGATCGCCTTCCTTCGCGACCTCGCCGTGATCATGCTGACGGCCGGCGTGGTCACGGTGGTGTTCCATCTGCTGCGCCAGCCGGTGGTGCTCGGCTACATCGTCGCCGGCGTGCTGATCGGCCCGCACACGCCGCCGTATGCGCTAGTCACCGACGAGGACACGATCCACACCCTGTCGGAACTCGGCGTGGTGTTCCTGCTGTTCTCGCTCGGCCTCGAATTCAGCCTGCGCCGGCTGCGTCAGGTGGGCGCCACCGCGCTGGTGGCGGCGCTCGCCGGCATCGTCACCATGCTCTGGCTCGGCTACGAGATCGGCCTGGCGTTCGGCTGGCGCACCCTGGATGCGCTGTTCCTCGGCGCGATGCTGTCGATCTCCTCGACCACGATCACGCTGAAGGCGTTCGAGGATCTCGGCCTCAAGAAGGAACATTTCGCCCAGGTCGTGTTCGCCATCCTGATCATCGAGGACGTGCTCGCGATCGGCATCCTCGCACTGCTGTCCAGCGCCGCGGTGAGCGGCGACATCGCCGCCGGCGAGGTGCTGCGCACGCTCGCCGGGCTGACCGTGTTCCTCGTCGCCGCGCTGGTGATCGGCATTCTCGCGGTGCCGCGCCTGCTCGATTTCGTCGCCGGCTTCAACCGCAACGAGATGCTGCTGGTCGCCGTGCTCGGCCTGCTGTTCGGGTTCTGCCTGCTGGTGGCGCGCTTCGGCTACAGCACCGCGCTCGGCGCCTTCGTCATCGGCGTGATCGTCGCCGAGGCGCGCGCGCTGCGCCGCATCGAGCGCCTGATCGAGCCGGTGCGCGACATGTTCAGCGCGATCTTCTTCGTCGCCATCGGCCTGCTGCTCGATCCGCGCGTGCTCGTCGCCCATGCGCTGCCGATCGCGGTGATCACGCTGGTCGTCGTGCTCGGCAAGGTGCTGTCGCGCGCGCTGTTCGCCTTCGTCGCCGGACAGAGCTGGCGCACGGCGATGCGCGTCGGCATGAGCCTCGCCCAGATCGGCGAGTTCTCCTTCATCATCGTCGGCCTCGGCGCGACCCTGCACGCGACCAGCGACTTCCTCTATCCGATCGCGGTGGCGGTCTCGGCGCTGACCACGCTCGCCACGCCGTATCTGATCCGCGCCGCCGACCCGCTGGCGCGGCGCGTGCGCGCGGCCACGCCGCACGGCGTGCGTCGCGTGCTGCAGATGTATACGAGCTGGCTGCAGGGCCTGCGCTTCGAGGGTGACCGCGCCGTGCTGGCGGCGCTGGTGCGGCGCATCCTGCTGCAGGCGTTCGTCAACTTCTGCCTGGTCGCGGCGATCTTCGGCGGCGGCGCCTACCTCGCCAACCGGCGCATCCTCGATCTGCGCGCGTGGGTGGCGAACGCGGCGCTCGCCAACGCCCTGCTGTGGGGCGCCGCGCTGGTGCTGTCGCTGCCGTTCCTGATCGCCGCCTACCGCAAGCTCAAGGCGCTGGCGATGATGCTGGCCGAGGCCGGCGTGCGCGCCGGCCGCCACACCGCGCGCGTGCAGCGCATCGTCGCCGAGATCATTCCGGCCGCCTCCACCGCCGGCATGCTGCTCTTGGTCAGCGCGCTGTCCTCCAGCATCCTGCCGCCGGCGGAGCTGCTCGTCGCCGTGCTGGCGATGGGCGCGCTGATCCTGGCGCTGCTCTGGCGCACGCTGGTCAAGCTGCACTCGCGCCTGCAGATCGCGCTCTTGGAGACGCTGCAGGCGGACAAGGGCGAGCCGGGTGTCCGCGAGACGCGCTGACGGCGCGGCGGAGGCGGCGCCTCAGCGCGCCGCCATCATCGCCAGGGTCATGTCGAGCATGCGGTTGGAGAAGCCCCACTCGTTGTCGTACCAGGCCAGCACCTTGACCAGCGTGCCGCCCATCACGCGCGTCTGCGTGGCGTCGTAGATCGACGACAGCGGATTGTGGTTGAAGTCGACCGACACCAGCGGCTTCCTGTTGATGCCGAGGATGCCCTTGAGCCGGCCCTCGCTGGCTTCCTTCACCGCGGCGTCGATCTCGTCCTTGCTGGTGGCGCGCGCGGCGACGAACGACAGATCGACCACCGAGACGTTGATCGTCGGCACGCGCATGGCGAAACCGTCGAGCTTGCCGTTCAATTCCGGCAGCACCAGGCCGACCGCGGCGGCGGCGCCGGTCTTGGTCGGGATCTGGCTCATGGTGGCGCTGCGCGCGCGGCGCAGGTCCTTGTGGTAGACGTCGGTGAGCACCTGATCGTTGGTGTAGGCGTGGATCGTCGTCATCAGGCCGTGGACGATGCCGATCTTGTCGTTGAGCGCCTTGGCGAGCGGCGCCAGGCAATTGGTCGTGCACGAGGCATTCGAGATCACCTCGTGCCGGGCGCTCAGCTGGTCGTGGTTGACGCCGTAGACGAAGGTGCCGTCCACGTCCTTGTCGCCGGGCGCGGAGATGATCACCTTCTTGGCGCCGCCGGCGATGTGCGCACCGGCCTTGGCCTTGGAGGTGAACAGGCCGGTGCATTCGAGTACCACGTCGACGCCGAGCGACGCCCACGGCAGCTTGCCCGGATCGCGCTCGGCGAACACCTTGATGCGGTCGCCCTGGACGACGAGATCGCCGCCGTCGACGCCCACCTCGAACGGGAACCGGCCGTGCGCGGTGTCGTACTGGGTCAGATGCGCGTTGATCTCGGCATCGCCGAGATCGTTGACCGCGACGATCGAAACCTCGTGCGTGCGCCGGCTTTCGTACAGCGCGCGCAGCACATTGCGGCCGATGCGGCCGTAGCCATTGATCGCGACTTTTACCGCCATGACGAGCTCCCGGAAGGCAGGAAAATGAGGGCGCGTATTGTACTGGAAGGTCCGATCAAATCCGTACGTTGCCGTCTTCGGCTGCGGCGCCGCACCTCCGCAGCCCCCATCAAACCCTTGCGCCGCAAGGGTTTGATCGCCCCCTGGACTCAAGGAGGCTCCTGATAAGCGTCGAGCTTCAGCAGGCGGTTTTCTTCTCCCGCCACAAGAGCAAAGCTTCCGCTCGGCCGCTGGCCAGCGGGTCACTTTCGACAGCCAGAGCTTCCGCTCGGCTGTTGCTTGCGCAATTTGTCTCCAGAAGCAAAGCTTCCGCTCGGCCTGCGGCCGAGCGGGTCACTTCTTTGCTGGTGCAAAGAAGTAACCAAGAAACACCTCGAAAGCAAAGCATCCCTCGGAGGACCTGCACGAAGATTTTGCGAGGGGATGAAAGCTCTGTGTACGACTCGTCCGCCGCGGACTGCAACGCCGCTCGCTTCGCATGCAAGTCTTTTGTCACAAAAGGAGCGAAAAGACTTCCGACGAGGAACGACCGATGGTCGAGAAAGTGCCCTCCCGCGCTCGATTCGCGTGCGCGACATCCCGGTCGCGCCCTGGCAGGGCGCTGTGGCCACTCTGCTAGACTTGAACGCCGCCCTCGGGGAAGCGCGATGCCGGCCGTCATCCGTTCCTTCTTCCACGCCGATACCAACACCTGGTCGCACGTGATCGCCGACGCCGCGACGCGCGTGGCGGCGATCGTCGATCCGGTGCTGGACTTCGATCCGGCCTCGGGCCGGCTGGGCAGCGCGTTCGCCCGCGCGCTGCTCGACTACGCGCGCGCGGCGGACCTGCGCGTCGCCTGGCTGCTCGAAACCCACGCCCACGCCGATCACCTCACCGCCGCCGACTGGCTCAAGCGCGCGCTCGGCGGCACGCCGCCGATCGGCATCGGCGCCGGCATCGTCGCGGTGCAGCGGCAGTTCCGCGAGGTGTTCGGCTTCGGCCCGGAATTCGCGGGCGACGGCACGCCGTTCGATCGGCTGTTCGCGGACGGCGAGGCATTCGCGCTCGGCGAACTGACCGTGCGGGTGCTCGCCACCCCCGGCCACACCAGCGACGGCGTCAGCTACCTGATCGAGGACGCCGGCCCGGAACCCGGCCGCGCCGCGGTCTGCGTCGGCGACACGCTGTTCGCGCCGGCCGGCGGCACCGGGCGCTGCGATTTTCCCGGCGCCGACGCCGCCACCCAGTATCGTTCGATCCGCCGCCTGTACGCGTTGCCCGACGCCACGCGCGTGCTGCTCTGCCATGACTATCCTGCCGCCGGCGCGGCGCCGGTTGCGGAGACGACGATCGGCGCCGAGAAGGCCGGCAACGCGCAGCTCGACGCGGCGACGACCGAGGCCGACTACGTCGCGTTCCGCCGGCGCCGCGACGCCACCCTGGCGGCGCCGCGGCTTTTGTATCCTTCTCTACAAGTGAACATTTGCGCAGGCCGGCTGCCGGCGCCGGACGCGGCGGGGCGGGTGTTCCTGCGTCTGCCGCTGCGCGACGAGCGCTGAACGCGCGCCGCGGCGACACCCATTCACGCCAGCTCGATCGTGGCGTGCGATTCCTGCGGCGGATTCGGCACGCGGAAATCGCTGCGCCCGGCCGCCTCGTTCCAGACGAAATCGTCGACGCCGAGCTCGCGCAGGCGCTCATGGATGCGCCGGTCGTACAGCTCGCTGACGAAGCGCACGACGCGCTGGATCTCCTTGTTGCGCGCGCGCTGGGTGTTGCCGATGGATTCGGTGTTGTAGAACTGGAGGTAGCACAGCCGCGGGATGTGCACGAAGCGCGTGGTCAGGAACAGGCGCACGAGCAATTCGTAGTCGTCGGCGACGTGCAGGCTGGCGTAGCCGCCGGCGTCGTGGTACGCCTTGCGCGTCCAGGCGCGCACGTGATTCGGCACGCCGACGATGTGGCGGATGGTCTTGGCGTTGAGGCGCGGCGCATCCTGCACCAGATACTGTGCCGGACCGGGCGCGAACGTCTCGTAGCGCTCGGCGTGCGTCTCCCAGTGGGCGCGGCCGTAGCCGAAGGCGTAGTCGTCGCCGTAGTGGTGACACAGTTCGGAATTCTCGTAGCGCTCGCTCCAGTTGCTGTAGGCCACGCCGCATTCGGGGTGGCGCGCGAACGCCTCCACCACCCAGGCCAGCGCGTCCGGCGTCAGCACGTCGTCGTGATCGAGCTCGACCAGGATGTCGCCCGTCGCCACCGCGCACAGGTGGCCCTTGAGCTCGCCGATGTTGCCGCTCGGCCGCGCCAGATTGTGGATCGCCACGCGGTAGTCGCGCGCGATCTCGCGCAGCGCCGCCAGCGTGCCGGCGTCGCTCGAATGATCGTCCGCGATCACCCATTCCCAGTCGGCGTAGGTCTGGCGCGCGAGCGAGCGGTAGGTGCGCAGCAGCTTGTCGCGACCGGTGTTGTATACCGGCGTGAACACGCTGACCTTGCGCGGCGCGTCGGCCCGGCGTGGTTCCGGGATCGCCGCCATCAGGAAGCAGTAGAAGATGTCGAGGCCGCGCAGTTCGTGGGCGTGGTCCTTGTGGATCCACCTGCGCCGGACGTAATACGGCGCGGCCAGCAGCTTCGGAAACCGCTCGAGCGCGCCGAGGCTGACGATCGCCTGCGGCGCGAGCTCGTGCAGGATGCGCTCGAGCTCGGCGTCGTCGGCGAACAGGTGAATGGCGAACTCGTCCGCCTCGTAGGGTTCGGCCGGATGCGAGCGCAACTGCGCCTTCGGCGGCAGCTCGTCGAACGAGGTCACACCGAAGATGGCGACCTTGGGCAGTCCCGGATTTCTCACGACCTCGACCGCGTGCGCGCCGCGGTGGCGACAGGCACGATCATAGCGCGAGCAGGCGCTGCGCCGCCGCGACCACCGCCTCCACGGTGAAGCCGAAGTGCCGGAACAGCGCCTCCGCTGGCGCCGAGGCGCCGAACGTGTCGAGGCCGATCACCTCGCCGTCGAGGCCGACGTACTTGCGCCAGTAGTCGCGCACGCCGGCCTCGATCGCCACGCGCCGACGGCAGGCCGGCGGCAGCACGGCGTCGCGGTACGCCGGCGGCTGGCGGTCGAACAACTGCGTGCACGGCAGCGACACCACGCGCGCGCCGACGCCGTCGCGTTCCAGCACGCGCGCGGCCTGCATCGCCAGTTCGACTTCGGAACCGGTGGCGATCAGGATCACGTCCACGTTTCCACTTTGCGCATCGCGCAGCACGTAGCCGCCGCGCGCGATCTCGGCGAGTTGCGTCGGTGTGCGCGGCTGGTGCGTGAGATTCTGGCGCGAGAACACGAGGCAGGTCGGCCCGTCGCGACGTTCGATCGCGTCCTTCCAGGCGACCGCACTCTCCACCGCGTCGCACGGCCGCCAGACGACGTTGCGCGGGATCAGGCGCAGGCTCGCCAGATGCTCGATCGGCTGGTGCGTCGGCCCGTCCTCGCCGAGGCCGATCGAATCGTGCGTGTAGACGTGGATCGCGCCCGCCGGGATCAAGGCCGACATGCGCACCGCGTTGCGTGCGTAGTCGGAGAACACCAGGAAAGTGGCGTCGTAGGGAATGAAGCCGCCGTGCAGGGCGAGTCCGTTGCTGATCGCGCTCATCGCGAATTCGCGCACGCCGTAGTACACGTAGTTCGCGTCGGGCGCGGCGGACTTCACGTCCTTCGCGCCCTTCCACAGGGTGAGATTGGAACCGGCCAGATCCGCCGAGCCACCGATCAACTCCGGCAGCAGCGGACCATAGGCATCGAGCGCCATCTGCGAGGCCTTGCGCGTGGCCACCGCCGGGCCCTCGGCCTGCAGCCGGGCGATGGTCGCATCGGCGTGCGCGCCGAAATCCGCCGGCAGCGCGCCGGCCATGCGCCGTTCGAATTCGGCAGCGAGTTCGGGATGCGCAGTTTTATACTTTGCGAACAATTCGTTCCACGCCGCCTCGCGCGCCGCTCCGCGGGCGCGTGCGTCCCAGGCGGCGTAGATCTCCTCCGGCACCACGAACGGCGGATGCGCCCAGCCGAGGCGCGCGCGCGCCGCGGCGACCTCGTCCTTGCCGAGCGGCGCACCGTGGCAGACCTCCTTGCCCTGCTTGTTCGGCGCGCCGTAGCCGATCGTCGTCTTGCAGCAGATCAGCGTCGGCCGCTCCGGGTCCACGCCGGCGGAGACCAGCGCCGCCTTGATCGCCTCCGGCTCGTGGCCGTCCACGTTGGTCAGCACTTCCCAGCCGTAGGCCTCGAAGCGGCGGGCGGTGTCGTCGGTGAACCAGCCGTGCACCTCGCCGTCGATGGAGATGCCGTTGTCGTCGTAGATCGCGATCAGCTTGCCGAGCTTGAGCGTGCCGGCGAGCGAGGCCGCCTCGTGCGAGATACCCTCCATCAGGCAACCGTCGCCGACGAACACGTAGGTGTAGTGATCGACGATGTCGAAGCCGGGACGGTTGAAGCGCGCGGCCAGCACCTTCTCCGCCAGCGCCATGCCGACGGCGTTGGCGAAGCCCTGGCCGAGCGGGCCGGTGGTGGTCTCGACGCCGGGAAATTCGCTCGCTTCCGGATGGCCCGGCGTCTTCGAGTGGAGCTGACGGAAGCGTTTGAGCTCCTCGAGCGGCAGGTCGTAGCCGGTCAGGTGCAAAAGCGAATAAAGCAGCATCGAGCCGTGGCCGTTCGAGAGCACGAAGCGATCGCGATCGACCCACTTCGGATTGGCCGGGTTGTGGCTCAGGAAATCGTTCCACAGCACCTCGGCGATGTCGGCCATGCCCATCGGCATGCCGGGATGGCCGGACTTGGCGGCTTCGACCGCATCCATGGACAGCGCGCGCACGGCATTGGCGAGTTCTCGACGGCTCGGCATGAATCTCTCTCGACTGTGGATTCCGGCGCGCCGCGCCGGCGGCGCGTATTCTCGCTGAAATCGCCCGGCCGTGGCGAAAAAAAATCCCCCGGCGCGGGCACCGGGGGATCCATGACTCTGGAGTGAAGCGACTCAGTTGGCGCAGATGGCGTAGGCCCTGATCGTGATGTTGCCGCCGCTCCCCCAATTCATGGCCGACACCGTCCAGGCGTTCGCGGCGCTCGGATAGCTCTCGGTGATGTCGAGGAACTTGGCGGCCGTGGCGCCACCTGCGGACAAGCCGCCGCTGACGACCTTGAGCGATCCGCTGCACGTGACCGTGAGCGTGCAAACACCGTTGTTCTGCGCACAGGTGGCCGTCGCACTCTGCACGATGGTCGCCGAGCTAGCGATCGAACCCGTGGCGCCTTGCGGACCCTGCGGCCCCACGTCGCCCTGCGGACCCTGCGCACCCTGGACGCCTGCGGCACCCTGCGGACCTTGTGCACCCTGCGCACCTTGCGGACCAGTGTTACCAGTGGCGCCGGTGGCACCTTGTGCACCCGCCGCACCCTGCGGACCCTGCGCGCCTTGCGGACCCGTGTTACCAGTCGCACCCGTAGCGCCTTGCGCACCCGCGGCACCTTGCGGACCTTGCGCGCCCTGCGCGCCTTGCGGACCCGTGTTACCGGTCGCACCCGTCGCACCTTGCGCGCCCGCGGCACCTTGCGGACCTTGCGCACCTTGCGGACCGGTGTTGCCGGTCGCACCCGTCGCGCCTTGTGCACCCGCGGCACCTTGTGGACCGGTGTTGCCCGTCGCACCTGTTGCACCCTGTGCACCCGCGGCACCTTGTGGACCTTGCGCGCCCGTCGCGCCCTGCGGACCCGTGTTGCCGGTCGCACCCGTAGCGCCTTGCGCACCCGCCGCACCCTGCGGACCTTGCGCGCCAGCCGCACCCTGCGGGCCCTGCGCGCCTTGCGGCCCGGTATTGCCGGTCGCACCCGTTGCGCCCTGCGCACCCGCCGCACCCTGCGGTCCCTGCGCACCCTGCGCACCTTGCGGACCGGTGTTGCCCGTCGCACCTGTTGCACCCTGCGCGCCCGCGGCACCTTGTGGACCTTGCGCGCCCTGAGCGCCTTGCGGACCGGTGTTGCCGGTCGCACCGGTCGCGCCTTGCGCACCAGCAGCACCCTGCGGGCCCTGTGCGCCTTGCGGACCCGTATTGCCAGTCGCACCTGTCGCGCCTTGCGCACCCGCCGCGCCCTGCGGGCCTTGCGCACCTTGCGGCCCGGTGTTGCCGGTCGCACCCGTTGCACCCTGCGCACCAGCAGCACCCTGCGGACCTTGCGCGCCCTGAGCGCCTTGCGGACCGGTGTTACCAGTCGCGCCCGTCGCGCCCTGCGCACCCGCGGCACCTTGTGGACCTTGCGCACCTTGCGGCCCGGTGTTGCCGGTCGCACCCGTAGCGCCTTGCGCGCCCGCGGCACCCTGCGGACCTTGCGCGCCTGTTGCGCCCTGCGGACCCGTGTTACCGGTCGCACCCGTCGCACCCTGCGCGCCCATTGCACCCTGCGGCCCCTGCGCACCTGTTGCGCCTTGCGGACCCGTGTTACCTGTCGCACCCGTAGCACCTTGCGCACCCGCCGCACCCTGCGGACCTTGCGTGCCGGTAGCGCCGGTCGCGCCTTGCGCACCCGCCGCACCCTGCGGACCCTGCGCGCCTGTTGCGCCCTGCACACCAGCCGCACCCTGTGGACCTTGCGGGCCGGCATTGCCGGTCGCGCCAGCGGCGCCCTGCGGACCCTGCGGACCTTGTGGACCCTGCGCGCCGGCAGGCGCATTCATCGCGTATTGCGCCACCGGCACGACGTTGATCGGCTGCCGCGCGGTCAATGGCTGTTCGTTGCCCGGACTCGATCCGACCTTCACCTCGAGCCAGTACTGATAGCCGCTGAACACCAGGCCGAAGTCGAGATCGGCGGTGAACAATCCGTCGATGACGTCGATCTGCTGTTGCAGCGGCCCGGCCACGACGTTGCCGCCGGTCGGCGCGTCGTACAGCGTGAAGCTGAAGTAGTACGTGCCGTTGGCGAGCGAGCCGCCGTTGTCGAGCTGGCCCTGATACGTGAACGCGGTTCCCTGCGGCGCGAGCGCGCTCACGTCCGCCGCGGAGAAGGTCATCAATGCCGCGGTGACGAGCACGGACAGTGGTTTGCGTTTCATGATCAGCAAGCCTCGAAACTGTTGAAGAAGATCTCGTCGCGACCCGTGGTCGGCGCGGCCGACCAGAATCCGGCGAGGACGGAATAGGGACTCGAGCTCGAATAGCCCGGTGCGGCCTGGCCGCTGGTGCTGCGCAGCCGGTAGCAGGGGTTGCGCAGATTGCCGCCGCCCGCACTGACGATGTGGAAACCGATGCTCGGCGGACTCGCCTCGGCGGGCGCATCCGACCACAGCAGCGTGACCAGGCAGGCCGCGGCGGCGGCGAGCGCCAGCGCGCCGCGCGTCGCGCGATGGCGCGCAGACGTCAGCGACATGGCACACCCCGGCGAACGGAATTCGCCGCCGAGCATTCGCAGCAGCGCGGCGCGGCATAGCCCGCGGCTTGCCGCGGCTCGGAATCGCGGAGTCGGCTACCCTGCCGGCAGATGGAAATTCTAAAAATTAGCATGGCAGCCTTCCCGGCGAACTACGTAGAGTTACCTAGAGAAAGCAAGATTGCTGCCAAGAGCGGTGAGGAGGTCGGAAATGGCTCTGCAGCGCGGTTTTCCGGTCGATCGGCGGCCGGATCAAGCGCCGCATGCCGCGAGATCTTGTCAACCGCGAGGCACCAGAACCGCGGATTCCGCCGCTCAAGGTCGGTCCCGACGGATACCGTCGGCCGCATGCACGCCGCGCGGCGCCGCTCCGACAAGGGTTTATGCAGGATTGTTGCCAGCGCCGGCTCAGCGGACGCCAGGATACAGCGGCGGCAGCGGCGATTCGGCGGGCGGCGCGTCGGCGGCGGATGCGAAGGCCAAGCCGCCGCGGAACGCCGCGGTCAACTGCGCGCGCAGATCGGGATCCGCCGAGCGACCATAGCAGGCGCGCTCGAGCTCGTGCACGGCGCGCGCCTGGCCGGAATCGGCCAAGGCCCGCGCCAGTTCGCCGAGATTGCGCAGCTCCGGGCGACGCTGGCGCGCCCAGCCGAGCAGCGCATGGGCAGCCGCCGGCCAGTCGCCGCGCTCGACGGCGCCGCGAAACCTCGCTCGCGCCGCGGCGGCGGAGCCGTCGTCCGCCATTGCCGGGCGCGCCGGCCGCGCTTCGCGTCGCCGCTCGGCGAGGAGCCAGACGATCCAGCCGAGCAGCGTGGCCACCCACAATGCCAGCGCCAACAGGGCGAGCGTGCGCCACAGGCGCGCCTCGTCGCTCGATCCCACGCCGAGCGAGGCGCTGCCGGCGGTCGCCGGCGATTCCGCCGGCGTCGCCGACGGCGCCGGCTGCGGCGCGACCGCGGTCGCCGCCGCCGGTTGCACTTCGAGCGTCAGCGCCGGCACCTCGGCGGTCGCGGCGCGATCGTGCGCGGTGTCCCACCACGCCAGCCGGATCGCCGGCAATGGCAGCCGGCCGGGTCGGTTGGGCACGATCGCGAATTTGCGCTCGCGCTCGCCGAACAGCCAGGTGCCGTCGTCGCGGTTGCGGGTGGTCTCCTTGTCAGGATAGACGTCGGCGCCGTCGATGGCCGGCAGTTTCAACTCGGGCAGTTGCTCGAAACCGAGACCCTGGGCCTGCGCGCGCAGGGTGAGCGTGATCGGTTCGCCGACGCGCGCCGGGCTCTGCGCATCGATGCCGTCGGCCTGCAAGGTCACCGCGCGCGCCGGCAGCCAGACCTCGGTGCCGGATGCCGCCGGCCGCGGGCGCACTTCGAGGGTCACGGTCGGCGCGCGCGCCGCGACCACGCGGCCGCGACTGAAGAAGCTGTTGAGATCGCCCGCATCGAGCGCGTGGCCGCGGAACGCGATCGGCGCAAGGTGGATGCTGCCGCTCTGCTCGGCGAACAGCGCGTAGTGTCGCTCCAGCACATGGTAGTGCCGACCGCCGAGATCGGCGCTGAAGTTCGCGTCCTGGCCGAGCTTGCGCACCACCAAGCCCCGCGCCTGCGGATCGTCCAGGTTGCCGTCGAGCAGATTGACGGCGAAGTACAGCTTGACCGTCATCGCCACCTGCTGTTGCACGTAGGGCGCGCGTGGCTCGACGCTGACGTCGAGGAACACCTCGTCGCCGGCCTTGCCGCCGCCGGCCGGTGTGGCTTGCACCGTGAGGGTCAGCGGCGCGGTGCGCTGTCCGGCGACCTCGAGCGCGGGGATGGTGAGCGTGCCTTCGTGCTTGGGTTCGAGCGCCACCGCCCACAGCCGCTTCGCCGTGGTCTGGCCGTTGACGATGGTCACCGAACTCGAACTCTGCGTGCCCTGCAGGACGAAGTCCTGCTCCAGGACGTGGAAGTCGGGCTCGGCGGCGTTGACGTCGCCGCTCACCTCGACATTGAGCGTGACCGTCTCGCCGAGCTGCATGCTGGTGCGGTCGAGCCAGGCGCGCACCTCGGCCGCGGCGGCTTGCGCACAAATCCACAATGCGCAGGTAGCGACAAAGTATACGATGCGTCGCGTCATGGCCGTCAGTCTCCGCCGCCGTGCCGACGGCGCTGATACTCGAGCTGGAACTTGCGCCGCAGCAGGCCACCCGGATCGTCCGGCACGCGCTGCAGCCACTGTTCCACCGCTTGCGCGCGCTCGTCGCTGCCGGCGTCCTTCGCAAGCGCGCCGAGGCGCACCGCCGGTGCAGGCTTGTCTCCACCCTCGCCTTGCCGCGCCAGCGCGCGATTCATGTCCTCGCGGAACTGCCCTTCGGCCTCGCGCTCGGCCGGCTCGGCGCGGCGTTGCTCCGCCGCCGCGGCCGCGGCATCGTCGTCGCTCGGGCGCTCGGGCGACGCCGGTCTCGAGCCGTCGCGTTGCGTCGGCGACGAGTGATCCTGTCCGGCTTGCGCTGCGCGGTTCGCCTGGCCGGCGTTCGACGATGGCGTGCCGTTCGCGGCGTCTGCGTCCGAGCCTGAACTGTCTTGTTCCTTTTGCTCGTGCCCCTGATGCTCGCGATCCTGCCGGCTCTGCGCGTCCTGCCGCTGGCGTTTGAGCCACTCCTCGACCGCGCGCTTGTTGGCGGCGGCGTCGGCGAGGTCCGGACGCAGACGCAGTGCCGCATCATAGGCCGCGATCGCGTCTTCGTAGCGCCCGGCCTTGGCCAGCGCATTGCCGCGGTTGTACTGCGCATCGGCGTCGTTGCGCCGGGCGAATTCCTCGACCGCCCTGGCGTAGTCGCCGGCGCGATAGGCGGCCGCGCCGCGCAGCGCCGGATCCCGCGCCAGCGCCTGCGCCTCGGCAGCATGGCCCGCATCCAGTGCGGCCTTCGCCTGCTGGTCGGGCGTGAGCCAGAGATCGCGCCACGACAGCGCCGCGGCCGGTTCGCTGTGGGCGAGCAGCGCCAGCGGCAGGAGCAGCAGCCAGCCGCGCCGCGCCAGCAGCGCCACGATCGGCAGCAGGCACAGCACCAGCCACGGCCCGCGATCCCGATAGCGCGTGGTCGTGGCCTCGGTGGCGCGCGCCGCCGCGGCGGCGTGGGCGCTGTGTGCGTCGCCCAGCGCGTCGAGATCGCTGGCGTCGATGCTCCAGTCGACGTAGCGGCCGCCGCCGAGGCGGGCGAGCGTGCGCAGGGCCGTACCGTCGAGCCGGGGCAGAACGATGTCGCCGCTGGCGTCCTTGAGGAAACCGCCCTGCGGCAGCGGCACCGGCGCGCCCTGCGCGGTGCCGATGCCGAGCGCCGATACGCGCACGCCGGCCGCGCGCGCGCGCTCGGCGGCGATGAGGCCGTCGTCGCCGACGCCGTCGGCGAGCAGGACGATCTCGCCCTGGCTCAGGCCCGCGCCGTGAATCAGGTGGACGCCGAGCTCGATCGCCCGGCCGGTGGCGTTGCCGGCGACCGGCATCACGCTCGGCTCGAGCGCATCGACGAGGTTGGCGACGGTGTTGGCGTCGTCGGTCAGCGGCGCGACCACGAACGCATCGCCGGCGTAGGCGATCAGCGCGACCTGACCGTCGCCGTTGCGCTTGAGCAGGTCGGCGATCTTGTACCGCGCGCGTTCGTAGCGGCTCGGCTTCACGTCCTGCGCGGCCATGGTCGGCGCGAGTTCCAGCGCGATCACGCGCGCCGCGCGATTCTGGAACAAGGGCTGCGGCAGGCGTTCCCACGCCGGTCCGGCGAGCGCGAGGCACGCCAGCACCCAGGCGATCGCGGCAAGCCGGCGCGGCACCGGCGACGGCGCCGATCCCGCTTCGGGTCCGTCCAACAGGTGCGGCAGCAGATGCGCATCCACCACGCCGCGCCAGGCGCCGGCGTCGTCGGCGTGGCGACCGAGCGCGCGCCATAGCAGCGGCAACGCGGCAAGCGCGAGTAGCCACCACGGCCGGAGCAAATGGAATTCGGCCAGCCAGTCGTGCACGATCAGGTACCGGACTGACGCGAGGCGAAGCGGGCGGTGGCGAGCGGCGATGCTCGTTCCACAGCCGATCCCGTGCGGAAACCGAACCGCGCGCCGAGCAGGCCGAGCGCGAGCAGCAACGCCGCCGCCAGCGGCCAGAAGAACAGCTCATCGACCGGCCGGAATTGCCGGGTCGTGTCTGCCGCGGGCTCGAGCCGGTCGATCTCGCGATAGATTTCGGCCAGCGCCGCGGTGTCGCGCGCGCGGTAGTAGCGGCCGCCGGTGGTCTCGGCCATCGAGCGCAGCAGCTTCTCATCGAGATCGGCGGACGGATTGACGATGCGGCTGCCGAAGAAACCGTCGATGCGCATCGCTTCGGCGCCGATGCCGATGGTATAGATTTTCACATGCTCGGCCGCGGCCAGCTCGATCGATTGGTACGGATCGAGCTCGCCCGCGTCGTTGACGCCGTCGGTGAGCAGGATCAGCACACGCTGCTCCTGCGGCCGTTCGCGCAGCCGCTTGACGGCGAGACCGACGGCATCGCCGATCGCGGTTTCGCGGCCGGGCAGACCGACCGCCGATTCCTCGAGCTGCTTCAGCACCGTGTCGCGATCGAACGTCAGCGGCGTGAGCAGATAGGCCTGGCTGCCGAACACGATCAGCCCGATGCGATCGCCGACACGGCGCCGGATGAAATCGCCGGCGATCGCCTTGACCGCGGCGTAGCGGCTGACCGGCCGCCCGCCGATCTGCATGTCTTCGGTGCTCATGCTGCCGGAGGCGTCCACCGCCAGCAGCAGATCGCGGCCGCTGCGCGACACCGCCTGCGGCTCGCCCAGCCACTGCGGACGGGCGGCAGCGAGTACCACGAGCGCCCAGATCGCGGCGGCGATGAGCCGCCGCAGCGACGGCGGCGGCGTCCCGCCGCGCGCCGCCTCCAGACCGCGCAACGCCAGCGGCAGACGCAGCGCAACCGTCGCCGGCGCGGCCGCCGGCGGCAGCCAGCGCGCCAGCAGCCACGGCAATGGCAGGGCGAGGAAGGCGAAGGGCCAGGCCCACTCAAGCACGGGCCACCTCCTGCGCGAGCACGATCCGCGCGAACCGGCGCACCAGCGCGATCAGCGCCGCGGTGTCGTAGCGTGCGTCGCGGCGGAACGGCGCCTCGAGCAGGACGCGGCCGACGCCACGGCGAAATTCGTCCGAACCGGCGCGTTCGTCCAGCCAGGCGAGCCAGCGTTCGCCGGGATACGCAGCGGCGGCCGGCGCGATGTGCCGCGTCAGGCGCCGCAGGAACCGCGACAGCGCCGCGGCGAGCGCGGCCGGATCGTCGCCGGCCGCGGCGATGCCGCGGTCGAGCTCGGCCAGCACCGCACGCCGCTGGCGCCGGCGCCGCACCCGGCGGCGCGCGTACACAAAGGCAAATATGCCGCAAAGTACACAAAGCGCGGCGACCAGCCACCAGCCCGGCGCCGGCGGCCACCACGGCGGCGGCGGCAGGTGGATGTCGCGCAGGATCGGCCCGGTCGCGGGATTCATGCGGCTCCTGCCGGCGCCACGCGGCGCCGCGCCTCGATGCCGAGCAGGCGCGGCAGCACTGCCTCCGGTTCGTCGCGGGTGTCGAGCAGGCCCACGCGCAGCGCGTGGCGCCGGCACATGGCGAGCAGGGCCGCGCGACGTTCGGCGAAGAGCTCGGGCCAGCGCGTGCGCAGGCGCGGAGCGGCGAGGTCGAGCACGGCGCGACCGTCCTCGCCGTGCACGGCATACGTCGCCGGCGGCGGCGGCGCCTGTTCGAGCGCGTCGCACAGCACCAGCGCGGCGACATCGCAGTGTTGCGCCAGCCGCGTCAACGGCGCCTCGGCGGCGGCATCGGCCGAGTAGCCGTCGCTCAGCAGCAGCACGCGGCTGCCCGGTCGTGCCAGCCGGTGCGCCCGCTGCAATGCCTGCGACAGCGGCACGGACGGTCCGTGCCCGGCGACCGCGTCCCACTCGCCGAGCGCGCGCAACACGCGCAGCGCGCCGCGCGTGCCGCCGCCCGGCTTCACTTCCGCGACCAGACCGGCACCGAAGCCGAGCGCGCCGACGCGATCGCCGCCCTGCACCGCCGCCCACGCCAGCCACGCCGCCGCGCGCGCGGCCTGCACCGATTTGAAGCGCACGCGCGTGCCGAAACGCAGGCTCGGATTGACATCGACGACCAGCAGCACGTTCTGTTCGCGTTCCTCCTGGAACAGCTTGGTGTGCGGCCGGCCGCTGCGCGCGGTGACGCGCCAGTCCATCTGGCGGATGTCGTCGCCCGGCTGGTAGGCGCGCGACTCGATGTAGTCGATGCCGCGGCCGCGGAAGCGCGAGCCGTGCGTCGCCGCACGGCTGCCGGCGACGCGCGGCGCGGGGCGGACGAAACGGCGCGCGCGCAGGCGCAGGGCGATCAATTCGGCGAGCTCGACGCGAACACCGCTCATGTCACGTCAGGGGCGAATCCGGGATCCGATGCACCACGCCTGCCGGCGGCGACTCACGGCAGCGGCACGCGCGCGAGCAGCGTGTCGATCACTTGGTCCGGGGTGACGCCCTCGGCCTCGGCCTCGTAGGACAGCAGCACGCGATGACGCAGCACGTCGTGCACCACGGCGTGCACGTCGTCGGGCGCGACGAAGTCGCGGCCGGCGAGCCAGGCGTGGGCACGGGCGCAGCGGTCGAGCGCGATCGTGCCGCGCGGACTGGCACCGTAGGCGATCCAGCGCGCCAGGTCCTCGCCGTAGCGCGCAGCCGAACGCGTGGCCAGGGTCAGTTGCACGAGGTATTCCTCGAGCGCCGGCGCGAGGTGCTGGGCGAGCACTTCCTCGCGCGCGGCGAAGATCTGCGATTGCGTCAGGCAGCGCGGCACGCTCGGCGACGCATGCAGCGCGGTCTGCGCGCGCTCGCGCGCAAGCTTGAGGATGGCCGCTTCCGCCGCGGCATCCGGATAGCCGATGCGGACGTGCATCAGGAAGCGATCGAGCTGCGCTTCCGGCAACGGATAGGTGCCCTCCTGCTCGATCGGATTCTGCGTCGCCATCACCAGGAACAGCGCCGGCAGCGGATACGTCGTGCGGCCGATCGTGACCTGGCGTTCGGCCATGGCCTCGAGCAGCGCCGACTGCACCTTGGCCGGCGCGCGGTTGATTTCGTCGGCGAGCAGCAGGTTGTGGAAGATCGGACCGCGCTGGAATTCGAAGCTGGCCTGCTGCGGCCGATAGATTTCGGTGCCGGTGAGATCCGCCGGCAGCAGGTCCGGGGTGAACTGGATGCGGTGGAAATCGCCTTCGATGCGCGCCGCGAGCTCCTTGATCGCGGTGGTCTTGGCCAGGCCCGGCGCGCCCTCGACCAGCAAGTGACCGTCCGCGAGCAAGGCGATGAGCAGGCGGTCGATCAGCACCTGCTGGCCGATGATGCAGCGGGACAGCTCGCTGCGCAACGTGGCGAACGCGGCCGCGAGCGGGCTGCGCGTTACGGTATCGGGCATGTCCATGGTGGTCGCTTGGGATGGCCAATCATCGCACGGATCGGCGAGCCGCGCCGTCCACAGACCGCGACGGCGACGGAAGGTTTCCGCGCGCGCTCAGCCGCGCAGCGCCGCGAGCGCCTCGTCGAGGCTCTGCGGCTTGCCGACCAGATAGCCCTGGGCGTACTCGCAGCCGAGCGTCGCCAGCGTGTGCAGTTGCGCCTCGGTTTCCACGCCCTCGGCGACGATGTCGCAGCCGAGCGCCGAGGCCATGCCGACCACGGCGCGCACGATGGCGAGACAGCGCGGATCGTCGAGCTGGCGGATGAAGCCCTGGTCCAGTTTGAGGGTGTCGAAGGCGAGCCGGTGCAGGTGGCCGAGATTGGAATAGCCGGTGCCGAAATCGTCGAGCGCCACCTTGATGCCGGCGCGGTGACTGTGTTCGATCAGCGCGTTGACCTTGGCATAGTCGAGGATCAGGCTTTCGGTGATCTCGAGCTTGAGCCATTCCGGCGGCACGTTGTGCTGGTGCAACTGCGCCAGCACGCGCTCGATGAAATCCGCGTCCTCGAGCTGTCGTCCCGACACGTTCAGGGCGATGAATGGACGCGCCGCGGGCACGGCGTCGGCGACACGCCGCAGCGCCCCGCAGACCTCGCGCAGCACGTAGTCGCCGACCGGCACGATCAGCGAGGTCTCCTCCGCCAGGGTGATGAAATCGGCTGGCGAGACCGCGCCGCGCTCGGGGTGGCTCCAGCGCGTGAGCGCCTCGAAGCCGGCGATGCGGCGTTCGGCAATGTCCAGGATCGGCTGCAGGCGGATCTCGAGTTCGCGGCGTTCCAGGGCGCCGCGCAACTGGCTTTCGAGGCGGATCTTGTCGAGCGCGTGTGCGGAATCGCCGCCGGCCACGATCGACTCGGTGGCGACGCCATCGGCATGACCGGTGAACGTGGCGAGCGCTGTGCGATAGCGCGAAAGCTGGCTGAGCAACAGCGCGCGCACCACCGGATCGGCCGCGGCGAGCCGCTCGGCGAACTGGTTGCGGTCGATCGGCGTGAGCACGCACGGTTCCAGCGCGGTCGCGCTCGCGCTGCGCGGCGAATCGTCCAGCACGGCCATCTCGCCGACCAGCGTGCCGGGACCGAGATCGCTCAACACCATCGGCACGCCGTCGCGCTGCGCGGTGATGCGCAGACTGCCGGACTCGATCAGGAACGCGGTGGTCGGCGCATCGCCCTCGCGGAACAGCACCTCGCCGGGACTGAGTTCGATCCGATACGCCGAGCCCATGGCCCAATCATCCCCGATCGCGCCGGCGCCGACAACGGCTTGCGTCACATCCCAAAAGCAAGGGCCGCGTCACCGCGGCCCTTGGCCATTTCCAGTGTCGCTACGGAGAACTCATGGCGGGCTGAATCCACCGTTACACGAGGTGCCCGAACCCGAGATCGTCACCGATCCTGCCAGTGTCGGGAACGAAGAGGCTTGGAAGGTGCAGTGCCCCGTCGTTCCAGCCGGATTCACGGTGATCGTCGCCGTCGTGGAGCCGCTGGCGTCGGTGACCGGTATGGTTCCGACGGTAATGCTGCCGCTCGAAGAGGTCACCGAGCATTGGCCGGTGATGGTCTGTCCGGGCATACCGGCACCCGCGGCATCCAGCAAGGTCAGGCTGACGGTAACGGTGCCGCCGGAGACTTGCGAACAGCCGACCTGCAACTGCGCCGCATTGACCACGAAGGGCACGGTCACGCTCGCCTGCGCGCCGCCGCTGGTGCTGGTGGTGTTCAACGGCCCCGCGCTGAAGGTGATGCTGGGTTGGGTCTGCGAGCTGCTGCTGGTCGGCGGCAGGCTGGCGGTGGTCACCGAGGCGGTCGCACAACCATTCGGACCGGTCAGGTTCTTGAGCTTGCCGCTGCCGTTCACGCCGTCGACCGTGCCGCTGCCGAGGCCGAGCAGGTTGAACGCGAAACTGATGTCGAAGTTCGGAATCGGCCGGTCGTTGCCGTCGAAATAGCAGACCGTGACCGTCTGCGTCGTATTGCCGTTCAGCGGATCCGGCGACGCCGTCAGGAACGCACCCGACGCCGTGCCGGGGAAGACCAGCGTAGCGATGTCGGCGACCACTCGCGTCCGACCCGGACTCGAGTTGGTATCCGTACCGGTGCCTTGCGCCCAGATCGCGACCGCCTTGCCGATCGCCGAGGCCGGATAGTTCAGGGTGGTCGTGGCCACTCCGGTCAGGCTCGATGTACTCAAATCGGTAAACGACGGCGACTGCACGCTGCTGAACTGCGCCCGGCCGACGATGTACGGCAGCACGCCGTGGTTGTCGACGATCACACCCGTGGTGTCGTTGAGATTGAATGGTGTCGCCACGGTGAGGCTGGTCGCGCTGTTGACCGCGGTGATCTTGGACGAGCTTTCGAGATCGTCGTTGCCGACCGGCGCGCCTTCCGAAGCCTTGCCGATGACCAGCAAGGTGTCGCCCGGACCCGCGCCGTTGCCATTCGAGGCGACGAATTTCCCGTCGGCGGCAGTGAACAGCGTACCGCCTTCCTGCGGATCGCCCTTGGTGCCGTACATCGTGAACCAGGCTTGCGGCGAGGCTCCGGCCCCCGGGGTCTGCGGCGAGTCGATGTCGCCGAAACCGATCTGGGTGCCAGTGAGCACCGGATTGCCCTGCCGGTCGACGCCCTTCGCGCTGATGATCAGTTGGTAATTCCCCGATCCTGCCGGAACTTCCGTTGCGTTGGCCGACACGCCGGTGGTGGTGACGGCGCCGGTGTCCGGCGAATCGATGGTCAGGCTGAAGAGCTTGCCGTCGGAAACGACCACGGTAGCCGTCGCGCTGACCGGATCCTGGATCTGGTTGTCGACGTTGTTGTCGCCGCGATCGGCGGTAACCTTGACCTGCACCGGTCCCTGCACCGTCCCTGCCTGGAACGTGACGCTGGCGATCCCGTTGTGGGTCACGGTGTCGACCTTGGTGCCGGTGACCGACTGTCCCGCGGCATTGATGCCCGTCAAGCGTGCATCATTGCCGGCGGGGCCGATGATCTGGAACTCGACATTGTCGAACCCGTTCGGATCGGCCACACCGACGTTGTTGCCGTCGGTGACGTTCGCGCGCACCACGGTGCTCTGCGGGCCGCCCGAACCGGACACGTAGACGCCGCTGTCGGCGAGCGCGCTGATCGACGACGGCAAGCTGGATGCGGAACCGGCGATGGTGAAGACCAGTTGCGAACTGATGGTCTGGTTGTTGTCGGGGTCGATCGCCGTGACCGTAAGCGTGGCCTGACCAGGTACGTCTTCGGCATGCACAAAGATTGCACCGTTGCCGCCGGTAACGTTGACCGGGCCGCTGCCGAGCAGGGTCAGGAACTCATTTCCTTCGATCGTCGGCGGATTCTTCGTTTGGCCGGTCCATGGGGTCTTCGGATCATCGAGGGTGGAAAAGCTGGCGACCGTGACTGGATCAATCGAGACGTTGACCGGGTTGGTGCCCGCCACGAGCTGGCCATTGGAATGACGCCAAGTAACCGTAACTTCCGCGATGTAAGGCGAGCCGATGAAATTGCTGGGGAACGGGAATGTTTCCGCCTGAGCGGCAAACGGATTCAACGGCAGCGTCGTCGTCGTCGCGGTCAACTGCAGACGCGGATCCTGGGTGCCACCGGCAGTGACCGTGATATTCGTGGAAGCCACGGTCGAGTTGGGGTTGCCATGCAGGCCGGCGGGGAGCGAGAACGAGATCGACGCGGTACCGGCCTGATTGCTGCTGGTGAAATTGAAAGTTGCCTTGCCACCGGCCAGGGTATTGGTCGCCGTGCTGCCGGCGGGTGTACCCGCCGCACCGCTGACCGTGCCGATGGTGGAGGGAGACAGCGAGGCGGTTACGGTCGTGCCATCGTCCTCCGGCGTGCCGTCGGGCTTCTTGACCGTGACCGTCAGCGTCGTGAACGAATTCGTGCTGATGGAACTCGCGGCTGCGCTGATCGTGATCGAGTCCGCCGGCGTCGGCGTGAAGGACGACTGGCTGCCGCCGCCGCCACCGCCGCAGCTCGCCAAGACGAGGCACGCGAGCCACAGCACGCAGGTGTTGCCCAAGGCTTTCATGTCGAATCTCCCAGCTCGCGCTTTCATGTAGTCGTCTCTCCGGCAGCGGCAAAGTCTGCCCGTATAGCAAGGTCGATGGTCTGGTTCATTTCAGGTTTTCGTTCAAGATGCGCGGAGTCACGAAAATCAACAGCTCCGCCTTCTGGTTGTTGTTCTTGGTGTTGCGGAACAGGGCGCCCAATCCCGGCACGTCGCCGAGGAACGGCACCTTCTTGATGTCGGTCGACTTGTCGAACTCGTAGACGCCGCCGAGCACCACGGTCTGGCCGTTGTCGACCAGTACGGAGGTGTTGATCTCACGCTTGTCGAGCTGCGGCACGAAACCGCCGCCGGGATTCGGCACCAGCGAGTTGATTGCGTCCTTCTTGACGTCGAGATTCAGGAATACGCGATTGTCCGCGGTGATGGTGGGCGTCACCTTCAGCTCGAGCACGGCCTCCTTGAACTGTACCGTCGCCGTCGCGGCACCGCCACCGGAGCTACCGCCGGTAAAGGTCACATAGCCGATTTCCTGGCCCTGCTTGATGTCGGCTTCCTGCTGGTTGGCGGTGATCACGCGCGGGCTGGAAATCAGCTCGCTGCGGCCTTCGGTCTGCGCCGCGGACAGTTCCAGATCGAGCAGATAGTCGGCACCCAGGATCGCGAGCCCGAAGCTGCCGGCCGGAGAACTGGCAGGCAAATTCACATTGAGACGATTACCCAACGACGGCACCAATACGCCGGGGCCGAGTTGAGTCGAAGGCGCTGTGTTGGGCAACCCGCTGCCCGTGCCATTGAAACGATTGAACAAGGCCGCATTGGTCATCTGGTCCGTGCCGTTCAACGTGCCCGCCGTGGAAACGACCGTGTTGTTGGTCTGATAGCCGCCGCTGATGCCGAACTTGGCACCGAGTTCACGCGAGAAATTGTCGGTCGCGACGACCACACGCGATTCGATCAGCACTTGCTGCACCGGCCGGTCCAGCTTGGCCACCAAGGTGCGGATCTGCTCGATCCTATCCGGAGTATCCACGACCAGCAGGGTATTGGTACGGTCGTCCGAGGTCACCCGGCCGCGCGGAGACAAGAACCCCGTACCGAGGTTTGTTGAGCCACCCACACCACCGCTGGTACCGCCGCCCTGCTGTGATTTGGAGGATGTCAGCAGATCCGCGATGTCCTTGGCCTTGCCGTAGCTGATCGGGATGTACACCGTGATCGTCTGCTGGACTTCCTGCAGCTTGGCGCGCGCCTCGGCCAGCGCGTGTTCGCGCTCGGCGATCTCCTTCTGCGGCGCCACCCAGATCACGTTGCCGTTGCGCCGCTAGTCCAGGCCCTTGGCCTGCAGCACGATGTCGAGCGCCTGGTCCCACGGCACGTTGATCAGGCGCAACGTCACGTTGCCACCGACCGAATCGGACACGACGATGTTGAGATCGGACACGTCGGCGATCAGTTGCAGCACCGAGCGCGTCGGAATGTCCTGGAAGTTGAACGTCACCCGGTTGCCGGTGTATTCCGGCGGTGCGTTCGGATCGACGCGCTTTTCCTCCTGCTTCGGCGCGACCTCGATGATGTACTGGTTGCCCGCCTGATAGGCGAGCTGCTCGAACGGGCCGGTGGCGGCGATGTCCATGTGCGCGCCGTTGCCCTTGCCGCGCGTCTCGATGAACTGCACCGGCGTGGCGAAGTCGAGCACGTCCAGGCGTTGCGCAAGCTGCGGCGGCAGCTTGACGTTGTACATGTCCACGCTCAGCTTGTCGCCGAGGCGCTGCAGATCGACGCCCGCGCCTTCGCCATTGAACGAGATCACGATGCGGCCCTCGCCGTGCTGGCCGCGGCGGAAATCGATGTTGGATACCTCCAGGCCGCCGCCGGAGATGATCTTGGTCTGATCCGTGGCCGCGACCGCGGTCGTCGTCGCCGAGCCGGTCATGCCGGCGTTGACGGTCAACACGAAATTGTTGCCTTCGGCCTTGGTCTCGTAGGTGGCGGGATGGAACAGGTCGACGACGATGCGCGTCCGTCCGGCCGCCTCCACCGCGCTCACTCCGCTGGTCGCGCCGGTGTTGACCTCGATGCGGCGCTGGGTCATGCCGTTGCGCGTGTTGGCCATGTCGATGGCGATGCGCGCGGGGTTCTCGGTGGTGAAGATCTGCGGTTCGCCCACCGGCGCGGCGAACTTCATGGTGATCTGGACCTGGCCGCCGGACAGCGGCGCATAGGTGATGTCCTGCAGGATGTTCTCGGCGAGAACGTTCGTCGCGAACAGCAGCGCGACGAGCGCGATCAGTCCGCGGATGCCGAAGCGCAGATCGCGATCGGCTCCGGCTCTGGACGTGCGTCCCAGGAAGTCAGCAACTGTACTGGTCATTTCAAGTTACCCCCAATGGGTCGTCTATTTCTCGCCCAGCGCGATCGACGCCTGGCGTTCCATCCAACCGCCGGTTCCGTTCGAGATCAGTTCCACGAGTTCGATATGGTCCTCGGCAATGGCGGTGATCTTGCCGTTGTTCTGACCCAGATAGTTGTGCCGGTGCACGCGGTGAATCACGCCTTCCGGGTCCTTGATCAGCCCTTCCATGGTCGGCCCGGTACCGATCGTGCCGACCATCTTCAGGCTGTCCAGCGGATAGCTTTCCAGCGGCTCCTTCGGATGCTGATCGGGCCGCGGGCCGTTGGCGGAGGCCAGCGCCTGCTGGCGTTCCTCGATGCTCGGACCGAAGGGATTGCGCACGGTCGGATCGTCGTCCTTGTACTTGTATTCGAAGGTTTCGAAGGTCTTCAGCACCGGCAGTGGCGGAATCGGCGTGCCCTTCTTCGCCTTCTCGGCGGCGACCCATTCGCGCAGGTCGCTGTCACCGCCGGTGCAGCCGGCCAAGGCCGCGAACAGAACCGCCAGCGCGGTGATTCTCACTGGATTGGAAGCGTGACCTGCGCGCATGCTCACTGTCCCCCTTCCCGTGTGGCAGGTGCTTGAGCGGGCTTGGCCGCTCTGGGCTTGGCGGGTGCCTTGCCGCTCGATTCCTCGTCGTCCTCGACATAGCGGTAGGTCTTCACCGTGCCTTCGAGCTGCAACAGTCCGCCGCTGACGCTCTTCGCGTCGGTCGGCTTCAAGGAAACGTCGTGCATCGTCAGGATGACCACGCGCGGCAGCGCGGCCACGCCGCTGATGAAATGACCGAACTGGTGATAGGTGCCGAGCATCTTGAGCTGGATCGGTTTCTCGGCGTAGAAGCCTTCCTTGATCACCTCCGCCCCAGGCTTGAACAACTCGGTGGCGATGCCGGACGACAGCGCCGTCTGCGAAATATCGACGAGCAGTTCCGGCATCTCGGTCTTGCTCGGCAACTGCCGCAGCAATTGGCGCAGCATGTCGCGCATCTGATCGAGCTGGTCCTTGAGCGCGTCGAGATTGACCACCTTGGCCTGCTTCTCGGAGAACTCCTTGCGCAAGCGGGTCTCCTCGTTCTGCTTTTGGCCGAGCTGATCCTGCTGGTCGTTGATCAGGAAATACCAGCCGGCGAGCACGACCAGGCCGAACAGGATGGTGCAGAACGTGAGCTTGACGCCCTGCGGCCAGCCGCCGATGTTGTTGCGGTCGAGATTGCGGAAATCCGACAGTTTCATGGCTTGCTCCCCGCGTTGGCGGGAGTGGTCTTGCCGGCCGCGGGCGCATTCGGAGTGGCGCCGCCCGGGGGCGCCGCCGGCGCCTGGCCCGGCTTGTCCGCGGGCATCGTGGCAAGCTCCTGCGCGGCCGCCTTGGCCTTCTCCTTTTCCTTCTCCTCGGGACTCGTCAGCTTCACCGTCAGCCCGAACTGGAAGCGGTCGCGCTTGTCGCTGCCTTTCGCCTCGGTCTGCTGCAAGTCCGAGCGCTTGAGCCAGGGCGAAGCGTCCAGGTTGCGCATGTAATTGGCGACGCTGGCGTTGGATTGCGCCACGCCTTCGAGCGTCAGGGTGTCGCCGCTCTGCTTGAGCGAGGTCAGGCGCACGCCGTCGGGAATCGTCTTCACCAGCTCGTCGAACAGATGCACCATCTGCGAGCGGTTGGCCTGCAACTGCTCGATGATCTGCTTGCGCGCCAGCAGCTTCGATTTCGTTTCCTCGAGCTGCTTGATCTCGGTCAGCTTCTTGTCGAGCTGCTGGATCTGATCCTTGAGATAGGCGTTGCGGTTGTCCTGATTGGCCAGCCGCGCGTCCATCCACAGGTACCACAGCACCACCACCGCCACGGCGGCGAGCGCCGCCATGCCGAGCATCAGATAGAACTCGCGCTCGCGCTGTTTGCGCCGCTCTGCGCGCCACGGCAGTAGATTGATCTTGGCCATCAGTCGAAGCTCCTCAGGGCGAGCCCGCAGGCGATCATCAGCGCCGGCGCGTCCTGGGCCAGCGTCTGCGCCTGCACGCGCGACGACAACGACATGTTGGCGAGCGGATTGGCGACCACGCAGGGCACGCCGAGCTGCTCTTCGACCATCTCGGCCACGCCGGCGATCGAGGCGCAACCGCCGGCGAGCACCACCTGATCCACATTGTTGTATTCGCTGCCGGCAAAGAAGAACTGCAGCAGGCGGCTGATCTGCTGCACCATCGCCTCCTTGAACGGCTCGAGCACCTCGATCTCGTACGACTCCGGCAGACCGCCCTGGCGTTTGGCGAGGCCGGCCTCCTCGTACGACAGGCCGTACCGGCGCATCACTTCGTCGGTGAGCTGCTTGCCGCCGAACACCTGTTCGCGCGAATAGATGGTGCGCTGGTTCTTGAGCACGATCAGGGTGGTCATGGTGGCGCCGATGTCGACCACCGCGACCACCGCATCCTTCGGCACCGCCAGTTGATCGGCCACCAGCTTGAACGCGTTCTCCATCGCGAACGCCTCGACATCGACCACCTTCGCCGTCAGCCCGCCGAGATCCAGCGCGGCCACGCGCAGGTCGACGTTTTCGGTGCGCGAGGCGGCGAGCAGGACGTTCATCATCTCCGGGTTGTCCTTGACCGGTCCGATGACTTCGAAGTCCAGGCTCACTTCTTCGAGCGGATAGGGAATGTACTGATTGGCCTCGACCTGGATCTGCCCTTCGAGGTCGTCCTCGGACAGATCCGCGGGCATCGGTATCACCTTGGTGATCACCGCGGAACCGGCGACCGCCGCCGCCGCGTACTTGGTGCGCGCACCGGAGCGGTTGAGCGCGCGGCGAATCGCTTCGCCCACCGCGTCCACCTCGACGATGTTCTTCTCGACAACCGCGTTCGGTGGCAGCGGCTCCACCGCGTAGTGCTCGACGCGGTACTTGCCGCCGGACTGACTCAACTGCAGCAGCTTGACTGCGGTCGAACTGATGTCCACGCCGATCAGGGGTGGCGTCTTCGCACTGAGTAGGCCCACACTTTTTCCCCTTCCCACGCGCCCTTACGAGCGATATATGCGCATCTACATTAAATACGAATCTTAACGGATTATCAACAGTGGGCGATTCTTCTGTGCAAATCGTTGATTTGACAGGCGCTTGCCATGCTTTTGCCCGCATTGGCGCGGGTCGAAGCTATCGAGTCGCGCGCTCGCCCTCTATACTGGCGAGCGCCGATCTATAGCGCGAGCGTCGCACCGCGACCTTGACTGCGATCACACTCCGGCACCGCATGAGAATTTTTCTACGTTTGCTCCGTTACGCCTTGATTCTGGCGGTGTCGGCCGTATTGCTCGGTTGCCTCGCCGTCGGCGTCGCCTACTGGCTGATCGCGCCGCGTCTGCCCTCGGTGGATGCGCTGCGGGAAGTCCGGCTGCAAGTGCCGCTGCGCGTCTACAGCGCCGACAACAAGCTGATCGCCACCTTCGGCGAGACGCGCCGCATTCCGGTCCGGATCGATCAAGTCCCCACGCAATTGAAGAACGCGTTCCTCGCCGCCGAGGACGCCAACTTCTACAACCATCCCGGCGTCGACTGGCAGGGCGTGGTGCGCGCGATGGCGCTGATGGTCTCCAAGCGCACGCTGCACGTGCCGGGCGGCAGCACGATCACGCAGCAGGTCGCGCGCGGATTCTTCCTCAGCCCCGAAGTGAGCCTGACGCGCAAGGTCACCGAGATCTTCCTGTCCTTCCGCATCGAGCGCGAATTGACCAAGGACGAGATCTTCGAGCTCTATCTCAACAAGATCTTCTTCGGCAACCGGGCCTACGGCGTCGCCGCCGCGGCCGAGTTCTACTACGGCAAGACGCTCGACCAGTTGACGCTCGCCGAATCGGCCATGCTCGCCGCGTTGCCGAAGTTCCCGTCGAGCAGCAACCCGCTCAGCAATCGCGCGCGTGCCGTCGAACGCCGCGCCTACGTCCTGCAGCGCATGCTCGACAACGGCTTCATCACGCCCGAGCAGTTCAAGCAGGCGAATGCGGAGCCGGATCGCGCCTACGCGCACGAGCCGCCGATCGAAGTCGAGGCACCCTACCTCGCCGAGCGCGTGCGCCAGGAGGCCATCGACCGGCTGGGCAACGAGGCGCTGACCGACGGCTACGCGGTCTACACCACGCTCGATTCGCGCGACCAGGACGCCGCCAATCAGGCCCTGCGCGAGGACCTCATCGCCTACGACCAACGCCACGGCTACCGCGGTCCGGAGGCGCACCTCAACGTGCCCGATCATCCGCTGCCGGGCGATCTCGACAAGCTGCTCGAGCCCTATCACCCGGTGGTCGGCCTGCTGCCCGGCATCGTCACCGAGAGCGGCGAGAAATCGGCGACGGTGTATCTCGCGGACGGCCAGAGCGTGCCGCTCGAGCTCGACGGCGTGAGCTGGGCGAACCGCTACAAGGACGAGAGCCATCGCGGCGCCGCGCCGAAACACGTCAACGACGTGCTGCAAGTCGGCGACGTGGTGCGCCTGGCGCGCAACGACGAGGGCAAGTGGAAGCTCGCACAGCTCCCGGCCGTGCAGGGCGCGCTGATTTCGCTCGATCCGGAAAACGGCGCGATCAAGGCCGAGGTCGGCGGTTTCAGCTTCGCGCGCAGCAAGTTCAACCGCGCCGTGCAGTCGAACCGCCAGCCGGGATCGAGCTTCAAGCCGTTCTTCTACGCCGCCGCGTTCGAGCACGGCTTCACGCCGGCCTCGATCATCAACGACGCGCCGATCGTGTTCGCCGATCCGTCCAAGCCGAACGGCCTGTGGACGCCGAAGAACGACGACGACAAGTTCGAGGGACCGATGCGCCTGCGCGAGGCGATGGTGCAGTCGAAGAACCTGGTCTCGGTGCGCCTGCTCGACGCCATCGGCGTGCGCTACGCGCGCGAATACGTCACCCGTTTCGGCTTCACCCTCGATCAGGTGCCGGACAACCTGTCGATGGCGCTCGGTACGGCGTCGGTGTCGCCGCTGACCATGGCGCGCGCCTACGCCGTGTTCGCGAACGGCGGATTTCTGGTCGATCCGTATTTCATCGAGCGCATCGTCGATCGCGACGGCAACGAAGTGTACCGGGCGCATCCGCTCGTCGCCTGCCGCCATTGCCCGCAACGCCTGCTCGAGGAGGCGCGCGCGCAAGCCGCCGCCGCGGAACCGAAAGCGGATGCGGGCGGCGCGGCGATCAAGGCGGCGCTGTCGCCAATCGGCAGCGCCATCGCGGCGCCGGCGCCGCCGGCCAACGACCCCGAGGCGCCGCGGCTGGCCCCGCGCGTGCTCGATCCGCGCATCTGCTATCTGGTGGGCTCCCTGCTCCACGACGTGGTGCGCCGGGGCACCGGCGCCGGCGCGATGGTACTCAAGCGCAACGATCTGGCCGGCAAGACCGGTTCGACCAACGATCATCGCGACGCCTGGTTCAGCGGCTACAACGACACGCTCGTCGCCAGCGTCTGGGTGGGCTTCGACGACTTCAGCTCGCTCGGCCGCGCCAACGGCGTGGGCGAATTCGGCGCGCAGGCGGCGCTGCCGATGTGGATCAGTTACATGCGCACCGCGTTGAAGGGCGTGCCGGAGAAGCCGTTCGAGATGCCGCCCGGGATCACCACCGCGCGCATCGACCCCGCCACCGGCCAACTCGCGCCGAGCGATGCGGCACACAGCATTCTCGAGGTGTTCAAGGTCGAGGACGTCGCCCGCTTGGCAGCCGCACCGACCAGCCCCTCGGAACAGCAGAAGAAGGTGCAGGAGGACGCCTACGGCATCTTTTGATGGGGCTTGCGCGGTGCGACGTGCTCAGCGCACGGGGCGCCGAGTGGCCGAGCGTGGCGTTGTCCGGGTCCGCGGAGCAGGAGAACATGCGCACACCGTCCCACCTCACCGCACGCACGGCAGAAATGCGTCGCCGCATCGCGCTCGAAGCCGCACGGCTGATCAGCGAGCACGGCATCCGCGACTTCCATCTCGCCAAGCGCAAAGCCGCCGAGCGGCTGCACGTGCACGACGAGGCGCAACTGCCGCGCAATCGCGAGATCGAGGATGCGCTGCGCGAACACCAGCGCCTGTTCCAGCTCGACGAGCAGCCGCAGCACCTGCGCCGGCTGCGTCGGGCCGCGCTCGAGGCGATGCGCTTCCTGGCGCGCTTCGAGCCGCGTCTGGTCGGCGCCGTGCTCGAAGGCACCGCCGACCGCCATTCGGCGGTGTGTCTGCACCTCTACTGCGAAACGCCGGAACAGGTGATGCTGTTCCTCGCCGATCACGGCGTGGCCTACGCCGAGCGCAGCCGGCGTCTGCGGCTGCGTCGCGATCTCGTCACCGAGGTGCCGGTACTCACCTTGGCGCGCCACGAAGTCGCGTTCGACCTGACCTTGCTGCCGCGCGATGCGATCCGCCAGGCACCGCTCGATCGGATCGACGAACGTCCCATGCGGCGCGGCACGCTGGCGACGGTCGCGGCCCTGCTGGACGAAGCCTAGCGTGCGCGGCGGCGCCGCTCAGCGCTTGACCATCGGCACGTATTCGCGCTTGGTCGCGCCGGTGTAGATCTGCCGCGGACGACCGATCTTGGTGTCCTTGTCCTGGTGCTGCTCGAGCCAGTGCGCCACCCAGCCCGCGGTGCGGGCGATGGCGAACATCACGGTGAACATCTCGGTCGGGATGCGGAGCGCCTTGTAGATGATGCCCGAATAGAAATCGACGTTCGGATACAGCTTGCGCTCGATGAAATACGGATCCTTGAGCGCGGCCTGTTCGAGCTCGAGCGCGACGTCGAGCAGCGGATCGCTGATGTGCAGATCGGCGAGCACCTTGTGCGCCATCTCGCGGATGATCGTCGCGCGCGGATCGAAATTCTTGTAGACGCGATGGCCGAAGCCCATCAGGCGGAAGCCGGAATTCTTGTCCTTGGCGCGGTCCACCGCCTTGCCGACCTGCTTCGGATCGCCGATCTCGGCGAGCATCTTCAGCACCGCCTCGTTCGCGCCGCCGTGCGCCGGTCCCCACAGCGCGGCGATGCCGGCGGCCACGCAGGCGTAGGGGTTGGCGCCGGTCGAACCGACCAGGCGCACGGTCGAGGTGCTGGCGTTCTGCTCGTGGTCGGCGTGCAGGATGAACAGCAGATCGAGCGCCTTGGCCACCACCGGATTGAGCTCCAGCGGCTCGCTCGGCACCTCGAACATCATGTGCAGGAAGCGGGTGACGTATTCGAGGTTGTTGCGCGGATAGCGGATCGGCCAGCCGATCGAATAGCGATACGCCGCGGCGGCGATGGTCGGCACCTTCGCGATCAGCCGGATCGCCGCGAGCCGGCGCTGCTCCGGGTCGTTGATGTCGAGCGTGTCGTGGTAGAACGCCGACAGCGACGCCACCGAACCGCACAGCATCGCCATCGGGTGCGCGTCGTAGTGGAAGCCGTGCAGGAAGTTCTTCAGCGACTCGTGCATCATCGTGTGATGCGTCACCTCGTGCTCGAACGCCTTGAACTGCGCCGCCGTCGGCAGTTCGCCGTTGATCAGCAGATACGCCACCTCGAGGAAGCTCGAATACTTGGCGAGCTGCTCGATCGGATAGCCGCGGTAGAGCAGTACGCCGGCATCGCCGTCGATGAAGGTGATGGCGCTGCGCGTGCTCGCCGTCGAGACGAAGCCCGGATCGAACGTGAAGTAGCCGAGTTCCTTGTGCAGCTTGCCGATGTCGACCGCGGATTCGCCGAGCGTTCCGCTGAGGAGCGGCAACGTGGCGCTCTTGCTCGATGCGCTGTCGGTGAGCTGGACGGTCGATTCGGACGCAGTCTTGGCGGACACGGCGAAACTCCTGGGCGGGGAACGGACACGGCGCGCGACGTGTCGCCGCGCACGCCGGCGCGACGGCCGGGCGGCGAATTATCGCACAGGCGTTTGCCGAGGAAAGTCGCCGCGCGCTGGATGGGTGCGCGCCGCGCTGCGCGCGTCGGCAGCCGCCACGCGCGCACCAGGAGATGGATCAGGGATTCACTTGCTGCCGTAACGCCGGCGGAACTTGTCGACGCGGCCGCCGGAATCGACGATCTTGTGCTTGCCGGTGTAGAACGGGTGCGACTGGCTGGAGATTTCCACCTTGACCACCGGATACTCCTTGCCGTCCTCCCAGCGGATCTTTTCCTTGCTGGTCATGGTCGACCGGGTAAGGAAGGCGAAATTCGTGGAGACATCCTGGAACACCACCGGCTCGTACTTGGGATGGATGTCGGGCTTCATGGAACCTGCTCCGGAAATCGGTGAGAAAAGATTGACATGATATCGTTTCTTGCGGCATTGAGGCAAGTCGGCGCGGCTCGGCGCGCTTCGCGCCGGGTCGCGGCGGGAGCGGATCGCGCGCACCGCCGCACGGCTTCGCCGCTTCACCGGTGGCTCCTGTCCCTGACCCTGCTCTGCTTCGGCGCCTTCGCCCAGCCGCCGACCGAGGCCGACTTGCCCGCGAGCCAGGCAGCGGCGATCGCCGCCGCGCGGAAGACGCTCGAGCAGCGTCGCGATCTCGGCGCGAGCGAACGGCAACAGGCCGAAGACCTGCTGCGCGAGGCCGAAGCCGACGACAAGCGCGCCGACGAGCTGGCCGAGCAATGGCGGCAGATGCGCCAGACCGCCGACGGCGCCGAGGCCGCCGCGCAGAAGCTCGAGGAAGCGCTCGCCCGCGACAACACCCCGGCGCTGCTGGCCTGGCGGAACGCCTTGCCCGAGCACGCGACCGTGGAGCAGTTGGAAGCGCTGCTCGGCAACGAGCGCGCCGCCCTGGCGGCCGCGCGCAGCGCCGCCGTCGGCCTCGCCGGCGAGATCGAACGGCAGAGCGCGCGACCGGCGGAGTTGCGCGACGAACTCGCGGCCGCCTATGCCGCGCTCGACCACGCCCGCACCAGCCCGCCGGCGGCCACGTCGCGCGCGCCGCTGGCGCAGGCGCAGGCGCAGGCGCTGCGCGCGCGGGCGGCCGAGCGTCTGGCGGCCGTGCGGGTGGCCCTGCTGGAACTCGAGAATCGGAGCTACGAGCCGCGCCAGCGCCTGCTCGCCGCGCAACTGCACGATCGCCAGCGTCTGGTCGCCGAACTCGAACAACACGTCGCCGTGCTCGAGACCCGCGTGCTCGAGCGCACCGGCGCGGACGTGGCGCAATTCTGCGCGCGCGCCGCGCCCGACGCCGACGGCGCCGACGCCGTGCGTCTGCTGCGCGAGGCCGCCGAGCGCAACCGCGCGCTGTGCGAGCAACTGACGCACGTGGTGGCGCGCATGGGCGAACTGCGCCGCGAAAAGCAGGCGCTCGACGGCGCACGCCAAGACACCGAACTCGCGCTCGCCAACACCGAGGAGCGCATCCGCATCGGCGGCATCAGCGAAGCGGTCGGCCTGATCCTGCTCGCCGAACAGCGCAAGCTGAAACCGCTGCCGCAATTGCGGCGCGAGCTCGAGGCGCTGCAGGCCGAACTCGCCAGGACGCGCATGGACGCCATCGACGTGCGCGAACAGCAGAACGCGCTGGCCGATCTGCAAGCCGAGGCCGATGCGCTCACCCCGGCCGCGGCCGGGGTCGCGCCGGAGGCGCTGGCGACGCTGCGCGGCGAACTGCTGCGCCGGTACAACCTGCGCGGCGAGATCCTGCCGCGACTGGCGACGCAACAGGCGCGCCTGATCAGCGCGCTCGGCGACACCGAACAGGAGCTGCGCGATCTGATCGCCGCGACCGGGCGGCTCGGCACGATGCTGGAGACGCACCTGCTGTGGACGCCCAGCCATACGCCGGTCGGTCCGGCCTGGCTCGCGCGTCTGCCGCACGACGCCGCCGCGTTCCTCGCCGCGCACCGCGGCGGCGCGACGCTCGCACATGCCGCGCGCGCGCTCGCGGAGCGGCCGCTCAGCAGCGCGGCCGGCGCGTTGCTGCTGGTCCTGCTCGTGCTGCTCGCCCGCCGTGCGCCAGCGCGCTTGCAACAGATCACGGTGCCGATGCGCCGCATCCGCAGCGACCGCTACCGCTTGACCGGCGCGGCGCTCGGCTGGACCCTGCTGCGCGCCGCGCCGCTGCCGGTGGCGCTGTGGTCGTTCGGCAAACTGGTGCAGGCCGGCGCGGCCTACGCGCACGGCGAAACCGAGGATGTCTCCGCCGCCTGGCTCGCGCTGGTCGTGCCGACCGCCGCGCTGTGCTTCCTGCGCGCGCTCACCACCGAACACGGCCTGGCCCAGTTCCACTTCCGCTGGCCGCGGCCGCGCCGCCAGAGTCTGCACTTCGCCACGCTTCCGCTCGCCCTGCTGCTGTTGCCCTGCCTGTTCCTGCTGGATCTGCTCGGCGGATCGGCGCCGCTCGACACGCTCGGCCGGCTGCTGCTCGCCGCCGCGCTCGCCGGCGCCGGCGCGCTGGCATGGTGGCTGCTCGCGCCGGGTCGGCTGTGGACCGCGCGCCACACCGTGGTGGTCGAACCGTCGCGGCTGCGTCAGGCGAGCCGCCTCGCCGCCGCGGGTCTGTGCGTGCTGCTCGCGTTGCTCGACCTGCGCGGCTATTTCGTCACCGCGCAAGCGTTGAGCGCGCACGTGCTGCGTGCGCTCGGCCTGCTGCTCATCCTCACCACGCTGCACGGCCTCGCCGTGCGCTGGCTGGTGCTCGGCGAGCGGCGGCTCGCGTTCAAGCGCATGCTGGAGAAGCAGAGCGCCGAGGAGACCGGCGAACGCGGCGAGGGCGCGCCGGCCGCCGAGCGGATCGAAGCCGAGGCGATGAGCCTCGCCAGCATCGGCACGCAGACGCGCCGGCTGCTGCGCGCGCTCACCGTGGTCGCCACCGGCGCGGCGTTGCTGTGGGTGTTCGCCGACGTCGCGCCGGCGCTGTCGATGCTCGGCAACGTCACGGTGTGGGATTCGAGCCAGCTCGTCGACGGCAAGGAAACCGCGCTGCACGTCAGCCTGCGCGACGTGCTGGAGGCGGCGGTGTTGCTGCTGCTCACCTGGGTGGCGACGCGCAACCTGCCGGGCCTGCTCGAGGTCGGCGTGCTGCGCCGCTTCCCGGTGGATGCGCCCACGCGCTACGCCATCACCAGCCTCACCCGCTATCTGATCGTGTTCGCCGGCACGATCTTCGGCCTGTCGCTGCTCGGCCTGCGCTGGAGCAACCTGCAATGGCTCGCCGCCGGCTTCTCGGTCGGTCTCGGCTTCGGCATGCAGGAGATCTTCGCCAACTTCATCTCCGGCCTGATCGTGCTGTTCGAGCGCCCGTTCCGCATCGGCGACGTGATCACGATCGGCAACGTCGAGGGCACGGTCGCGCGCATCCGCACGCGCGCGACCACGATCGTCGATTGGGACAACAAGGAAGTGGTGGTGCCGAACAAGAGCTTCATCACCGACCGGCTGATCAACTGGACGCTGTCGGATACGACCACGCGCGTGGTGATCAAGGTCGGCGTCGCCTACCGCAACGACCCGGCGGCGGTGCGCCGCCTGCTGCTCGAGATCGCCGCGGCGCATCCGCTGGTGCTCGCCGAACCGGCGCCGAGCTGCTGGCTGACCGGCTTCGGCGACAACAGCCAGGATTTCGAGCTGCGCGTGTACGTGGCCGAGATCGAGCAGCGCAATCCGGTGCGCACGGAACTGCACTGCCGCATCGCCGAGGCGTTCCGCGCGCACGACATCGAGATTCCGTTCCCGCAGCGCGACGTCTGGCTGCGCAACGCCGACGCGCTTCAGCCGGCGCCGAGCGCGGCGGCGACCAACGCCTCGAACCGCACCTGATCCACCGCGGTGACGATCTCGGCGTTGGCCGGCCGGCCGAGGCGACCGTCCCAGTCCACCACGGTCGCGCCGCGGCTCAGCGCGCCGTCGAGCTCGACCGCCACGTGCCGGGTCTCGGCGCCCTGCACGATCTCGGGCGCCAGCGCCACCGCCATCGCCAGCGCATCGGCGACCAGCAGCCGCGGGCGTCCGCGCGCCTCGGTCCAGGCGCGGGTCTTGCGCGACAGCGCGGCGAAGAAGCGCGCGCGCGGATCGTCGGCGGCGAGCCAGCGCGCCATCGTCGCGAAGGCGATGCCGTGGCGCGTGGTCAGCTCCCAGTCCACCAGGGTGAATCGCGGCCAGGCGGAAAACACCACGTGCGCCGCCTCGGGATCGAAGGCGATGTTGAATTCGGCCGCCACGCGCCCGGTGTTGCCGCGGCCGGTGACCGCGCCGCCCATGATCACCAGCCGCGCCACGCGCTGCGGCAGCGCCGGGTCGAGTTTGAGCGCGAGCGCGAGATTGGTCAGCGGCGCCATCGCCACCAGCGTCAGCGCGCCCTCGTGCACGCGCGCCAGGCGCACGATCGCGAGCGCGGCGTGCTCGTCGGCGGCGCGACGCGCGGCCGGCAGGTAACCGGTGTCGCCGAAGCCGTCCGCGCCGTGCACGAACGCGGCATCGTCCGCCGCGCGCACCAGCGGCGCCGCGCAACCCGGAAACACCGGCGTCGGCGCGTCGATCAGCTCGAGCAGCTTGAGCGCGTTGCCGACGGTGTGGACGAGGCCGACGTTGCCCGCGGCGATGGTGAGGCCGGCGACGTCGGCGTGCGCGTGGGCCATCAGGATGGCGAGTGCATCGTCCACGCCGGGGTCGGTGTCGATCAGCAGTCGGGTCGGCATCGGCAGGGGTTCCGGGTGCGGGATTCAGGCGTCGGCATAGCGCGCGGCCGCGCCGATCCAGCGTGCGATCAGGCGTTCGCTCAACGCCGGATGCGCGCGCAGCATCGTCGCGCCGGCGCGTTGCACGGCCGGCAGCAGCGCACCGTCGCGGGCGAGATCGGCGATGCGCAGCGCGAGCGCGCCGGTCTGGCGCGTGCCGAGCACCTCGCCCGGCCCGCGCAATTCCAGATCCTTCTCGGCGATGCGGAACCCGTCGGCGGTCTCGCGCAGCACGTCCAGGCGCTGCCGCGCGGTGGCCGACAGCGGCGGCTGGTATAGAAGTACACAACTGGACGCGGCACCGCCGCGGCCGACCCGGCCGCGCAACTGATGCAACTGCGCGAGGCCCAGCCGCTCGGCATTCTCGATCACCATCAGGCTCGCGTTCGGCACGTCGACGCCGACCTCGATCACCGTGGTCGCGACGAGCAGATGGGTTTCGCCGTGCGCGAACGCGGCCATCGCCGCCTGCTTCGCCGCCGGCTTCAGGCGGCCGTGCACGAGGCCGATGCGGAGCTCCGGCAACGCCGCGGCGAGCTCGGCGTGCACCGCCTCCGCGGCCTGCGCCTGCAAGGTGTCGGATTCCTCGATCCGCGTGCACACCCAGTACGCCTGACGGCCGGCGGCGCAGGCGGCGCGGATGCGTTCGATCACCTCGCCGCGGCGGCTATTGGCGATCGCGACCGTGGTCACCGGCGTGCGTCCGGGCGGCAGCTCGTCGATCACGGAGACGTCGAGATCGGCGTAGGCGGCCATCGCCAGCGTGCGCGGGATCGGCGTGGCAGTGAGCACGAGCTGATGCGGCAGGCGCGCGGCGGCGTCCGTATCGTGCCCGGCCGCCGCGGACGCCGTCCGACCCTTGTCGCGCAGCATCAGCCGCTGATGCACGCCGAAGCGGTGCTGTTCGTCGATCACCACCAGGCCGAGGCGCGCGAACGTCACGCCTTCCTGCATCAGCGCGTGCGTGCCGATCGCCACCGCCGGCGCGGGTTGCGCGAGCCGCGCCAGCGCCGCCGCGCGCGCGCGGCCGGTGAGCTTGCCGGCGAGCCAGACCACCTCCACGCCGAGCGGCTGCAACCAGCGCTGGAAATTCCGGCAGTGCTGTTCGGCGAGCAGCTCGGTCGGCGCCATCACCGCGACCTGCTCGCCGGCCTCGACCGCGAGCAGCGCGGCGAGCGCGGCGACCACGGTCTTGCCGGAGCCGACGTCGCCCTGCACCAGGCGCAGCATCGGCACCGGCCGGGCGAGATCGCGCGCGATCTCGGCGGCGACGCGCAGTTGCGCCCGGGTCGGCGCGAACGGCAGCGCGGCGAGGAACCGCCGGCGCAGGGCGCCGTCGCCGCGCAGCGCCGGCGCGGCGTCGCGGCGCAGACGCGCGCGCAGCCGCTTGAGACTGAGATGCTGCGCGAGCAGTTCCTCGAACGCCAGACGTTGCTGCGCCGGATGCGTGCCGGAGGCGAGCCGCGCCACGTCCGCGCCCGGCGGCGGCCGATGCACGTACAGCAGCGCGGCGCGCAGCGAAGTCAATTTGTATACTCTGCGCAATTCCGCCGGAATCAGTTCCAGCGCCTCATCCGCCGGCAAGCGCTCCAGCGCGCGCGCGATCAACCCCGCCAGGCGCGCCTGGCCCAGCCCCTCGGTCGCCGGATACACCGGCGTCAGCCGGTCCTCCACCGGCGCCGCCGCGGCGTCGCCGAGCAGGCGATAGTGCGGATGGATCATCTCCGGGCCGTGCGTGCCGAGGCGCACGTCGCCATAGCAGCGCAGGCGCGCGCCGACCACGAACTGGTTGGCCTGCGCGGCATTGAAGTGGAAGAAGCGCAGCAGCAGGGTCTGCCGCGAGTCGTCGCTGATCGCCACGCGCAACTGGGGGCGATAACGGAAGCCGCGTTCCACCGCCTCGATGCGGCCTTCGACCTGGGCCGGCTCGCGCGGCCGCAGCGCGCCGATCGGCGTGATGCGGGTGCGGTCCTCGTAGCGCAGCGGCAGGTGGAACCAGAGATCCTGCAAACTGAGCAGCCCCAGCCGCTGCAACTTCGCGGCGAGCGTCGGGCCGACGCCCGGCAGCGCGGTCACCGGCGTCGCTGCCGGATCGGCGATCGCCGGCGCGGCAGCGACGTCCGCGCGGAGATCGGGTTGCCGCGGCGCGCGCCGGCCCGCGCGCGGCGGGGGCCGTTCGCTGGCTGCCGCCGGTCCGGCGTCGCGATCCCGCACGCGCTACTCCAGCACGAGGATCGCGTCGATCTCCACCTGCGCGCCGCGCGGCAGCGCGGCCACGCCGATCGTCGCGCGCGCCGGATGGGGCTCGACGCAGTATTCGGCCATCACCGCGTTGACCGCGGCGAAGTGGGAAAGATCGGTGAGATAGATGCCGACGCGCGCGAGCTGCGCCAGCGAGCCGCCCGCCGCGGCGCAGACCGCCTTCAGGTTCTCGAACACGCGCCGGGTCTGCGCCGTGATGTCGCCGGTCACCAGCTCGCCGGTGGCGGGATCCAGCGGGATCTGCCCGGAAAGATACACGGTGTTGCCGCAGCGCACGGCCTGCGCATACGGGCCGATGGCTTGCGGCGCAGCCGGCGTGGCGATGATCTGGCGGGACATGGGCACTCCTCGGCGTGCAACGGCGGGGCCACGCGATTCTACGATCGCTTACGGGTGGCGATATACCCCGTGCACGACCGCGGCGTTGCGCACGCGCCGCATCACCGCGGCGAGGTGCTTGCGGTTGCGCACCTCGATGGTGAACAGCAGTGTCGAGGTCTGCTGGTCGCGCTCCTGGTATTCGACGTTCTCGATGTTGGAGTCCTCCTCGGCGATCGCCGCGGCCACCGTGGCGAGCACGCCGGGCTTGTTGTCGACTACGATGCGCAGGCGCGCACGGTAATCGCCGCGCACTTCGCGATCCCAGTCGATGGCGACGATGCGTTCGGGGGTCTTGCGGTATTCGGGCACGTTGGGACAGTCCTGGCGGTGGACGACGATGCCCTTGCCGGCGGAGAGATAGCCGAAGATGTCGTCGCCCGGCACCGGGTAGCAGCAGTTGCCGAAACTGAGCACGCCGCGTTCCGCGCCGCTGATCAGGATCTTCTCGGTGGCCGGCATCGCGTCGTGCGCCGCCGCGGCGGCGCCGTGCGCGGAGGCCAGTTGCGCGGCGACCTGATCGGGCATGCGGTTGCCGAGCGCGATGTCGGCGAGCAGTTCCTCCAGGCGCTTGAAACGCGCCTCGGCGAGATGGCGATCGAGCGCGCGCGACGGGATCGCATCGAGGGTGAGGCCGCGCGCGGCGAGCGCGCAGTCGAGCATGCGGTGGCCGAACTCCACCGCGTCCTCGTGCTGCAGGCGCTTGAGGAAATGCCGGATCGCGGTGCGCGCGCGCGCGGAGACCACCCATTCGAGCCACTGCGGGCTCGGCTGCGCCGACGGTGCGGTGATGATCTCGACGGTCTCGCCGGAATTCAGCCGCTGGCGCAGCGGCGCGAGCTTCTTGTCGATGCGCGCCGCCACCGCGTGGGTGCCGACGTCGGTGTGCACGGCGTAGGCGAAGTCGAGCGCGGTGGCGTTGCGCGGCAGGGCCAGGATCCGTCCCTTCGGCGTGAACAGGTACACCTCGTCCGGGAACAAATCCACTTTTACATTTTCCAGGAACTCGACCGAGGACGCCTCGCGCGTCTGCGCGCCGACCAGCCCCTCGACCCACTCGCGCGCGCGCGCCTGCGCCGCGGTCGGCGGTGCCGCGGCGGTCTTGTACATCCAGTGCGCGGCGACGCCGCGTTCGGCGATGCGGTCCATGTCCTCGGTGCGGATCTGGATCTCGATCGGCGCGCCGAACGGGCCGAACAGCACGGTGTGCAGCGACTGGTAGCCGTTCGCCTTGGGGATGGCGATGAAATCGCGGAAGCGCGCATCCAGCGGCTTGTACAGGGCATGGATCGCGCCGAGCGCGTGGTAGCACTCCATGGTGTTCTGGACCACGACGCGGAAGCCGTAGACGTCCATCACCTGGGCGAAGCTCTTGTGCTCGCTGCGCATCTTCGCGTAGATGCTGTACGGCGACTTGATCCGGCTGACGATGCGGTGGCGGATGTGTTCCTGGTCGAGCCGTGCCGACAGCGCGGCGTCGATCTTCGCCATCGCCTCGCGGCGGTTGCCGAACACGCTCTTGATGCGCGCCTGGATCACGCGGTGGCGCAGCGGATAGAGCGCGCGGAAGCCGAGCTCCTGCAGCTCGGCCTTGAACTTGTTCATGCCGAGCCGCTGCGCGATCGGCGCGTAGATCTCCAGCGTCTCGCGGGCGATGCGCCGGCGCGCCGGCGGGTCCATCGCCGCGAGCGTGCGCATGTTGTGCAGGCGGTCGGCGAGCTTGATCAGGATCACGCGCAGATCGCGCGCCATGGCGAGCAGCATCTTGCGGAAGCTTTCCGCCGCCGCTTCCTGCAGGCTGCCGAACATCACCTTGTCGAGCTTGGTGACGCCATCGACCAGCTCGGCGACGGTGGTGCCGAATTCGCGCTCGAGCTCGGCGCGCGACAGCGGCGTGTCCTCGAGCGTGTCGTGCAGGATCGCGGCGGTGATGGTTTCGGCGTCGAGGCCGAGTTCGGCGAGGATGCTCGCCACCGCCACCGGATGGGTGATGTAGGGTTCGCCGCTCCGGCGCGTCTGCCCGGCGTGGGCGCGGGCGCCGATGCGGTAGGCGCGGCGGATGCGCTCGATCTGCTCGGGCGGCAGATATGCTTGCAGGCGCTGTTCCAGTGCTTGCACGTCGGCAGGGAGCGTTTCCTGCAGCGCCGTGCTCATGCTCGCCTCGCGCGCCGGGGGTCAGGCCCTCGCGGCGGGCCGCTGCGCCTGCGATTCGCGGCGGCGCATCGGGTGCTGCGTGCGGCCGCCGGCGGGTCTCACAGCTCGTCGCCCTTCGACAGATCCTCGTCGATCTCGGCGGCGGCCCACTCCAGCGCTTCGCGCTCGGCCTTCTCGCGCTCCTGGCGTTCGACCTCGGCGATCAGTTCGATGTCCACCTTGCGCGCGGCGATCTCGCGCAGCGCGAGCACCGTCGGCTTGTCGTTGTTGGCTTCCACCAGGGGCTCGTTGCCCTTGGCGAGCTGGCGCGCCCGGCGCGTCGCCATCATCACCAGCTCGAAGCGGTTGTTCACCACCTCGAGACAGTCTTCCACCGTAATGCGTGCCATAAAATCCTCAAAAACAGTGTCCATTCATCGGTTTAGCCCAGGCTCATTGTAGCCCGATCGGATTGTGCGGCGCAAACAGGCCGCCGTGCGGCCGCGGCCCGGCACCGGCGCGATGCTGAACGGCCGCCCCCGGACCGTGCCATTGTGCTCTGCAAAATCCGACCCATTTCCGTTAGGCTTCGTGGTTTGCCGACAAGAACAACCGGCGCGCCACCGCATCCCGGACAAGGACACCCGCCGCATGCCCTACCCGATCCCGCTCCGCCGCCTTGGTCTCCTCGCCGCCTGCGCGCTCGCGCTCGCCGCCTGCGCCACGCCGATGCCGCGCAACGACGACCCGTACGAGAAGTTCAACCGCAAGATGTATGCGTTCAACGAGTTCGCCGATCGCGTCGCCATCCGCCCGGTGGCGGTGACCTATCGCAAGGTAACGAACCCGACCTCGCGCCGGTTGATCAGCAACTTCTTCGCCAATCTGGAATCGCCGATCACCATCGCCAACGACGTGCTCCAGGGCAACCCGAAGGAGGCGTTCAAGGCGACCGGCCGGCTGCTCATCAACACCACGATCGGCGTGCTCGGCTTCCTCGATCCGGCGAGCGAGATGGGCATCGAGGCCAGCGACACCGATTTCGGTGTGACCCTGGCCAAGTGGGGCGTGCCGGAGGGCCCGTACCTGGTGCTGCCGCTGATCGGTTCGACCACCGGCCGCGATCTGGTCGCGTTCCCGGTCGATCGCTACGCCTTCGATCCGCTGTCCTGGTACGCCCGCAGCCACGACTACGAGCTGCACGCCGAATACCTGCCGACCATCGCCTACCTGGTCACGCTGCGCTCCAGCGCGATCGACGGCGAGCGGCTGCTCGAGGGCGTGTACGATCCCTACGTGTTCTATCGTGACGCCTACCGCCAGCGCCGGCTGTACCGGATCTACCGCGGCGAACCGCCGCTGGCGGTGATCCAGGCGCTGCAGGGCGTGAGCGACGTGGAAGACGCCGACAAGCTGCTCGAGGAGCAACAGAAGTACGAGAAGCAGCAGGAGCAGAAGAAGAAGGACAAGCCGGACGCCGGCTGATGCCGCCTCAGGGAACCTCCGAACCACCGGGGGACGCAGCTCCGGCTTTTTGCGCCCCGTTGAGTCAAGGGGGCGATCAAACCCTTCGCAGCAAGGGTTTGATGGGGGTGTGGAGGTGCGACGCCCCGCCGAAGACAGCGCCGCCGGAATTTGATCAGACCTTCCTCAGCCGAGACCGAGCAGCCCGTCCACCTCGCACAGGGTCGCCAGCCGGCGCAGACCGACCGGTGCGCGGCGGTAGCGCAGCGTCACGCCATGCCGGCGCGCACGCGCGCTCCAGGCGATGAGCACGGCGAGGGTGGCGCTGTCGGGCTGCTCCAGCCCGGCGAGATCGAGCTCCAGCGTCGAACCCGGCGCCGCCGGCCGTGGCATGCGCGCCAGCGCCGCGCCGGCGTTGGCGAACGAGATCGCGCCGCTCACGCGCAGCGTGCCGAGGGTGTCGGATTCGACGCGGAAGTGCGGCGCGCGCGTCACGACTTGCCCTGCTGCTCCAGCGACTCCAACGCCTTGGCGCCCTGCGTCTCCAGCCGCTCGGTCAGCGCATCGAGGCCGCTCTTCTTGATCTCGGCGTCGACCTGGTTGCGGTAGTTGGTGACGTAGGAGATGCCCTCGATGATCACGTCGTAGGCCTTCCAGTTGCCGTCCTGGGTCTTGCGGAAGGCGTAGTCCACCGGCACCGTCTTGCCGTCGTCGAGCACGACCTGGGTGCGCACCAGGGTGCGCTTGTCGTTGAGCTCGCCCTGGAACGGCAGCACGCGCACGCGGCCTTCGGTGTACTTGAGCAGGCCCTCGGCGTAGCGGTGCGTGATCGAGTTGTACATCGCCTTGGCGAAGCGTGCGCGCTGCGCCGGCGTGGCGCTGCGCGCGTTCTGGCCGAGCACCAGGATCGAGGCGTAGTCGATGTCGAAATGCGGCAGCACGATGCCGTCGATGGTCTTGAGCAGCGCCTCGCGGTCGTGGCTGAGCTCGGCGCGGCGCGCGTTCATGGTCCGGTCGAGGTCCTCGACGATGCCTTGCACCACCTGATTCGGCGTCGGGCCGTCGGCACGCGCGCCGGTCGCGGCGGCGAGGCCGAGCAAACAAAGGAAAATGGATACGAAGCGCATTTTTATACTCCTCTACTCGTCCGGGCGGTCGACGGCGGTCACTTGCCGTCCGGTTTCGGCGCGGGCTTCTCGCCGTTCTTGCCGCCGTCGCCTTGTCCGACCAGATACTTGCCGATGAGTTCCTCGAGCTGCATCGAACTCTGCGTCAGCACCACCTCGTCGCCGTCCTTGAACGGCTCGGTCGAGCCGCCCGGCTGCAGCGCCACGTACTGGTCGCCCAGCAAACCGCTGGTGAACACGGCGGCGGCGGAATCGTCGGGAATCTTGTCGAAACGCCGGTCGATCGTCAGCGTCACCAGCGCATCGAGCTTGTCCGGTTCGAGTTCGATCGCGCTGACCGTGCCGACGCGCACGCCGGCGAGCTTGACCGGCGCGCGCAGCTTGAGCTGGCCGATGTTGGTGAAGCGCGCCTTCAGCGTGTAGCTCGGCCCCTGCCGGTAGTTGGCGATGCTGGTGGTCTGCGTCGCGAGATAGGTGAGCGCGGCGAACCCGAGCACGATGAACAGGCCGGTGCCGATCTGGAAGGATTGTCGTTGTGCCATCGTTTCACCTCAGCCCATGTTCCGTGCCAACCGGTTCCGCCTGCATGTGCCCGCGCATGCGCCCGCTACATCAGGAACGCGGTCATCACGAAATCGAGCGCGAGCACCACGATCGAGGAAAACACCACCGTGCGCGTGGTCGCGTAGGCCACGCCTTCGCTGGTCGGCGGCGTGGTGTAGCCCTGGAACGTCGCGATCAAGGTCACCACCGCGCCGAACGCCACGCTCTTCCACACGCCGTTGACCACGTCGGTCCACAGGTCCACGCTCGCGGTCATGTTCGACCAGAACGTGCCGTTGTCGAGACCGAGCCAGCTCACCGCGACGAGGTGCGCGCCGAGGATGGCGAGGGCGTTGAAGATGCAGGCGAGCAGCGGCATCGCGATCACGCCGGCGAGGAAGCGCGGCGCGATCACGTAGGCCAGCGGATCGACCGCCATCATCTCCATCGCGTCGAGCTGATCGGTGGCGCGCATCAGCCCGACCTCGGCGGTGATCGAGGTGCCGGCGCGGCCGGCGAACAGCAGCGCGGTGACCACCGGACCGAGCTCGCGATACAGCGCGAGCGCGACCACGGTGCCGCTCATCGCCGCGCTGCCGAAGCGCGACAGCACGTCGTACAGTTGCAGGCCGAGCACCGCGCCGACGAACATGCCGCAGGTCATGATGATGACCAGGCTCATCGCGCCGACGAAGAAGACCTGGCGCACGGTCTCGCGCAGGTAGCGCAGACTGCGCGGCACGGCGCCGAGGACGTGCAGCAGGAACCGCCCGCACGCGCCGATCTGGGCCAGGCCCGCGGCGAGCGGCGCGAAGGCGCGGTGTGCCGCGTTCACGCGCCACCTCCGCTGAGACCGAGCTCCGCCGCATAGTCCGGCGCGGGGTAATGGAACGGCACCGGGCCGTCGGCCTCGCCGGCGAAGAACTGGCGGGTCCACGGCGAATCGCCGCGCGACAGCTCCTCCGGCGCGCCGGCCGCGGCGATCTTGCCGGCGGCGACGAGATGGATGCGATCGGCCACCTGGCGCACCGCGGCGAGCTCGTGCGCGACCAGGATGCTGGTGATGCCGAGCGTCTGGTTGAGCGTGCGGATCAGCTTGAGGATCTGGTTGAGCGCGATCGGATCGAGCCCGACGAACGGCTCGTCGTAGATGATCAGCATCGGATCGCGCACGATCGCGCGCGCCAGCGCCACGCGCCGCATCATGCCGCCGGACAGCTCGCTCGGCATCAGCTCCGCCGCGCCGCGCAGCCCGACCGCCTGCAGCTTGGTCAGCACGATGTTGCGCACCAGCTCCTCGGGCAGGCGCAACTGCTGGCGCAACGGAAACGCGACGTTCTCGAACACCGTGAAATCGGTGAGCAGCGCCGAGTTCTGGAACAGATAGCCGATCTTCTCGCGCAGCGCGAACAACTGCTCGCGCGAGGCGCGCACGACATCGACGCCATCGACCACGATCTCGCCGGCGTCCGGCGGCAACTGGCCGGTGATGTGGCGCATCAGCGTGGTCTTGCCGGTGCCGCTCGGGCCCATGATCGCAGTGACGCCGCCGCGCGGAATGTCGAGATCCACGCCGTCGAAGATGGTCTTGCCGTTGAGCACGGTGCGCAGACCGCGGATGCGGATCAACGCCTCGTTCGGCGGCGGCGCGGACGTCGCGTTCATCGGACTCCAGGACAACGGCAGGGACGCTACCTTACCGGACCGCGCCGCGCGGCGGAAGCGGCGCGACCGCGTCGATCAGGCGGAATTCAGCAATTCGGCGAGCAGCGCGGCGTGCGCCTGCCGGGGTGGCGTCTCGCCGCGGCGCCGGGCCGCGACGATCCCGCGCAGCTCCGCGAGTGCCGCGGCGAAGTCGTCGTTGACCACGAGATAGTCGAACTCGCCGGCGTGGGCGAGATCGCGCCGCGCGTCGGCGAGGCGGCGGCGGATCGTCTCCTCGCTGTCCGACGCACGCGCGCGCAGCCGGCGCTCGAGCTCGGCGCGCGACGGCGGCAGGATGAAGATGCTCACCGCATCCGGGCGCTGCGCACGCACCTGGCGCGCGCCCTGCCAGTCGATCTCGAGCAGCACGTCCTTGCCCGCGGCGAGCGCGCGCTCCACCGGCGCGCGCGCCGTGCCCTTGAGATCGCCGTGCACCACGGCGTGTTCGAAGAACTCGCCGCGCGCGATCATCGCCTCGAACGTCTCGCGCGAGACGAAGTGGTAGTGCACGCCGTCGACCTCGTTCGGCCGCGGCGGCCGCGAGGTGTACGACACCGACAACAGCAGATCCGGATCGCCTTCGAGCAGCGCCCGCGTCAGGCTGGTCTTGCCGGCGCCGGACGGCGCGGCGACGATGAACAGGGTGCCGGTCATGACCCCACCGGTCTGCGCGCGGCGTCCCGGCGCGGCATCAGTGACGCCCCCCGTGCCGCGTCAGCCCCAGTTCGCCGGCGAGCGCGCGCAGGCGCGTATCGCGTGTCAGGAGCGGCGCGCGTCCGGCCAGAAAGGCGCTCGCCAGAAGGTGCACGTCCACCCAGCCGAGGCCGCGGCCACAAAGACGATGCCGTTCGAGAAAGCCGAGCGCCTCGGCCTGCGTGGCCAGCGGCGCTTCCGGCAGATGGGAAAGTTCGGCGAGCAGCCGCTCGCGCTGCGGCAGCGCGCCAGTGGCCAGCTCGCCGATCACGAACGGATGGCACATCACCACGCCGGCGGCGAGCAGCTCCGTCAGCTCGGCGTCGCGGCGCCGCAGATGGTCGATCCAGACGGATGTATCCACCAGGATCACGCGCGGCTCCGCCGCTTGCCGGCCGCCGGTGCGGGGCGCCGGCGCGTCGGCCGGCGCGCACCGGGCGCACTGCCGCCGAGACGGATCAGCCGTTCTGCCGCCGCGCGCTGGATCAGCGCCTTCAGCCCCTCGTGCAGGACCCGGGAACGCTCGTCGCTGCCCACGGCGGCGCTGGCCTGCTCGAGCAATTCGTCATCGAGGGTCACCGTCGTGCGCATGGAATTCTCCGTATGCTGGCGTCGATTCTACATCAACAAACGCATCATGCGATTCGGTTCGCGATGCGCCTCGGCCGGGCCGTTCCGCCCAGCCGGCCCGATTCTCGCGCCCCTCGCGGCCGGCAGCGCGGGAACGATGAACTGGACGGTGTCGTCATTCGATGTTCTGCACCTGCTCGCGCATCTGCTCGATCAGCACCTTCAGTTCCACCGCCGCCTGGGTGGTGTGCTGATCGACCGATTTCGAGGCCAGCGTATTCGCCTCGCGATTGAATTCCTGCATCAGGAAATCGAGCCGCCGGCCGACCGCGTCGGCGAGCGCCAGCACGCGGCGCGCCTCGGCGACGTGCGCGGCGAGGCGGTCGAGTTCCTCGTCCACGTCCATGCGTGAAAGTTGCAGCACCAGCTCCTGCTCCAGCCGGCCCGGATCCGCCGGCTGCGCGATCTCGGCCAGGCGCGCCTGCAAGCGGGCGCGCAGCGCCGCGCGGATCTCGGGCAGGCGCGCGCGCACTTGCTCGACCAGGCGCGCGATCGCATCGAGCCGCTCACGCAAAAGCACCGCGAGCCGTTCGCCCTCGCGCGCACGCGTGGCGGTGAGGTCGGCGAGCGCGCGATCGAGCAGCGCCAGCGCCGCCTGCTGCAAGCCCTCCTGATCGAGCTCGTCCTGCACCAGCACGCCGGGAAAGCCGAGCAGCGCGACGAAATCCGTGGCGAGCTTCGGAAATCGCTCGCCGAGCACGCCGGCGGCGCGTTCGAGTCGATCGAGCAGGGCGTCGTTGAGCCGGAGATCGACCGCCGCGCCGCTCGGGCGGAAGCGCAGGACGACATCCACCTTGCCGCGCGTCAGCTTCGCCTGCACGCGCTCGCGCAAGGCCGGTTCGAGCGCGCGCAATTCCTCGGGCAGGCGCGGCGCCAGTTCCAGGTAGCGGTGATTGACCGAACGCAGCTCGAAGGCGAGCGTGCCCCACGGTGTATCGGCCTCCGCGCTGGCGAAGGCGGTCATGCTGCGGATCATGGCGAATCCGGATGTTGGCGGAATCGCAGTATGCCATTGCGGAGGGCTGAGGGCTGAGGGCTGAGGGCCGAGGGCTGAGGGCCGAGGGCTGAGGGCTGAGGGCTGCGCAGCTTTTTCCACTCCCTACTCCCCGCTCCCCGCTGACCACCCACGCACCGGCTGCTAGACTTCCGGCATGGCCACTTCCCCTCGTCCCTCCGGCCGCGCGCCGGACGAACTGCGCGCGGTCACGATCCAGCGCCGCTACACGCGGCACGCGGAAGGCTCCGTGCTGATCGCCTTCGGCGACACGCGGGTGCTGTGCACCGCCAGCGTCGAGGAAAAGGTGCCGCCGTTCCTGCGCGGCAAGGGCGAAGGCTGGGTGACCGCCGAGTACGGCATGCTGCCGCGCGCCACCGGCGAGCGCACGCAACGCGAGGCCGCGCGCGGCGGCCAGGGCGGTCGAACCATGGAGATCCAGCGCCTGATCGGTCGCGCGCTGCGCGCCTGCGTCGATCGCGTCGCGCTCGGCGAGCGCACCATCACGCTCGATTGCGACGTGCTGCAGGCCGACGGCGGCACGCGCACCGCCGCCATCACCGGCGCCTACGTGGCGCTGGTCGATGCGGTGGCCTGGCTCAGGAGTCGCGGCCTGATCAAGCGCGACCCGCTGCACGGCGCGGTCGCCGCGGTGTCGGTCGGCATCTTCCGCGGCGTGCCGGTGCTCGATCTCGACTACGCCGAGGACTGCGCCTGCGACACCGACATGAACGTGGTGATGAACGACGGCGGCGGCTTCATCGAGCTGCAAGGCACCGCCGAAGGCCACGCCTTCCGTCGCGACGAGCTCGACGCGATGCTCGCGCTGGCCGAGCGCGGCGTCGCCGAGCTGATCGCGCGGCAGCGCGAGGCGCTCGGTGCGTAGGATCGTCCTCGCCAGCGGCAATCGCGGCAAGCTGGCCGAGATCACCGCGATCCTCGCCGAACTCGGCGTCGAACTCGTCCCGCAGAGCGAACTCGGCATCGCCGAGGCCGAGGAGACCGGCCTCAGCTTCGTCGAGAACGCGATCCTGAAGGCGCGCCACGCCGCGCGGCTGTCCGGACTGCCCGCGCTCGGCGACGATTCCGGCTTGTGCGTCGATGCGCTCGGCGGCGCGCCGGGTCTCGTTTCGGCGCACTACGCCGGCCGTCACGGCGACAGCGCCGCCAACATCGCCAAGCTGCTCGACGCGCTGCGCGAGGTGCCGGAGGAACGCCGCGGCGCGCACTTCCATTGCACGGTCGCGCTGCTCGCGCATGCCGAGGATCCCGCGCCGCTGATCGCCGAGGGCCGCTGGCACGGGCGCATCCTGTTCGCGCCGCGTGGCGAGCGCGGCTTCGGCTACGATCCGGTGTTCCTCGATCCCGCGCTCGGCGTCAGCGCCGCCGAGCTCGATCCCATGGTGAAGAATCGCGTCAGCCATCGCGCGCAGGCGCTGGCCCGGCTGCGCGATCTGCTGCGCGGCTGAACGCCCGCTGGCCACATCCGGGTCCGGCGCCGCGTTCCTGCCGCACGCACCGCCGGGCGCAAGGACCCCCACTGCGCGACCTCGAAGGTCGACGGCGATCGACCGCGTCTGTCGAAGCACCGTCTCGCTCTGCGAGAGTTCAACGAAGGGTCAGGCAGCGCCAGGCCACCGGATCTGCACGCGCCGATTCCGCGCAAGACAGTCCCGCAGGTACAGGTTGATGAGACTCTGATACGGGATGCCGGCCTCGGCTGCCATGTCCTTGAAGTACGCGACGACGTCCTCGGAAAGCCGCATCGTCACCGGCTTCTTGAGCTTGGACGCTGCCTTCGCGGCATCCCACTCGAACCGCATGCGTACATCGTATTGCTGAGCCACCGGGGGGCAAGCGCATGAGGCTCCGCGCTGCCCGGCACATGAGGTACGGCGCGCCGCGAAGCGGGGTCGGCCTGGACGAATCGTCAGGCGCCAACCGGACGATGTTCCGTGCCTGCACCCGGGGTGAGAAACAGCATCGTAGCAGCCACGGTCGTGCGCGCCGTGTGCCAGGTGTTGCGGGGGACCAGCACATAGTCGCCTGGCGCGCTGAGAGCGACCGCCCGTTCGCCGCCTGGTTCTTCCAATACCAGTGTAGCCGAGCCCGACAGCAGCATGACGAGCTCTTCCCCGGCCGGATGCCGCTCCCAGGATGACCACGGCTCATCAAACGTGAACGCCGACATGAGGCGACCCTGATCGAGCTCGGGCAGCTTGCCCTCGGCGAGATCACTCCAGAACGTGTCCGGCGCCGGCACGAGATCAAGACTGCCGCCATCGCGAACGTGCAGGTAGGTGCTCAGGATCTGACTGGCGTTCGTCATACGAATCTCTCCATTGGCGCCCAACGCTCCGAGGCAGCAGCGGGCCGAGCGCGCGGCACCGTCCGCTGCATGCTGTGGTTAGACGCCACGGCTACTTGAGCTCCTGGGCGAGCCCGATGAGAATTCCTTCGGGCCCTCGGATGTAGCAGAGCCGATACGTGTCTTCATACTGGACCACTTCGCCGACGAGTTTCGCGCCGCGTTTGTGCAGCCGGGCGAGTGTATCGTCGAGATCCGCCACGGTGAACATGACGCGCAAGTAACCGAGAGCATTCACCGGAGCGCCACGATGATCGTCGACCACTGGCGGCGCGAGGAATCGGGAGATCTCAAGCCGGCTGTTACCGTCCGGCGTGCGCATCATGGCAATCTCGACGCGCAT
>JAJPHA010000015.1 GCA_021325475.1 Rhodanobacteraceae bacterium | reverse complement strand
GAAGGCTTGATGATCGGCGTGTTCGCCGCGCTCGATGCGCTGCTGTTCTACGTGTTCTTCGAGGGCATGCTGATCCCGATGTTCATCATCATCGGCATCTGGGGCGGCCCGCGCCGCGTCTACGCCACGCTCAAGTTCTTCCTGTACACGTTCTTCGGCTCGATCTTCATGCTGATCGGCCTGATCTATCTCTACCTGCACGCGCAGTCGTGGGAGCTCGCCGCGTTCCGCGATCTGCCGCTCGGCGCCGGCGCGCAGGCCTGGCTGTTCTTCGCCTTCCTGCTCGGCTTCGCGATCAAGGTGCCGATGTGGCCGGTGCACACCTGGTTGCCGGATGCGCACGTCGAGGCGCCGACCGGCGGCTCGGTGATCCTGGCCGCGATCATGCTGAAGGTCGGCGGCTACGGCTTCCTGCGGTTCTCGCTGCCGATCGTGCCGGACGCCTGCCAGGAATTCGCCTGGCTGATCGTCGCGCTGTCGCTGATCGCGATCATCTACGTCGCCTTCGTCGCCCTGGTGCAGGAGGACATGAAGAAGCTGATCGCCTATTCCTCGGTCTCGCACATGGGCTTCGTCACGCTCGGCACCTTCATCAGCCTGGCGCTGGTGCGCACGCTCGCCAACAAGGACGCGGCCTATCTCGGCGTCTCCGGGGCGATGGTGCAGATGGTGTCGCACGGGTTCGTCTCCGGCGCGATGTTCTCCTGCGTCGGCGTGCTCTACGACCGCGTGCACAGCCGCATGATCAAGGACTACGGCGGCGTGGTGAACACCATGCCCTGGTTCGCCGCGCTGTGGGTGTTGTTCTCGATGGCGAACTGCGGCCTGCCCGGCACCAGCGGCTTCGTCGGCGAATTCATGGTGGTGCTGTCGAGTTTCCAGATGAACCCGTGGATCGCCGCCGGCGCTGCGCTGATCCTGATCCTCGGCGCCGCCTACACGCTGTGGTTGGTCAAGCGCGTGATCTTCGGCGACGTCGCCAACGACCACGTCAAGCATCTCAAGGACATCAACCCGCGCGAGGCGCTGGTGCTCGGCGCGTTCGCCGCCGGCGTGCTCGCCATCGGCATCTGGCCCGAGCCGTTGACGCACCTGATGGACGCCTCGATCCGGCAGATCGTCGATCACCTGCTCGTGGCGAAGATGTGAGGCCGCCCAAGTCATGAACTTCCAGATCCACGACCTCCTCCTGCTCCTGCCCGAGGACTTCCTGCTGTTCGCCGCGTGCGCGATCCTGTTCCTCGATCTGTTCCTCAAGCCCGCGCAACGCGGCATCACCCACGGCTTGTCGCTCGCCGCGCTGGCCGGCACCGCCGCGCTGATCCTCGGCGATCACGATCCGGCCACCGTCGCGTTTCATGGCGCCTATCTGCACGACGGTGTGGCCGCGCTGCTCAAGCTGTTCCTGCTCGGCGTCACCGCGGCGGTGTTCGTGTACGCGCGCAGCTACCTGCGCGATCGTCGGCTGTACCTCGGCGAGTTCTATCTGCTCACCCTGTTCGCCGTGCTCGGCATGATGCTGCTGGTGTCCGCCGGCAATCTGGTGATGGTGTATCTCGGGCTCGAGCTGTTCGCGCTGTCGAGCTACGGACTGGTCGCCATCAATCGCGATTCGGGCGTCGCCTCGGAGGCGGCGATGAAGTATTTCGTGCTCGGTGCGCTCGCCTCGGGGCTGCTGCTCTACGGCATGTCGATGATCTACGGCGCCACCGGCACGCTCGATCTCGCCGCCATCCACCACGTACCGGCCGGCCCGCATCCGAATCTGCTCGCCTTCGGTCTGGTGTTCCTGGTCGTCGGCATCGCCTTCAAGTTCGGCGCCGCGCCGTTCCACATGTGGCTGCCGGATGTCTACGAAGGTTCGCCGACGGCGGTGACCGTGTTCATCGGTTCGGCGCCGAAGATCGCCGCCTTCGGCATGGCCTACCGCCTGCTCGAAGGTGGCCTCGGCACGCTCGCGCCGCACTGGAGCCTGATGCTGGCCCTGCTCGCCGCGGCCTCGCTCGTCATCGGCAACGTGGTGGCGATCGCGCAGACCAATCTCAAGCGCATGCTCGCGTATTCGACCATCTCGCACGTGGGCTTCCTGCTGCTCGGTCTCGCCAACGGCACGCCCGCGGGCTATGCCGCGGCGATGTTCTACGCCATCGCCTACGCGATCATGACCACCGCGGCGTTCGGTGCGATCCTGCTGCTCGCGCGCGCCGGGTTCGAGGCCGAGGAGATCGACGACTTCAAGGGCCTCAATCAGCGCAATCCGTGGTACGCCTTTCTCATGCTGCTGACCATGGCTTCGCTGGCCGGCATTCCGCCGCTGTTCGGCTTCTTCGCCAAGCTGCTGGTCCTGAAAGCGGCGCTCGACGCCGGCATGTTGTGGCTGGCGCTGGTCGCGATCGTGCTCGCCATCGTCGGCGCGTTCTACTACCTGCGCGTGATCAAGGTGATGTATTTCGACCCGCCCGCCGAGGCGGCGCTGGCGTTGCCGCAGGACCTGCCGCTGCGCTGGCTGCTTTCGATCAACGGCGTGGCCCTGCTCGTGCTCGGCGTCTGGTGGGGGCCGCTGATCGCCTGGTGCTACCGCGCGTTCGGCTTGGCGTCCTGAGCGGGCCGCGGGTTGCGCGAAGACGCGCGGCTCCGCTAGAATCCGCGTTCGGCTGATGCGGGGTGGAGCAGTCTGGCAGCTCGTCGGGCTCATAACCCGAAGGTCGTAGGTTCAAATCCTACCCCCGCTACCAGTTTTCTTCGGATGCGAACCGCGCCGCGAACGGCGGCTGCACGGGCGCATCGGCTCAGGGATCGAGCGCGTTGCCGGTGTTGGGATGCGAGACAACGGCGGACTACGGAATGGGCCTCGCGCCCATTTTTTGTTTCCGTCGCCGGCGGTTCGGCGCATCGGCAAAAGTATACATTTATGCGGAACGAGGAATTGACCAATTTGTTGGCGCCGGTAGTGGCGGCGATGGGGCTGGAATGCCTGGGCGTCGAATTCAGCCCGTCGCACGGCAACAGCCTGGTGCGGGTCTACATCGACGCCGCCGACCGCGCGATCACGGTGGACGATTGCGAGGCGGTCAGCCGCGAGGTGTCGGCCACGCTCGACGTCAACGACCCGGTGGCCGGTCGCTACACCCTCGAGGTGTCGTCGCCGGGCTTCGATCGGCCGCTGTTCACGCCGGCGCAGTTCGGCCGGTTCCTCGGCCGCGCGGCGCGGGTGGAGGTGAATCTGCCGATCGCGGGGCGGCGGCGGTTCCAGGGCGCGATCCTCGCGATCGAGGGCACGGACGTGATCCTCGACCAGGACGGCACGGCGGTGCGGATCGCGCATGCCAACATCCACAAGGCGCGGCTGGTGCCGGTGTACGACGAGGCCGCGGGCAAGGCCGCCAAGGGCCGCAAGGCGAGGAAGTAGACGAGGATTCGCCGCCGCGACGGAATCGCGGACGGGATTTGAGACGAGACTGAAACGATGAGCAAAGATTTGTTGCTGGTGGTCGACGCGGTCGCCAACGAGAAGGGCGTCGCCAAGAACGTGATCTTCGAGGCGATGGAGGCGGCGCTCGCCTCCGCGGCGAAGAAGCGCTACGTCAACCAGGACGTCGCCACGCGCGTGAGCATCGACAAGCAGACCGGCGAATACGAGACGTTCCGCCGCTGGGAAGTGGTCGCCGACGATGCGGTGATGGAGTCGCCGGACCGCCAGATCCGCCTGATGGACGCGATCGAGACGCACCCGGACATCCAGGTCGGCGAGTTCATCGAGGAGCCGATCGAGAATCCGGAGTTCGGCCGCATCGCCGCGCAGGCGGCCAAGCAGGTGATCGTGCAGCGCGTGCGCGAGGCCGAGCGCGCGCAGGTGGTCGAGGCGTACAAGGATCGCGTCGGCGAACTTATCACCGGCGTGGTCAAGCGCGTCGAGCGCGGCAGCATCTATCTCGATCTCGGCGGCAACGCCGAGGCCTACATCCCGCGCGACAAGGCGATCCCGCGCGAGGCGGTGCGCGCCGGCGACCGCGTGCGCGGGTATCTGTACGAGGTGCGCCCGGAGCCGCGCGGACCGCAGTTGTTCGTCTCACGCACCGCGCCGGAATTCATGATCGAGCTGTTCAAGCTCGAGGTGCCGGAAGTCGGCCAGGGCCTGGTCGAGATCAAGGCGGCGGCGCGCGATCCGGGCGATCGCGCCAAGATCGCCGTGGTCGCGCACGACCACCGCACCGATCCGATCGGCGCCTGCATCGGCATGCGCGGCTCGCGCGTGCAGGCGGTGTCGAACGAACTCAACGGCGAGCGCATCGACATCGTGCTGTGGAACGAGAATCCGGCGCAGTTCGTGATCAACGCCATGGCGCCGGCCGAGGTGCAGTCGATCATTGTCGACGAGGAGAAGCACTCGATGGACATCGCCGTGGCCGAGGACAAGCTCTCGCAGGCGATCGGCCGCGGCGGCCAGAACGTGCGGCTGGCGAGCAAGCTCACCGGCTGGCAGCTCAACGTCATGACCCAAGACCAGGTGCAGGCGAAGAGCGAGGCCGAGCAGGAAGCCGCGCGCCAGTTGTTCATGCAGAAACTCGAAGTGGACGCCGAAATCGCCTCGATCCTGGTGCAGGAGGGTTTCACCACCGTCGAGGAGATCGCCTACGTGCCGAGCGCCGAGCTGCTGGCGATCGAGGGCTTCGACGAGAACATCGTCGAGGAGCTGCGCGCGCGCGCGCGCGATGCGCTGCTCACCGAGGCGCTGGCGGTGGAGGAGGACATCGAGGAGAACAAGCCGGCCGAGGATCTGCTCGCGGTGGAGGGCATGGACGAGGCCATTGCCTACGAGCTGGCCCAGCACAACATCGTCACCCGCCAGGACCTGGCGGACCTCGCCACCGACGAGCTGGTGGAGCTGGCGATCGAAGGCATCGACGAGAAGCGCGCCGCCGAGCTGATCCTGGCCGCGCGCGCGACGCAGGAGGCGTGAGCGCATCGCGACCCGCGTGCGCTCGCCCAAGGAGAACGCAAAGATCATGTCGGACGTAACCATCAAGCAACTGGCCGGCGTGCTCGGCATGAGCGTGGACAAGCTGCTCGCGCAGCTCGAAGGCGCGGGCATGAAGTTTTCCAGCCCCGATCAGGTCGTCTCCAGCCGCGAGAAGGTCAAGCTGCTCGGCTTCCTCCGGCGCACCCACGGCAAGGCGGACAAGGAAGCCGACGACAACGCGCCGCGCCAGATCACGCTCAAGCGCAAGACCATCAGCGAGCTGACCGTCAATCAGGGCGCGGCGCGCGGCAAGACCGTGAACGTCGAGGTGCGGCAGAAGCGCACCTACGTCAAGCGCAGCGTCGTCGCCGAAGCGCAGGAAGTCGATCCCGAGCGCGAGGCGGCGCTGCAGAAGCTCAAGGAGTCGCAGCTCAAGCGCGAAGCCGAGGAGAGCGCGCGCCGCGAGCAGGAACGCCGGCGCCAGGAGGAGGAAGCCAAGCTGCGGGCGGCCGAGGAGGCGCGTCGCGCCGCCGAGGAGGCGCGCCAGCGCGCCGAGGCGGAACTCAAACCGGGGGCGGACAAGGCCAAGGAGGAGCGCCCTGCGGCGCGCAAGGAGACACGCCCGGCGGAGGAGCGCCGCGCTCGCCCGGCCGAAGCCGAGGAAGCGCCGCACAAGCACGCCAAGCCCAAGCACGGCTCGCATCGCATGCGCGAAGACGGCGAGGACGCCGAGGCCGCCGGCCGCTATTTCGGTGCCGAGTTGCACCTGTCCGACGAAGGCCACGCGCGGCGCGGTGCGGTCAAGAAGAAGCCGCGCAAGGCCGTCGAGCCGGCGCGCACGGCGACGGTGCACGCATTCTCCAAGCCGGTCGCGCCGATGGTGCGCGAAGTGCCGATCGGCGATTCGATCATCGTGTCCGATCTCGCGCAGAAGATGGCGGTGAAGGGGGCGGACGTCGTCAAGGCGCTGTTCAAGATGGGCGTGATGGCGACGATCAACCAGGTGATCGATCACGACACCGCCGCGCTGGTGGTCGAGGAACTCGGCCACAAGGTGATCAAGGCCGCGGAAAAGAACGCCGAGTCCGAGCTGTCGAAAGTCGAGGTGCAGGGCGAGAAACTGCCGCGGCCGCCGGTGGTCACGATCATGGGCCACGTCGATCACGGCAAGACCTCGCTGCTCGACTACATCCGCCGCACCAAGGTCGCGGCCGGCGAGGCCGGCGGCATCACCCAGCACATCGGCGCCTATCACGTGAGCACGCCGAAGGGCACGATCACCTTTCTCGACACGCCCGGCCACGCCGCGTTCACCCAGATGCGCGCGCGCGGCGCCAAGCTCACCGACATCGTCGTGCTGGTGGTCGCCGCCGACGACGGCGTGATGCCGCAGACGATCGAGGCGATCCAGCACGCCAAGGCGGCGCACGTGCCGCTGATCGTGGCGGTCAACAAGATCGACAAGCCCGAGGCGCAGCCGGAGCGGGTCAAGCAGGGCCTGATCCAGCACGAGGTGGTGCCGGAGGAATTCGGCGGCGACACCCAGTTCGTGCCGGTCTCGGCGCGCACCGGCGAGGGCATCGACCCGTTGCTCGAGGCGATCCTGCTGCAGGCCGAGGTGATGGACCTGCGCGCGGTGCGCGACGGCCGCGCCACCGGCGTGGTGGTGGAATCGAGCCTGGACAAGGGCCGCGGCCCGGTGGCCACCGTGCTGGTGCAGCAGGGCACGCTGAAAAAGGGCGACTTCCTCGTCTGCGGCGTCGAATATGGTCGCGTGCGCGCGCTGTTCGACGAGAGCGGCCGCCAGGTGGAAAGCGCCGGGCCGTCGATCCCGGTGCAGGTGCTCGGTCTCTCCGGCGTGCCCGATGCGGGCGACGATTTCGTCGTCGTCGACGACGAGCGCCTGGCCAAGCAGGTGGCGGCCGAACGCCAGGCCAAGCGCCGCGAACAGCGCCTGGTCAAGCAGTCGGTGCGCCTCGAGGACGTGATGTCGCAGATGAGCCAGGGCGAGGGCCAGCGCGTGCTGAACCTCGTGGTCAAGGCCGACGTGCAGGGCTCGGTGGAAGCGCTGCGCGATGCGCTGACCGCGATCGGCACCGATCAGGTGAAGGTCAACGTCATCGCCTCCGGGGTCGGCGGCATCACCGAATCCGACGCCACGCTCGCCGCGGCGTCGAAGGCGATCCTCATCGGCTTCAACGTGCGCGCCGACGCCACCGCGCGCAAGGTGATCGACGCCAACGGGCTGGACCTGCGCTACTTCTCGATCATCTACGACGTCATCGATCAGGTGAGGCAGGCGGCGACCGGACTGCTCGGCACCGAGATCCGCGAGGAGATCCTCGGCGTGGCGCAGGTGCGCGAGGTGTTCCGCTCCTCCAAGTTCGGCGCGATCGCCGGCTGCATGGTGGTCGAGGGCGTGGTCAAGCGCCACAAGCCGGTGCGCGTGTTGCGCGACAACACCGTGATCTTCGAGGGCGAGCTCGATTCGCTGCGGCGCTTCAAGGAAAACGTCGACGAGGTCCGCAACGGCATGGAGTGCGGCATCGGCGTCAAGCAGTACAACGACGTGCGGCCGGGCGACCAGATCGAGTGCTTCGAGCGGATCGAGGTGGCGAGGAGTCTGTGAGGAGGAGCGGGGCTGAGGGCCAAGAGCCAAGAGCTGAGGGCTGAGGGTCAAGGGCTGAGGGCTGTAAAGCTTTTTCCACTCCCCACTCCCCACTCCCGATTTCCGATTTCCGTAAGCTTGTCCGACTCCCCACTCCCCACCGGCGCCATGCCTTCCCATTCCTTCACCCGCTCCGACCGCATCGCCGCGGAACTGCGCCGGCTGATCGGCGGCCTGGTGCACGCGGCGGTGCGCGATCACGCCCTGCCGTCGGTGAGCGTCTCCGACGTGGAGGTCACGCGCGACTGCGACTACGCCACAGTGTATGTCACGGCGCTGCTGCCGGATACCTCGAATTCCGCGGTGGCGACGTTGAACGAGATGGCGAAGGATTTTCGTCGCGAGCTCGCCCGATGCATGCGCATCCGGCGCGTGCCGGAGCTGCGCTTCAAGTACGACGATTCGGTCGATCGCGGCGAACGGATCGAGGCCTTGTTGCGGCAGAAGCCGGGAATGGGGAATCGGGAATAGGATTGGATCCGAGCGTTGCGCAACCGGGCCGGTCGCGCGGGTGGATTTTTCACCTCCCCCTCCGGGAGAGGTCGGGGTGCGCAGCGCGCCGGGTGAGGGTTCGGCGTTGCCGTGGCGCTGATGGAATTTCCAATGCCCATCCGGCGCTTCGCGCCGCCTTCTCCCGCGGAGAAGTGAGTATCACGTTTTCGATGAAGCATACCTACCGCGACATTTGCGGCATCCTGCTGCTCGACAAACCCGCCGGCCTGAGTTCGAACCAGGCGCTGCAGAAGGTGCGCCGGCTGTTCGCGGCGCGCAAGGCGGGCCACACCGGCAGTCTCGATCCGCTGGCGACGGGGCTGCTGCCGATTTGTCTCGGCGAGGCGACGAAAGTCGCCGGCTACCTGCTCGGCGCACGCAAGGCGTACCAGGCGGACGTGCGGCTCGGCCTCACCACGACCACCGACGACGCCGAGGGCGAGGTGGTCGAGACTCGTCCGGTGCCGACCCTGGACCGCGCCGTGATCGAAGCCGCGCTCGCCGGCCTGCGCGGCCGCATCGTGCAGACGCCGCCGGTCTACTCGGCATTGAAACAGGGCGGCGTGCCGCTGTACCGGCGCGCGCGTCGCGGCGAGACGGTCGTGGCGCCGCCGCGCGCGGTGGAAATTCACCGTCTCGAGCTGCTCGAACACGCCGGCGAACGCCTGCGGCTCCATATCGAATGCGGTGCCGGCACCTATGTGCGCAGTCTGGCGCGGGATCTCGGTGAACGCTTGGGCTGCGGAGCGCACCTGACCGCGCTGCGTCGCCTCTGGGTCGAGCCGTTTCTGGCGCCGCGCATGCACACGCTGCCGGTGCTCGAGCGCACGGCGGCCGAACACGGCGACGCCGGCCTGGCGGCGCTGCTGCTGCCGCTCGAGGCGGCGCTCGACGCGATTCCGGCGCTGACGCTCGACGCGCAAGCGGCGTGGCGTCTGGCCCATGGCCAGCGGCTGCGCGTCGCGGCGGCGGCGCGACCGCTGGTGCGCGCGCTCGCGCCGGATGGGCGGCTGGTCGCGCTGGCGGCGGTGGATGCCGCCGGCTGGGTCACGGTACGTCGTGGCTTCGCGCTGCCGACGCACGAAGTTGACGTTTCGGCGTCGGAATAGGGTAAAATGACGGGCTGATTCCATTCGGTTCACATTTGCGTCGCGGGGCTTGGGCGGCGCCATTGCATGCAGTGGCGCGGTCCCCAAGTCTCGCCATCCGGTCGAAGGCTTACGAACATGTCTCTTTCCACGGAACAAACCAGCAAGATCATCGCGGAGTACCGCCGCGCCCCCAACGACACCGGTTCGCCGGAAGTGCAGGTCGCGCTGCTGTCGGCGCGCATCGACCATCTGTCGCGGCATTTCGCCGATCACCTGAAGGATCACCACTCGCGGCGCGGCCTGCTGAAGATGGTCAATCAGCGCCGGCGTCTCTTGAACTATCTCAAGAACACCGACGGCGAGCGCTACAAGACGCTGATCGAGCGCCTCGGCATCCGCCGCTGAGCGTCTGCCATCGCCCTTGAACGCGAAACCCGCGAGACAGCCATTCCCGGTCGCGCCCGCCCGCCGTTCGCAGCGGCGCACGAGCGCGAACCGCGCGCCGCGACCCGCCGTGGCCGCCGCATTCACATAGGAACATCGACGTGGCCAAAGTAAGCAAGTCCTTCCAGTACGGCAATCACCAAGTGACGCTGGAGACGGGCGAAATCGCCCGCCAGGCCACTGGCGCGGTCGTGGTGAGCATGGCCGGTACCGTGGTGCTGGTGACGGTGGTGGCGGCGTCCAAGGCCCGCGAAGGGCAGGATTTCTTCCCGCTCACCGTCGATTACCAGGAAAAGTTCTATTCGGCCGGCCGCATCCCCGGCGGCTTCTTCAAGCGCGAAGGCCGCCCGACCGAGAAGGAAACGCTCACTTCGCGCCTGATCGATCGCCCGATCCGGCCGCTGTTCCCCGAGGAATTCAAGAACGAGGTGCAGGTCATCGCCAGCGTGCTGTCGCTCAATCCCGAGATCGACGGCGACGTCCCGGCGATGCTCGGCGCCTCGGCGGCGCTGATGCTCACCGGCATCCCGTTCAAGGGACCGATCGGCGCGGCGCGCGTCGGCTACGCCAACGGCCGGTACCTGCTCAATCCGACCGCGACGGAACTGAAGAGCTCCGATCTCGATCTGGTCGTCGCCGGCACGCGCAACGCCGTGCTGATGGTCGAATCCGAGGCGAAGCTGCTGCCCGAAGACGTGATGCTCGGCGCCGTGGTCTTCGGCCACAAGGAGATGCAGACCGCGATCGAGGCGATCACCGCGTTCGCGCGCGAGGCCGGCATCCGCAAGTTCGAGTGGAGCGCGCCGCCGCGCAACGAGGCGCTGTTCGCCGCGCTGCGCGATGCGCTCGGCGACCGTCTGGCGCAGGCGTTCCAGATCCGCGACAAGCTCGAACGTCGCGACGCCATCGCCGCGCTGAAGAGCGAGGCGAAAGCGGCGATCGCCGAGCGCGCCGCGGCCGGCAACTGGAGCGAGGCCGAGATCAACGCCGCGCTCGGCGAAATCGAGTACCGCACCATGCGCGACGCGGTGCTGGCGAGCAAGCGCCGCATCGACGGCCGCAAGCTCGACGAGATCCGCCCGATCACCGCGCGCGTCGGCGTGCTGCCGCGCACCCACGGCTCGGCGCTGTTCACCCGCGGCGAGACCCAGGCGCTCGTCACCGTCACCCTCGGCACCACCAAGGACGCGCAGATCATCGACGCGCCCGAGGGCGAATCCAAGGATCCGTTCCTGTTCCACTACAACTTCCCGCCGTTCTCGGTCGGCGAGGTCGGTCGCATGGCCGGCCCGAAGCGCCGCGAGATCGGCCACGGCCGCCTCGCCAAGCGCGGCGTGCAGGCGGTCAAGCCGGCCGTGGAGGACTTCCCCTACGTACTGCGCGTGGTCTCCGAGATCACCGAGTCGAACGGTTCCTCGTCGATGGCCTCGGTGTGCGGCTCCTCGCTCGCGCTGATGGACGCCGGCGTGCCGATCCAGGCGCCGGTCGCCGGCATCGCCATGGGCCTGGTCAAGGAAGGCGACGACTACGTCGTGCTCTCCGACATCCTCGGCGACGAGGATCATCTGGGCGACATGGATTTCAAGGTCGCCGGCACCGCCACCGGCGTGTCCGCGCTGCAGATGGACATCAAGATCGACGGCATCACCGAGGAGATCATGCGGGTGGCGCTCGAGCAGGCCAAGCGCGGCCGGCTGCACATCCTCGGTGAGATGGCCAAGGCGATCAGCCAGCCGCGCGCGGAGATGAGCGAATACGCGCCGCGGCTGCTCACGATCAAGATCCACCCGGACAAGATCCGCGAGGTCATCGGCAAGGGCGGCGCGACGATCCGCTCGATCACCGAGGAGACCGGCACCACCATCGACATCAGCGACGACGGCACCGTGGTCATTGCCTCGGTCAACCGCAGCGCCGCCGAGGAGGCGCGCAAGCGCATCGAGCAGATCGTCTCCGACGTCGAACCCGGCCGCATCTACGAGGGCAAGGTCGCCAAGCTCATGGACTTCGGTGCGTTCGTCACCATCCTGCCGGGCAAGGACGGCCTGGTGCACGTCTCGCAGATCTCCAACGAGCGGGTCGAGCGCGTGTCCGACAAGCTCAAGGAAGGCGACATCGTGCGGGTGAAGGTACTCGAGGTGGACAAGCAGGGCCGCATCCGCCTGTCGATCAAGGCGGTGAACGAGGAGGCCGGCGCGGCCTGAGCATTTCTATACGAATGGAAAAGTGTAAAAAGCGGGCTGCGGCCCGCTTTTTCGTTTTCCGTGCGGGACATTGCCGCGACGGCGGCGCGCCGGATTCGCGTTGCCGGGCCTCGGCGGCACCGTCGCGAACGCCAGCCGGGCGCATGCTAGAATTCCGCGCGATCGCGGAGACCGTCCCATGAACGACCGCAAGACCACCCAGGACTGGATGAAGGACTGGCAGGCGCTGCAGCGCCAATACTGGACGGCGTGGGCGGACGCCACGCGCGGCGCGTCCGGCGAGGCGCCGGATCCGGCCACCCCGTGGCACGAAGGTCTGGAGCAATGGGCACGGCTGTTCGGCGATGCGTCGAAGCAGAGCGAAACCGCCGAGCGCCTGCTGGCCACGGCGAAGAACTACGTCGCGCTGATGCAATCGATGCTCGCCGCGGCCACCGGCAAGGCGGCCGGCGACGCCGCCGCGCCGGCGTGGACCGAGGCGCTGCGCAACGGCCTGAACCTGCCGGGCCTCGACGCCGCGTTGCACGACAACCCGCTGGCCCGGATGCTGCGCGAGCTGCGCGGCCCCGGCGCGCAGGCGATCGACCAGCTTTCCGCGAGCTTCGCCCCGTTTCTCGCCCGCGCCCGCGAGGAAGGACTCGCCTGGCTCGGCGCGCCGGCGCTCGGTTATACGCGCGAGCACCAGGAGCACTACCAGAAGATGGCCGCCGCGTTGCTCGACTACCAGGACGCGGTGAACCGCTACAACGCGCTGGTGCTCAAGGCCAGCCGGCGCAGCTTCGAGATCTTCGAGGACAAGCTCGCCGAACGCGACGAACCCGGACGCCGCATCGAGACGCTGCGCGCGCTGTACGATCTCTGGGTCGATGCCGCCGAGGAAGCCTATGCCGAGGTGGCGCTGTCCGCGGAATTCCGCAAGGTATACGGCAATGTCGTCAACGCCCAGATGCGGGTGCGCTCGCAGATCCAGCAGGAAGTCGAGCGCATCGGCGTCGATCTCGGCATGCCGACCCGTTCCGAGCTGAACAGCGTGCACCAGCGCCTGCACGAGCTGCGCCGCACGCTGCGTCGACGCGACGACGACGCGCTCGTGGAGCTGCGCCGCGAGCTGGAGCGGCTGCGCACCGAAGTCGAGGCGCTGCGCCGGCGTCCGGCGCAGGCCAAGCCGGCGGCGGCGCGCAGCGCGGCGCGCAAGGCAGTCAAGACCGGCAACGCGAGGAAGTGAGCGATGGGTCCGATCCACATCGATCCGCAGAGGGCCGTCGCCGAACTGACGACGTTCAACCAGAAGCTCGCCGCGGGCTTGAAGACGCTGCGCAGCCTCGACGAAGTGGACTACGGCGCGACCCCGCGCGAGGCGATCTACCGCGAGGACAAGCTCGTGCTGTACCGGTTCCGCGGCGAGACGTCGCCGACCGCGAAGACGCCGTTGCTGATCGTCTACGCGCTGGTGAACCGGCCGTACATGGTGGATCTGCAGCACGACCGCTCGCTGGTGCGCAATCTGCTCGCGCGCGGCGAGGACGTGTACCTGATCGACTGGGGTTACCCAGACCTGTCCGACCGCTACCTCACTCTGGACGATTACATCAACGGCTACATCCGCCGCTGCGTCGAGGCCGTGGCGAAACGCTGCAACGTGGAAAAAATCAATCTGCTCGGCATCTGCCAGGGCGGCGCGTTCAGCCTGTGCTACGCCTCGATCCATCCGCAGACGATCCGCAACCTGATCACGATGGTCACGCCGGTGGACTTCCACACTCCCGACAACATGCTCTCGCACTGGACGCGCGGCATGGACGTGGACCTGTTCGTCGACACTCTCGGCAACGTGCCGGCAGACCTGATGAACTGGTGCTATCTGACGCTCAAGCCGGTGCGCCTGTTCCAGCAGAAATACGTGGGCCTGGTCGACATCCTCGACAACAAGGAGGAAGTCGAGAATTTCCTGCGCATGGAAAAGTGGATTTTCGACAGTCCCGACCAGGCCGGCGAGGCGTTCCGCCAGTTCATCAAGGATTTCTACCAGGCCAACAAGCTGGTCAACGGCGGGCTGCGCATCGGCGAGAGCGAGGTGAACCTCCGGAACATCACCATGCCGGTGCTCAACATCTTCGCCGAGCAGGATCATCTGGTGCCGCCGTCGGCGTCGCGGCCGCTCCAGCAGCACATCGGTACGCAGGACTACACCGAACTCGCCTTCAAGGGCGGCCACATCGGCATCTACGTCTCCGGCCGCGCGCAGCGCGAAGTGCCGGCGGCGATCCACGACTGGCTGGCGGCGCGCTAGTCCGCGCCGACGCCGGCGCGCCGGCGAACTCGATCAGCCGGATGCCGGCCGGTAGTGGCGCAGCGCGTCGCGTACCTGCTCGCGCAGTTCCTCGTCGTCCCACGGCTTGGTCAGGAATTTGTATACCGCGCCGCGGTTGACCGCCTCGGTGATCGAGGCGAGATCGGTGTAGCCGGACAGAATGATGCGCACGGTATCGGGATGGAGGCGCTTGACCGCGTCGAGGAACTCGGCGCCGCCCATGCCGGGCATGCGCTGATCGGCGATCACCAGTTGCACGCGGTGCATGGCGAGCAGTTCGAGCGCCGCCTCGCCGCTCGGCGCGGTGAGGATGCGATAGCCGTCGCGGCGCAGCACGCGGCTCAATGCCGAACGCACGCCGACCTCGTCATCGACGATGAGCACTGAGGCGCGCTCCTCCGGCTCCGGTTCCGGCAAGCTGGCGCGCGCGCCGCTGCGCAGCATGGCCTCGAACGCGGCCGCGGGCAGCGGCGGGCTGAAGTAGAAGCCCTGCATCTCGTCGCAGCCGTGGCGGCGCAGGAAGGCGAGCTGCGCCTCGGTCTCCACGCCCTCGGCGACCACGCGCAGTTGCAGGGCGTGGCTCATGGCGATGATCACGATCGCGCTGCTCTCCGCGCTCGTCGTGGCGTTGGCGACGAAGCGCCGGTCGATCTTGACGTAGTCGATCGGGAAGCGGCGGATCTGCTCGAGCGAGGCGTAGCCGGTGCCGAAATCGTCCAGCGACAGGCACACGCCGAGTTTGCGCAGCGCGGCCAGCGTGGTGCGGGTCGCGTCCGAGTCGTGCAGCGCGGCGGATTCGGTGAGTTCGAGCTCGATGTGCCGGGCCTCGAGTCCGTGCGCGGCGAGCGCGCGCTGCACGCGCGCGAACACGTCGTCGTGCGCGATCTGCACCGGCGAGACGTTGATCATCACCGGCACCACGTCGACACCCGCGGCGAGCCAGGCGGCCTGCTGGGCGCAGACCGTGCGCAGTACCCAATCGCCGATCGCCACGATCCGGCGGCTGTCCTCGGCGATGCCGATGAAATCGGCCGGCGCGATCAGACCGCGCCGCGGATGGCGCCAGCGGATCAGTGCCTCGGCGCCGATCACCTCGCCGCTCGCGAGGTCGATCTTCGGCTGAAAGACCAGCGCGAACTGCCCATGTTCCAGGGCGGCGTGCAGGTCCGCCTCGAGCGCCAGCCGCTCGGCCAGGAGCACGTTGGCTTCGGGGGCGAAGTAGACCAGGCGCTGGCGCGTGGCCTTGGCCTGCCGCAGCGCTGCCTCGGCGCGCTCGAACAGCGCCTCGGCGCTGTCCGCGTCGCGTGGATAGAGGGCGATCCCGGCGTGCGCGGACAGGCGGATCTCGCGGCCGTCGACGAGCAGCGGCTCGCCGATGCGCGCCAGCAGTTGCTGGCAGGTCGTCGCCGAGGCCGCCTCGCCCGGACAGTCGCCGCCGATGGCGAAGGTGTCGCCGCCGACGCGCGCGCCGGTGCATCCCGGCGGCAGCATGGCGACCAGACGTTCCGCCACCTCGCGCAGCACACGATCGCCGAAGGCGCGGCCGTGGGTCTCGTTGAGCCAGGTGAAATTCTCGAGGTCGAACATCGCCACGGCGAGCTTGGTCTCGCCGTCGCCGTCGGCGGCGTGCTGGATCCGCTGCTGCAGCCGGTCGATGAACAGGCGCGTGTTCGGCAGGCCGGTCAGGGTGTCGTGCAAGGCGGCGTGTTCGATGAATTCCTGCTGGGCGATGTGATCGAGCGCGAGCGAGATGTCCGCGGCGAGCTCCTCGAGCAGGCGCAGCTCCGCTTCGTCGAAGAAGTCGGCTTCCTTGCTGAGCAGCGACAGCGTGGCGACGGTCGCGGACTGGAGCTTGAGCGGGAGCGCGATGAATGAACGGTAGCCGCAGGCAACGGCATCGCGCAGACGCTCGGTGTGGAATTCCGACACCTCCTCCAGGCGGTTGCAGACCTGGTAGCGGCCGCTGGCGAAGGCGCGCGCGACGAACCCCTGGGCGGCGACGTCGTCCAGCGCCAGCGGACGGCGCTGGTGCAGGATGCGTTCGGCGTCCTCGCAGGCCTCCGCCTGCGGCCGGATTTCGCGCGCGGCGGGATCGAGCACGTCGATCCAGGCGACGCCGAAACCGCCGTGCTCCACGGCGATCCGGCAGGCGTCATCGAACAGGCGCTGGCGATCCTGCACGCGGACGATGACGCCGTTGATGCCGCTCAGCACCGCGTAGACGCGATTCAGGCGCAGGATCTTCTGCTCCTGCACGCGGTGGGTGGTGATGTCCTCGTGCGCCACCACCAGCCATTGCGCGTGGTCGACGGCGTAGCGGGTCACGCGCACCCGGAACCAGCGCGGCGGCGTCGGCGCGTGGCAGGGACATTCGAGCACGAACTCGTCGCGCTCGTGCGCGAGCACCGCGTGCATGCCGGCCGCGAGTGCCTCGGCCGATTCGCCGTCGGGGCCGAAAACGCGGCGACATACCTCGAGATAGTTGGCGCCGATGCCGAGCGCTTGCAAGCGCGCGCCGTCGGCTGCGCCGAATTCGGGCCAGTTGCGGTTGCAGGCGACGATGGTCCCGTGCGCGTCGACCACGCAGATCGGCGAGCGCAGCGCGTCCAGGGTGGACTGGGCGCGGCCCTCCGCGATGCGCAGCGCCGCCTCGGCCCGTTTGCGTTCGCTCACGTCGCGGATCGCGGCCATCGCCCAGACTTCCTCGCCGCGCGGGATCGGACTCAGGCTGATTTCCACCGCGAAGCGCGAGCCGTCCTTGCGCTGGGCCTCCAGGTCGTGGTTCCGGCCCATGGCGCGCACCGTGGGGTGGTGCAGATAGTCCTGGCGCCGCGCCGAATGCGCGGATCGCGCCGGCTCCGGCACCAGCAGATCGACGCTCTGGCCGAGCAGTTCCGCGCGCGGATAGCCGAAGGCGCGTTCGGTCTGCGCGTTGACCAGGCGGATCACGCCGGCCGGATCGACGATCAGGATCGCATCGGGCGCGCCCTCGAGCAGGCTGCGGAAGCGTTGCTCCTCGGCGCGACGCAGGGTTTCCTCGCGCTGCAGGGTCGCCGCGTACCACCAGATCATGGCGGCCAGGATCACCACGCTCGACCAGGCGGCGATGGCGACGCCGAAGCGCGTCTCGTACAGGCCGGATTGCTCGCCGAGCAGACGCAGGCTGCCGATGGCGATGGGCAGCGCGAACGCCGCCGGCAGCAGGCGGCGCACGATCTTGCCGCCAATGCCGCGCTGGATGGCGAGCTTGAGGCCGCTGTCCTCGACGCGCGCGGCCAGCACGCCGATGGCGAGCACCAGGAACGCCAGCGCGGAACGCAGGCCGATCAGGAAGCCGCTCTCGATGCCCGTTTCGCGATGGGCGCCGTAGGTGTAGCCGAGCGCCGGCAACAAGGCCAGGAACACCACGGCGACGGCGAGCCATTGCGGCGGGTACAGGCGGTGGCGCAGCGCCGTGTCGAGCAGCAGCAGCGATGCGCCGAGCAGCACGAAATTGAGCGCGCTCAGCACCGGCATCCGTCCCGGCTCCCAGCCCGGCAGCGCGCTCGCCGGGTCGCGGAACAGCCATTCGTCGATGCCGGATCGCCAGACGAACACGTACTCGGCGAGGGTGAGCGCGCCGATCAGCAGCACGCCGACCGCGCAGGCGCGCGCGATCGCGCGCGGCCAACCCGGACGCGATCGCACCTGCAGGGCGAGCGAGATTCCGGCCAGCAGGAACGCCAGTGCGGCATTGACCTTCATGCCGCGGATGTCCGGCACGGCGGCTTTCAGATGCTCGCTGCCGACGATCCAGCCGAGGAGCACCAGCGTCCCGACCGCGAGCGTGAACCAGCCCGCGATGCGTGCGAACGCATCGGAACGGGTCGCCAGCAGCGGATCGGCTCCGTCGGCGTCTGGATCCGTCTCCGGGTTCATGGGCGTGACGCTCAGGGAACGAGCGCAGCCAGCATGTGCCGAGCGCGCGGCGAATGCTGTCAGGAAAGCTTGACGGGGTGTCGGTGAAGTTGCGTCAGGTCAAGCCGTGCTCGAGGCCGAAGCGCACCAGTTCGGCGAGGTTGCCGATGCCGAGCTTCTGCAGCATGCGGCTGCGGTAGGTTTCCACGGTCTTGATCGACAGCGACAACAGCGCGGCGATCTGCGCATTGCTGCTGCCTTGCACCAGCAGTTGCAGGATCTCGCGCTCGCGCGCGCTCAGGCTCTCCAGCGGGCTGGCGCGACGTCCGCCCGCGGCGAGATCGCGCACGGCGATGGCACGGATCTTCTCGCCGAAGTAGCGGCGGCCCGCGTGCAGCGCGCGCACCGCGCTCGCCACCTCGGCCGCCGCCGATTCCTTGAGCAGATAGCCGTGCGCGCCGGCCTGCAAGGCGTGGTAGACGTGTTCGGCGCTGCCGTGCATCGACAGCATCAGCACCTTCACCGTCGGGGCGCGTTCGGCGATGCGGCGGCAGGCGTCCACGCCGCTCAGTCCCGGCATGTGGATGTCCATCACCACCACGTCGGGCAGGAGCGTCAGCGCCTCGTTGACCGCATCGAGGCCGTTGTCGGCCGCACCCACCACGACGATGTCGCTCTGCGCCTCGAGCAGGGCGCGCAGGCCGTCGCGCACCACGCCGTGATCGTCGGCCAGCAACACGCGGATGCTCATGCGTGGCCGGGCAGATTGACGTGGACGCGCGTGCCGCCGCCGGGAGTCGAGTCGATCGAGAGCCGGCCGCCGAACGCCTCGGTGCGTTCCTGCATCGCCAGCAGGCCGAGATGCGACTGCGTGTCCGGATAGACGATGTTGGCCGGATCGAAGCCGACGCCGTCGTCGGCGACGGTCAGACGCACATCGCCATGGCCGCGGGCGAGCGTGATCCAGGCGCGGCTCGCGCGCGCGTGCTTGACGATGTTGGTCAGGGCTTCCTGGGCGATGCGGAACAGGGCGATCTCGACGTCCGCCGGCAAGCGCTCGCCGCCCTCGTCGCCGACCACGGCGACGGCGAGACCGCTGCGCTGTTCGACGGCCTTGGCGTGGGACTTGAGCGCCGCCAGCAGGCCGTACTCGTCCAGCACCACCGGGCGCAGGTCGGTGATCATGGTGCGCACCGCGGCGATGGTGGATTCGAGCAGCGCGCGCGCCTCGCGCAGCCGGTTGCCGACCTGCCGGCGCGATTCGACCGACAGCTCCACCTCGATCAGGCCGAGATCGATGCTGAGCGCGGTCAGGTTCTGGCCGACCAGATCATGCAGTTCGGTGGAAAGCAGGCGCCGTTCGCGTTCGCGGGCCTCGGCGAGTTGCCGCGACAGCTCGCGCAGTTGCCGGTTGGATTCGCGGATGCGCTCCTCGGCGGCGCGGCGTTCGGTGAGATCCACGTGCGAGCCGACCAGCCGCGCCGGGGCGCCGGCTTCGTCGCGCAGCAGCGAGCCCTTCGCCAGGATGTCGCGATAGCCGCCGTCCTTGTGGCGCATGCGGAACTGGGCTTCGTAGCCGCCGTTCGGGTGGGCGAGGTAGTCGCGCACCTCGGACACCGCGCGTTCGCGGTCGTCCGGGTGGAGATGGTCGCGCCACGCGTCGAAACCGTCCGCGACTTCGCCGCCGGCGTAGCCGAGCTGACCCCAGATGTTGAGCGTGCGCACCTCGTTGCGGTTGAGATCCCAGTCCCACAGGCCGATGTTGGAAGCCTCCACCGCCACGCGCAGGCGCAGCGCCGCCTCGCGCGCTTCCTGCTCCGCGCGTTTGCGGTCGGTGATGTCGCGGGTGATGCCGAGCACGGCGATGATCGCGCCGCTGGCGTCGCGCAGCGGTGTGGCGCGCGTCTCCAGGCGGCGGCGCGTGCCCTTCAGGCCGACGATCGAGAATTCGAGCATGCCGTCCGCGCCGCGCATGACGCGGTCGTGCAGGTCCTGCATCGCGGCGCGGTCCTCCTCGGCGACGACCAGATGGATCGGCCGCTGCAGCACCTGCGCGGCCGAGTCCGCCTCGAGCATGCGCAAGCCCGCCGGATTCATGTCGAGCAGGATGCCGTCGGCGCCGACGATCTTCAGGCATTCGGGCGAGTACTGGAAGATCGCGCGCAGATACGCCTGCGCTTCACGCGGGAATGGTGTGGGATCGGCGCTCATGTTCCTCTGCACCCAGCCGTCGCAACGCCGTTGCTCGGAGGGGTCGCAGGGAACGGCGAAGAAAGGGACGAGTCGGCGAGAGTATGCGCCGAATCCGCACCCGCCGCCAGCCGTGCGCGCTATTCGTCCTCGAAGCCTTCGATCAGGATACCGCCGTCCGCGGCGCGCTTGAGGCGGGTGATGCCGGGCGATTCGGCCTCCAGCCGGCGCAGTTCCGCCTCCTGGCGGCTGAGGCGATTGCGCTGCCGGCGCACGGTGTCGGCCAGGCGCTGGTTCTCAAGGATCAAGGCGCGCGTGGCGAGCGCCTGGGTGACCGCCGACTTCAGTTCGAAGTCGTGCCACGGCTTGCTGATGAAGCGGAACACCTGCACCTTGTTGATCGCGTCGATCACGGCGTCGAGGTCGGCGTATGCGCTCATGATCAGGCGCGCGACCCCGGGCTGGCGTTGGATCACCTGCTCGAGGAACTCCACGCCGCTCATGCCCGGCATGCGATAGTCGGAGATCACCAGGTCGACCGGCATGGTGCTGACGCGCTTGAGCGCGTCCTCGGTGGACGTGTAGGTTTCGATCTCCGGGCGATCGCCGTCGAGCTCTTCGGGTTTGAGTGTGGCCAGCACGCGCCGCACGGCGGAGAGCACGTTGGGCTCGTCGTCCACCAGCAGGATGCGATACATCGAACGATCACCTCGTCGTGACGGCGCGCTACGCGCCGGCGGCGGCTCAGGCGGCCGCGCCGGGCTGCGGCCTGGGCTGGCGCACCGGCAGCGAGATCAGGAACGTGGTGCCCACGCCGACCTCGCTGCGCACGTCGATGTCGCCGCCGTGCTTCTGGATGATGCCATAGGAGATCGACAGGCCCAAGCCGGTGCCCTTGCCGATCGGCTTGGTGGTGAAGAACGGCTCGAAGATGCGGCCGACGTGTTCCTCCGGTATGCCGCGGCCGGTATCGGAGATGGCGATGTAGACCCGATCGCCCTTGGCATAGGTGTGGATGACGATCTGGCCGCGCTCCTCGATGGCGTGGCCGGCGTTGACCAGGATGTTGAGGAACACCTGGTTGAGCTGCGAGGGCAGGCATTCGACCAGCGGCAGCTCGCCGTACTGCTTGATCAGCTCGACCTTGTACTTGAGCTCGTTCCAGACGATGTTGATGGTGCTGTCGATGCCGGCGTGGATGTCGGCGAGGGTCCATTCCTCGGTGTGCCCGGCGCGCGAGAAGTCGCGCAGGTCGAGAATGATCTTGCGCACCCGGGCGATGCCTTCCAGCGACTCGGCGAGCAGGGTCGGCAGATCGCTGGCGAGGAAGTCGAAGTCGATCTCCCCGCGCACCGCGTCGACCGGCGCGAGCAGCTCCGGCCGCGACGCACGCAGGCTGCGCAGCACCTGCTCCTGCGCCTCGATCAGCCGGAACAGGCCGGCGACGTAGTCCTTGAGCGTGTCGAGATTGGACTGGATGTAGCCGATCGGGTTGTTGATCTCGTGCGCCACGCCGGCGGCGAGCTGGCCGATCGAGGCCATGCGGTCGGCCTGCAGCAACTGGCGCTGCACGTCTTCGACGTGCTGCTTCTCGATCTCCACGTGCGCGCGCGTGTCGGCATCGCCGTTGCGCGCGTCCGTCACCGCGTGCAGCGCCAGCGCGAACAGGCCGTCGCCGAGCGCGCCGGCGCAGACCCGGTAGGCGCGGGCGGCGCCGGACAACTGGGTGAGCGCGACCACGCCGGCCTCCGCGCTCGTCGGCGCCTGTGCGGCGCGCGCGAGCGCAGGCGCGAGCTCGGTGGCGAGTTCGCGCGTCGGATTGTTCTGCCGCAGCCAGCGTTCCAGTTCGTCCGCCGCGGTGTTGCGCCACACCACGCGGCCGCCGGCATCGGCGACGAACAGCGGCTCGGCAACCAGCTCCAGCAGGCGCCGCGGCGCGCCCGGCGGCAGGTCGGGCAGCACGGCCGCGGCGTTCATGTCCGCCTCCGCGCGCGGGCCGGTCGCGGGGATTCGTTCATCGGCGCGCCACTCGTCGAGGCTCATGACGACGGCACCTCCTGCGCCCGCGCGCCGCGGCGCGCGATGCGGAACGCGTCCTGGATCTGCAGGCGCAAATCGTCGTCATTCCAAGGCTTGGTGAGGAACTTGTAGATGGCGCCGCGGTTGATCGCGTCGGTGACGACGGTGACGTCGCTGTAACCGCTCAACACCATGCGTACCGTGTCAGGATACATCGCTTTCACCTGGCTGAGAAATTCGGTGCCGCTGAGCTCGGGCATGCGCTGGTCGGAGATGATCACCTGCACCTCGTTGCGCGCCAGATGCTCGAAGGCGTCCTGCGCGGTGGTGGCGGTGAGGATGCGGTAGCCGTCGCGGCGCAGCGCGCGGGTCAGCGCGCGCAGCACGTTCTCCTCGTCGTCGAGCAGCAGCAGCGTGCGCGCGGCGGCCGGGCGCGGCAGCGGATCCTGCGCCAGATAGCGGTGGCGCAGCAGTTCCAGCGCCTGCTCGGCCGAGACCGGCGCGCTGAAGTAGAAGCCCTGGAAGGCGTCGCATTCGTTGCGCAGCAGATAGCCCACCTCGGCGGCGGTCTCGACGCCTTCGGCCAGCACCTGCATGCCGAGCTGATGGCCGAGCGTGATGATGGCGCGGCACACGCCGGCGGCGCCGGCGTCGCTGGAGATGTCGCGCACGAAGCCGCCGTCGATCTTGAGGCGGTCCACCGGCAGGCGGCGCAGATGGCGCAGGCTGGAATAGCCGGCGCCGAAATCGTCGATCGCCAGGCGCACGCCGAGCGCCTTGAGCGCGTGCAGGATCTCGGCCGCGCTGGCGACGTCGCCGGCCATCGCCTGCTCGGTCAGTTCGAGTTCGAGGCAATGCGCCGGCACCTGGTGACGCGCCAGCGCGGCGCGCACCGTGTCGACGAATTGCGGGCGGCGCAGTTGCACCGGCGAGACGTTGATCGAGATCAGGAAATCGTCCATGCCGGCGTCGCGCCAGGCACGCGCCTGGCGGCACACGCTCTCCAGCACGAAGTTGCCGATGTCCACGCTCAGGCCCAGTTCCTCGGCGATCGGCAGGAAGCGCCCCGGCGGCAGCAGGCCGAACTGCGGACTGTGCCAGCGCACCAGCGCCTCGAAGCCGTAGATCAACCAGTCCTGGCCGCGGATCTGCGGCTGGTACTGCACGACGAATTGCTGCTGCCGGATCGCGTCGCGCAGTTGCAGGCCGAGCAGCAGGCGCTCTTCCATCTGCTGGCGCTGTTCGTTGGTGAACGCGCTCACTGCGTTGCGGCCGCTGCGCTTGGCGCGCTGCATCGCCGCCTCGGCCTCGCGCAGCAGTTCCTGCGAGGTGGCGCCGTGATCGGGAAAACAACTCACGCCGATGCTGCCGGTGACGAACAGGTTTTCGCCGTGCAGCGCGATCGGTTCCTCGAAGGAACGGCGCACGCGCTCGCCGACTTCGAGTTGATCGTGGGCGTCGCTGTCGTCGCGCAGCGCCAGCACGAACTCGTCGCTCGCGGCGTGGGCGAGGAACCCGCGCCCGGCGACCAGCGGCGCCAGCCGCTCGGCGACGGTGCGCAGGACGTGGTCGCCGGCGGCGTGGCCGCGGGTCTCGTTGACCAGGTGCAGATTGTCGATGTCGAGATACAGCACCATCACCCGCGTGCCGGCCAGCGCGGCTTCGGCGATCGCCGCGGCGAGCTGGCTGGCGAACGACTCGAAGCGCGGCAGGCCGGTGACCGGGTTGCGCTGCGCGAGCTCGTCGCGCGCGCGCCGCGCCTCGGCCAGTTCGCGTTCGAGTTCGGCGACCCGCCGGCCGAGCTCCTCCGTTGCGCCGGGCGCGGCGACATTCGGCGTGGGCGAGGATTCGATCATGACCGGGGCGCGGCCGGCGGCGCCGGACGAAGGCAGCACGACGAGGCTGCGGCAGGCGGCATGGGCGTCGTCCGCATCGAAGCCGGTCGTGCTGGCGTCGGCGTGCAGGGCCATCACGGTTCCAAGCCTTCGGCGAAGATCTGGTCCGTCGGCAGGTTGTCGATCGCGTAGATCGCGCCGGAGCTCGCCGGTGTGCGCCCGGCCTCGCTCGCGCCGACGACGAGGGTGGCGCCGTCGCTCGCCATGGTGGTGCCGAAACCGTCGCCGTCGGCGAGATCGGCGACGACGTACTCGGACACGCTCTGCCAGTCGCCGCCGACCGCGCGGAAGGCGTACACGTGGCCGGCCGGACCGCCGTTGGGCGCGCCGATCAGGGCGAGTTCGCCGGCGGATGCGACCGCATCGCCGAACCGGTCGTTCTGGTAACCGTCGGCGGGGCTCAGTCCGGCTTCGAAGGCGAAGCCGTTGACGCTGCGCGCATAGGAAAACGCCAGACCCCACGGACCGCCCTTGCTGGCGCTGTTGTGGTTGGCGTCGCCGGCGATGATGCGACCGCCGCCGACGGCGAGCGCGACCGGGAATTGGTCGAACGCATAGGGATTCGGCGCCATCAGCATCGGACCCTCGGTCCAGCGATTGCCGAATTCGGTGTAGGTGAAGATGGCGCCGACCGACGCGCCGATGCCGGCGAATCCGAGGTTGTTCGCGCCGACGGCGACGTTGTGCTGGCTGGCGGCGACGCTGCTGCCGAAGCGGGCTTCGGCGACCGCCTCGGGGGAAACGATGGCGTCGATGTAGCTGGTCGGGAACACCGAGGTGTCGTACACCTCGACCGCACCCACGCGCAGGCCCGACGGCGTCACGTAACCGGGGAAGCCGACGTACAGCAGCGATCCGTCCACCGCGAGCGCGGCGCCGAAATCGGTGCTGCCGGCCATGTAGCCGTTGTAGCTGTAGAGGGTCTCGGACAGCACCCACTGACCGTTCTGCAGCGCATAGATCGATACCGCGCCGCTGCCGCCGTTCATGCGCGGATCGTAGGCGCCCGGCGAGCCGACGATCAGGCGGTCGCCGGCGAACGCCAGCGCGTCGTGGCTGCCGGCGCCATCGAGTGGGACGATCTCCTGGAAGAACGCCCAGACGCCGCCCTGCCGGTGGAAAACGTATACGCGGCCGTCGCCGGCGTTGTCCGACAGCCGGCCGAACACGGCGATCCAGTCGCCCTGCACCGCCGGGCTTTCATACAGGAAGCCGTCGCCGACCGCGCCGGGCGCGGTCAGCCGTTGCGCGTGCAGCACGGCGCTGGCGTGCGCCGCCGCGGGCAGCAGCGATACCGAACCGAGAACACAGAGCGCGAGTGCGCGAGCAAACAGGCGAATCATGACCAGCCTCCCGATACTCCAACCATCGTCCCCGTATCGGCCAAGCCGCGTTGTTGTGGTCCTCGTTCCCTGAACGATGCGCTCCCCGGCTGGCACGGAGGGCATGCTACGCGGCGGCGGCGGGCTCCGAAATCCGTGCGATTACTTACGTGGGTCTGATTGGCGCCGAGATTCAGCGTGCTGCCTCTGCCGCTGGCCGCAGAGGCCGACGCGCGCAGCGCGGCGGGTGAGGGTGGCACCGCAGTGGTCTTGTTCTGTTCGTAAGGTGCATCCTGCGGGTTTCCGCTCGCGTCCCGCTTGGCCTGCGGCAATTCCGCCTCTCCCGCTGGCCGCAGAGGCCGACGCGTGCAGCGCGGCGGGTGAGGGTGGCACGG
>JAJPHA010000062.1 GCA_021325475.1 Rhodanobacteraceae bacterium | reverse complement strand
TCGCCGCGGAACGCGAGGAGCCGGCCCGCCACGAGGAGAAGGCGGACGCCGCCAAACCGGCCGGCGAGCGCAACGAGCCGCCGACCGAGAAGGCGGTCACGACGGCGCACAGCCTCGCCGTCGGCGGCCGCAGCATCGCCTACAAGGCGACCGCCGGCACGTTGATCATCCGCGACGACAAGGATCGCCCCGACGCCAGCATGTTCTACGTCGCCTACACCGTGGCCGGCGACGCGGCCCGGCGGCCGGTGACGTTCCTCTACAACGGCGGGCCGGGCTCCTCCAGCATCTGGCTGCACATGGGCTCGTTCGGCCCGGTGCGGGTGGTGACGGCCAGCCCCGAGGCCACCGCACCCGCGCCGTATCGCCTCGAGCCGAACGCCGACAGCCTGCTCGATGTGACCGACCTCGTCTTCGTCGACGCCGTCGGCACCGGCTTCTCGCGGGGCCTGCCGAAGAGCGACAAGGACGGCAAGGCCGCGGACAAGGACGACAATCCCGACAAGCGCTTCTTCGGCACGGACCAGGACATCGACGCCTTCGGCCGGTTCGTCGCGCGCTACGTCACGGTGAACCGGCGCTGGAATTCGCCGAAGTTCCTGTTCGGCGAATCCTACGGCACGCCGCGCTCGGCGGGGCTGGCGAAGTATCTCGAGGAGCACGGCATCGCGCTCAACGGCGTGGTGCTCCTGTCGTCGATCCTGAATTACGGCTCGCGCCTGCCGGCGCTCGACTACGACTACGTGAACCTGCTGCCCTCCTACGCCGCGATCGCCTGGTACCACCACAAGCTCGCCAATCCGCCGGCGACGCTGGAGCCGTTCCTGACCGAGGTGCGCGATTTCGCGCGCGGCGAATACGCCGTGGCGCTGGCCAAGGGCCAGGACCTGAGCGCGGCCGAGCGCGACGCCATCGCCGAACGGCTGTCGCGCTACACCGGCCTGTCGACCACCTACCTCAAGGAGGCCAACCTGCGCGTCAGCCAGCCGCGCTTCCGCAAGGAACTGCTGCGCGGCGAGCGGCGCACGCTCGGCCGCTACGACGGCCGCTTCGAGGGCATCGACAGCGACGCCGCCGGCGAGGCGCCGGAGACGGATCCCGCCGACACCGCGATCCGCGGCGCGTTCACCGCCGCGTTCAACGATTACCTCACCCGCGAGCTCAATTATCCAAGCGAGATGGCCTACCGGGTAACCGCCGCGGCGGCGATCCGCGAGTGGGACTGGAAGCACGCGCTGCGCGGCCAGATGTGGCCGGTACCGCTGCCGATCACGGTGCCCGATCTCAGCGAGGCGATGCGCACCAATCCGCATCTCAAGGTGCTCGCGGCGAACGGCTACTTCGACCTGGCCACGCCGTTCTTCGCCACCGAGTACGATCTGGCGCACATGGAGATCGACCCCAAGCTGCGCGGCAACCTCACGCTCAGCTATTACCCGTCGGGGCACATGGTGTATCTGAATCTCGAAGCCGCCAGGCAGTTCCGCGCCGACCTCGCCCGGTTCTACGCGAGCGCGACGCCGCGCTGAACGCGGCGCCGGCGCCTGCCCTGGCCGCGTTCAGCGGGTGAGGAACCGGACCAGCCGATCCGCCAGTCGTCGGTACGGCGGGCGCAGCAGTTTCATCGTCGTCCAGCGCGCCTGATACAGCACCGGCTGCTGCTTGCTGAAGGTGAGAAAGCCCTCGCGACCGTGGTACTGGCCCATGCCGGACGGGCCGACGCCGCCGAACGGCAGCTCGGACTGGGCGAAGTGCAGCACCGTGTCGTTGACGCTCACCCCGCCCGCCACAATGCCGCGGAGCACGCGCTCGGTGCGTGCCCGGTCGTGATCGAAGTGATACAACGCGAGCGGCCGCGGCCGCGCGGCGACGTAGTCGATCGCCGCCTCCACCGAGTCCGCCACCACCAGCGGCAGGATCGGTCCGAAGATCTCCTCCTGCATCAGTGCGAGATCCTCGCGTGCGCCGAGCACCAGCGTCGGCGGCAGGATGCGCCGGCCCGGATCGCCCGCGGCGAGTTCGATCACCTCGGCGCCGGCGGCGCGCGCCTGGTCGAGATACGCGGCGAGGCGGGCGTACTGGCCGGCGTTGACGATGCTGGTGTAGTCGGGGCTGGCGACGACATCGCCGTAGCGCTGCGAAATATACTTTTTCATCCCGGCCACGAACGGCGCGATCGCCGCGGACGGCAGCAGCACGTAGTCCGGCGCGATGCAGGTCTGGCCGGCATTGAGGAACTTGCCGGCGGCGATGCGATCGACCGCGGTGGCGAGCGGATAGCCCGGCGCGACGATCGCCGGCGATTTGCCGCCGAGCTCGAGCGTCACCGGCACGAGGTGCTGTGCGGCCGCCGCCATCACCTTGCGCCCGATCGCGGTGGAGCCGGTGAAGAACAGATGATCGAACGGCAGCGCCGCGAACGCGCTCGCCAGCTCCGGCCCGCCGAGCACGGTGGCGACGCGATCCGGCGGGAACACCTCGGCCAGCAGCGCGCGCAACAACTCGGCCGTGCGCGGCGTGTGTTCGGACGGCTTGAGCATGACGTGATTGCCGGCGGCGATCGCCGCGGCGAGCGGCATCAAGGCCAGACTGACCGGATAGTTCCACGGCGCGATCACGCCGACCACGCCGAGCGGCTGGATCCGCACCTCGGTGCGGGCCGGGAAGAACAGCCAGTCCGCGGCGGCGCGTTGCGGTCGCATCCAGGCGCGCAGGTGCGCGCGCAGATGATCGATCTCCTTGAGCACCGTCATGCCGTCGCTGAGCAGCGATTCGTGCCGCGAGCGCCGGCCGAAGTCCGCGTCCATCGCCGCGGCGAACTCGGCCAGCCGCGCCCGGAACGCGCGGCGCAGGCGGGCGAGATCGTCCATCCGCTGCGCGTAGTCGGGCGGCTGGCGGCGGTGGGCGGCGCGCAGGCGCGCGAGCCACGCGGCGAGATCGTGCGGAGTCGATGCGGGCAGGTCCATGCGCGTGCGCCTCGGCGGGGGAACGCCGCCAGTGTAGCGCGAGGTCCCGCGCCGGGGTGGTAGGATGGCGGCGTCGTTCCATCCGGCGCCATGAATCTCCGTCCGTACCGCCAGCAGTTGCCGCGCCTCGGCGCGCGCGTGTACGTCGATCCGGCGGCGATCGTGATCGGCGATGTCGAGATCGGCGACGATGCCTCACTGTGGCCGGGCGCGGTCGCGCGCGGCGACGTGCATTTCGTCCGCATCGGCGCGCGCGCCAACATCCAGGACGGCGCGGTGCTGCACGTGACCCACGACGGACCGTACACGCCGGGCGGATTCCCGCTCGTGATCGGCGCCGACGTCACCGTCGGTCACGGCGCGATCCTGCACGCCTGCACGCTCGAGGACACCTGCCTGATCGGCATGCACGCCACCGTGCTCGACGGCGCGCGCGTGTGCCGCCACGCGCTGGTCGGCGCCGGCGCGGTGATCACGCCGGGCAAGATCGTCGGCAGCGGCGAGCTGTGGCTCGGCAATCCCGCGCGCTGCGTGCGGCGCCTGAGCGCGCGCGAAATCGAGCAATTGCAGTATTCGGCGCAGCACTACGTGCGGCTGAAGGACGAATACCTCGCCGCCGCGGCGTCGCGGAGCACGGTGCGCCAGGCGCTCTGAGGAACGTCTGAACAAATCCCCAGGTTCCTGTCTCCGGCTGCGGCGCCGCACCGCCACGACCCCCATCAACCTCTTGCACAGCAAGGATTTGATCGCCCCCTTGACTCAAGGGGGCGCAAAGAGCCAAGGCGGCATCCTCCGTTTGTTCAGAGATTCTCGTAAGGCGCGGCGATCAATCCGTCGCGCGCAGCGGCAGCTCGGCGCGCAGCGCCGCGTACAAGGCGTCGGTCTGCGGCCGCACGCCGTGCCAGATCGCGAAGGATTCGGCCGCCTGCTCGAGCAACATGCCGAGACCGTCCAGCACCTGCGCCGCATTCGCCGCCCGCGCCCAGGCGAGAAACGCGACCGCCGCCGGACCGTAGGACAGGTGATAGCACAGCGCGCGCGGCGCGACGAGGGCGAACGGCAGACGCACGGCCGCGCCACCGTGTCCGGCGGAGGTGGCATCGACGATCAGCTCGAATCGGCCGAGGCTCGGCAGGTCGTCCCAGTAGCGCGTGTGCACGCGCATCGGCTCGCCGATCGCATCGGCCAGCGCATCGGCGCGCTCCGGCGTGCGATTGACGATGACCAGCGCATCGACGCCGGCATCGAGCAACGCGAACGCCGCGGCGCGGGCCGCGCCGCCGGCGCCGAGCAGCAGCGCGCGGCGGCCGCGCAGATCGAGGCGGTGGCGTTCGGTCAGATCGCGGATCAGGCCGACGCCGTCGGTGTTGTCGCCGCGCCAGTGACCGTCGAGCCGGCGCGTCAGCGTGTTGACCGCGCCGACGCGCCGGGCGAAGTCGGTGAGGTCCGCGCACAACGGCACCGCCAGCGGCTTCAGCGGCAGGGTCACGTTCGCGCCGCGGCCGCCGGCGGCGGCGAATTCGGCGAGCCGGTCGGCGAAGGTCTCCGGCGGCGCGTCGATCGCGACATAGCGGAGCGCGATGCCGCACTCGGCGGCGAAGCGCGCGTGGATGCGTGGCGACAGCGAATGCGCGATCGGGTGGCCGAAGACGGCGAACTCCGGCCCGCTCATCGCGGCGTCTCGCGCAGCCACTGCGCCGCCGCCAGCGCGAAGTAGGTCAGGATCGCATCGGCGCCGGCGCGCTTGATCGCGGTCAGCGCCTCGAGCACGCAGCTGCGTTCGTCCAGCCAGCCGTTCAATGCCGCCGCCTTGAGCATCGCGTATTCGCCACTGACCTGGTAGGCGAACGTCGGCGCGCCGAAGCGCCGCTTCACCCGGCGCAGCACGTCGAGATACGGCAACGCCGGCTTGACCATCACCATGTCCGCGCCCTCGGCGAGATCGAGCGCGACCTCGCGCAGCGCCTCGTCGGAATTGGCCGGGTCCATCTGGTAGGTATACTTGTTGCTTTTTCCCAGATTCGCCGCCGAACCGACCGCATCGCGGAACGGCCCGTAGAAGCCGGAGGCGTATTTCGCCGCGTAGGCGAGGATGCGGGTGTGCACGTGGCCGTGGCTTTCCAGCGCCTGGCGGATCGCGCCGACGCGCCCGTCCATCATGTCCGAGGGCGCGACCACGTCGGCGCCGGCCTCGGCGTGCGACAGCGCCTGCTTGACCAGCGCCTCCACGGTGGCGTCGTTGACGACGTAGCCGGTGTCGTCGATCAGGCCGTCCTGGCCGTGGGTGGTGAACGGATCGAGCGCGACGTCGGTGATCACGCCGAGTTCGGGCAGCGCGGTCTTGAGCGCGCGCACCGCGCGCTGCGCCAGACCGTCGGGGTTCCAGGCCTCGCGCGCATCCGCCGTCTTCGCCGCATCCGGCGTGACCGGGAACAGGGCAAGCGCGGGGATGCCGAGCGCCTGGGCCTGCTCGGCGAGCACCAGCAACTGGTCGATCGACAAGCGCTCGACGCCGGGCATGGACGGCACCGGCTGCCGCACGACGTGACCCTCGCACACGAATACCGGCAGGATCAGGTCCGCGGGCGTGAGCGTGGTCTCGCGCATCAGCGCGCGGCTGAACGTGTCGCGCCGCATGCGCCGCAGGCGGGTCAGCGGATAGCCCATCGAACACTCCGGTACGTGCGGGTCGTCATTGTAAAGCCAACCTCGTGCGGATCGCCTGGCTAGAACCTATCTCAAAATCTGCTGCGCTCGACGGCTCACGCGCCGGCGGTGCTCGGAATCCTCATTTACTACCAGTAAACTCCGGTTCCTGCGCTCCGGCGGCGC
>JAJPHA010000126.1 GCA_021325475.1 Rhodanobacteraceae bacterium | reverse complement strand
ATCGAGGGCAGCAAGACCAGCCTCGAACTGCCCGGCATCGTCGACGAGGTCGTGACGCTGGCCGAGATCAAGGCCGAGGACGGCAGCGCCTACCGCGCCTTCGTCACCCACACCGTCAATCCCTACGGCTTCCCGGCCAAAGACCGCAGCGGTCGTCTCGACCTGCTCGAACCGCCGGACTTGAGCGCACTGATCGCCAAGTGCGCGGGCGCAGCCGTGCCTTCCAGCGCCGCCCATTCCGCCATTCCCGCATCCCACGAATCTCAGGAGTAATCGCTATGACCAGCAACTGGAACGACTTCAACGACGCCGAACAGCAACAGGGCTTCGACCTCATCCCCAAGGGCACGCTGGTGCCGGTGCGCATGACCATCAAGCCCGGTGGTCACGACGATCCGGCACAAGGCTGGGGCGGCGGCTACGCCACCGAATCCTTCGAGACCGGCGCGATCTATCTCGCCGCCGAGTTCGTCGTCACCGGCGGTGAGCATGCCAAACGCAAGATGTGGTCGAACATCGGCCTGCACTCGAAGAAGGGCCCGACCTGGGGCCAGATGGGACGCAGCTTCATCCGCGCCGCGCTCAACAGCGCGCGCAACGTCCATCCGCAGGACAACAGTCCGCAAGCCGCCGCCGCGCGCCGCATCCAGGGCTTCCACGAGCTGGATGGCATCGAGTTCCTCGCCCGCGTGGACGTCGAGAAGGACGCCAAGGGTCTGGATCGCAACGTCGTCAAGCTCGCGGTCGAACCCGACCACCCCGAGTACGCCAAGCTCATGGGCGTGCCGCCCAAGGCCAAGACCGGCGGCGGCACCTCGGGCGCTCCGGCCACCGTGAGCGCATCGGCCCCGTATGCCGCACCCGCCGCGCCGCAGCGCGCGCCGGTGACCGGCAAGCCCGCTTGGGCGCAATGAGGGAGGCCGATGAAATGCTGGGTCTGCAAACGACAGGCGCGCGGCTACGGCCACACCGATGGCCGGTTCAAGACCGCCGATCCGCGCCGCTACGTGCTGGACTGGGTGTTCTGCTCGCGCCGCTGTCAGGACGCCTTCCACATGCTCTACGGCAACTGGATGCGCGTGAAGGAAGGCCGCATCGGCAAGACGGAGGTCGCCATGATCGATCCGTCTGATGTCGAACTGGCCGCGATGAAGAAGTGCCTGAAGGCCTTCGGCGAGGCAGCGGGCGAGATCGGCTTCGGCAAGCCCCTGGGCGACTACGCGGAGGCCGAGGCGCTCTCCGTCATCGACGCCATCGTCACCTGCTACACGGAGGCGATGGTCGAGCACCACGAGGCGACCAAGTTCCCGCCCGTGCGCGGTATGGCTCCGACGCCGGACCCGATGGCCAATCCCTTCGCCGATCTGGAGGACGACAAGTTCTGGGAGGCGAAGCCATGATGGACTTCAACTCCTCGTCCAGCCTGTCCGGCCAAATCACGGCACTGGTCGATCTCGGCATGCAGCGCGTCCGCGCGCAGCAGCCCGCGCGCGACTATCTCGGCGCATCGCGTCTGGGCGTGGCCTGCGAGCGCGCCTTGCAGTTCGAGTACGCCAAGGCTCCGGTCGATCACGGGCGAGACACCGAAGGCCGGATGCTGCGGATCTTCGAGCGCGGCCACGTCATGGAGGACTGCATGGTCGCGTGGCTACGCGATGCGGGCTTCGACCTGCGCACGCGCAAGTCCGACGGTGAGCAGTTCGGCTTCTCCGACGCGCAGGGTCGGCTGCGCGGACACGTCGATGGCGTGATCATCGGCGGGCCGGAGGGCTTCCGCTACCCCGCGCTCTGGGAGAACAAGTGTCTCGGTGCGAAGTCCTGGCGCGAGCTGGAATCGAAAGGCCTCGCGGTCGCCAAGCCGGTGTACGCGGCGCAGGTCGCGCTGTATCAGGCTCACCTGCAACTGCATGAACACCCGGCGCTGTTCACCGCGATCAACGCCGACTCGATGGAGATCTACGTCGAGTTGGTGCCCTTCGACGCCGCGCTCGCACAGCGCATGACCGACCGCGCGATCAAGGTCATCACCGCGACCGAGGCCGGCGAACTGCTGCCCCGCGGTTTCAACGATCCCACCCATTTCGAATGCCGCATGTGCGCGTGGCAGGACCGCTGCTGGAGGACGCCGACATGAACAACACACCCTTGAATCAGGTGCTCGGCGAGCAACTGATCGACGTGCGCCAGGCCGCGCTGATGTTCAACCTGCCGTCGTACTGGCTCTCGCAGGCCAAGGAACGAAAGGCACGCCGCATTCCGCACTACCGCGTCGGCAAGCTCGTTCGCTTCAAGCCCAACGAACTGGAAGCCTGGATCATCGCGCAGCAGTCCTCCGGCGAGGAGGCTGCGGATGCTTGATTTCAACGACACGCAACCCCCTGCTCCTCGTGACCTCGACGCCGAGCGCGAAGCGATCCGCGCCGAACTGCTCGTGCGGCTGGATTCAGTGCTGGCCGCGCTGTTCCCCGCAGGCAGAAAGCGCGGCGGCAAGTTCCTCACCGGCGACGTACTCGGCAGCCCGGGCGACAGCCTGGAGATCGTGCTCGACGGCGACAAGGCGGGCTTGTGGACGGATCGAGCCACGGGCGACGGCGGCGACATCTTCACGCTGATCGCCGCGCACCTCGGCATCGATGCCCACGCCGATTTCCCGCGCGTGCTCGACGCGGCGACCGAATTGCTCGGACGCGCTCCGGCGACACCGGCGCGCAAATCGAAGAAGGAAGCGCCCGTCGACGACCTCGGCCCGGCCACCGCGAAGTGGGACTACCTCGACGCTTTCGGCAAGCTGATCGCAGTCGTCTACCGCTACGACCCGCCCGGCCGCAAGAAGGAGTTCCGCCCGTGGGACGCGCGCCGTCGCAAGATGGCTCCGCCCGATCCGCGCCCGCTCTACAACCAGCCGGGAATGACCAGCGCATCGCTGGTGGTGCTGGTCGAGGGCGAGAAATGCGCGCAGGCGCTGATCGACGCAGGCATCGTCGCCACCACGGCGATGCACGGTGCGAACGCGCCGGTCGAGAAAACCGACTGGTCGCCGCTGGCGGGCAAGGCCGTGCTGATCTGGCCCGACCGCGACAAGCCGGGTTGGGAGTACGCGACGCAAGCGGCACAGGCCATCCTGTCGGCGGGCGCGAAGACCTGCCACGTCCTGTATCCGCCCGAGGAAGCGACGGACGGCTGGGACGCGGCGGACGCCGTGGCGGAAGGCTTCGACGTCGCGGCCTTCCTCACCCACGGCCCGCGTCTCCAGATGCACGACGTCGCCGACGACGCCGAGCCGGTCGTCAGCACCGACGAATCGGTGTGGGGCACGGAGGACGCGCTGGCGCTGGCCTTCACCCGGCGCTACCACCGCGACTGGCGCTACGTCGCCGCGTGGGGCCGCTGGCTGGTGTGGGATGGGCATCGCTGGCGCACCGAGGACACGCTCGCGGCCACCGACCTGATCCGCAGCGTCTGCCGTCACGCAGCCGTCCACGCCGACAACCCGAAGATCGCCGCCAAGCTGGCCAGCTCGGGCACGGTCGGCGGCGTAGAGCGGCTGGCGCGTGCGGATCGCAGGCACGCGGCCACCACCGCCGAATGGGACGCCGATCCGTGGCTGCTCAACACGCCCGGCGGCGTGGTCGATCTCAAGACCGGCCGGCAGCGTGCGCACGACCGCGCCGACCGGATGACCAAGATCACCACGGCCACGCCGGGTGGCGACTGCCCGATCTGGCGGCAGTTCCTCGTCGAGATCACCGGCGGCGACGCCGAGCTGCAAGCCTACCTGCAACGGATGGCGGGCTACACGCTCACCGGCTCGACGCAGGAGCACGCGCTGTTCTTCCTGTACGGCACGGGCGCGAACGGCAAGTCAGTGTTCGTCAACACGCTGGCCACGATCCTCGGCGATTACGCAACCAACGCGCCGATGGACACCTTCATGGAGACGCGCACCGACCGTCACCCGACCGACATGGCGGGCCTGCGCGGCGCGCGCTTCGTATCCGCCATCGAGACGGAGCAAGGGCGGCGCTGGGCGGAATCGAAGGTCAAGAACCTCACCGGCGGCGACAAGATCTCCGCGCGCTTCATGCGGCAGGACTTCTTCGAGTTCTTCCCGCAGTTCAAGCTGGTCGTGGCGGGCAACCACAAGCCCGCCATCCGCAACATCGACGAAGCGATGAAGCGGCGGCTGCATCTGATCCCGTTCACGATCACCGTGCCGCCTGAGCGCCGCGACAAGCATCTCCAGCAGAAGCTCTTGGCAGAGCGCGACGGCATCTTGGCATGGGCGGTTCAGGGCTGTCTCGACTGGCAGCGTCTGGGCCGGCTCGATCCGCCGCAACAGGTGCTCGAAGCGACCGAGGAGTATTTCGAGGCCGAGGACGCGCTGGGCCGCTGGCTCGACGAACGCTGCGTGCGCGAGGCCAACGCGAAGTCGCTGACCGCCGAACTGTTCAACGACTGGAAGCAGTGGGCCGACTCCGCCGGCGAGTTCATCGGCTCGCAGAAGCGGTTCTCCGATCTGCTCATCACCCGTGGCGTCGAGAAGTGGCGCAACACGGCGGGCCTGCGCGGCTTCCGTGGCGTGGGCCTCAAGCATCCGCCCACGGCCGCTTACACCCCTTATGCCGATAACTGACCGCCATGCCGACACACCCGACTGACGGATTTGACGGACTACGTCGTAACTCCTACGCGCGCGTGCGCGCACACGCACCTCATGGGGAGTTTCGATGTGATCCGTCTGATCCGTCAGTCCGCACCGAACAAGGACTGCAACCATGATCACGACCATCCTCGCCCTCGACTTGGGCGCCACCACCGGCTGGGCGCTGCGCGGCAGCGACGGCAACATCACCAGCGGCAGCGAGAGCTTCCGGCCGCAACGCTTCGAAGGCGGCGGGATGCGCTTCTTGCGTTTCAAGCGTTGGCTCACGGAGCTGAAGGCCGTGACCGGCGGAATCGACGCGCTGCACTTCGAGGAGGTGCGCCGCCACGTCTCGACCGATGCGGCGCACGCCTATGGCGGCTTCCTCGCCACGCTCACCGCGTGGTGCGAGCACCACCAGATTCCCTACCAGGGCGTGCCGGTCGGCACGATCAAGAAGCACGCCACCGGCAAGGGCAACGCGGGCAAGGACGAGGTGATCGCGGCCATGAGCGCGCGCGGCCACACGCCCGGCGACGACAACGAAGCCGACGCGCTGGCGCTGCTGCATTGGGCCATCGCACAGCACGATCTCGAACGGGAGGCGTGAGATGAAGACTCCGACGCCCACCTATCGCTGCCCCTTGGGCCGCCTCCAGCCCGACTCCACCGACCTCGAGGCGATGAAGCAACGTGGCTGGCGCGACCAGCACATCCTCGTCGTCAACGCCGCCGACGAACGCCTCGACTTCATCGAGCGGGAGTTCATCCGTCGCATCGGCGAACGTCTCTACGGACAAGGAGGCGCACGTCATGGCTGACCATCGCAACTGGACAATCGACGACGTGGCCGCGCGCTTCGAGGAAGCGGCCAGCACGGGACGACGCCTGCCTCCCGTGCGTGTGCAGGGCTACTTCAACACCTGGCCGATCATCGTGCGCAAGGAGTGGGAGGCCTTCGCCGCCGACGAGCACGTGTACCGACCGTTCCCTCCGACGCCGGACGCCATCGACCGGATGCTGGAGACGATGAAGTGGGTGCAGTGGTTGGAGGTCGAGCAGCGCCACCTCGTGTGGATGCGCGCCAAGCGATACGGCTGGCGCGACATCACCATCCGCTTCGCCTGCGACCGCACGACGGCCTGGCGGCGCTGGCAGCGCGCCTTGCAGACGGTCGCCGACCAGCTCAATGGCGTCGTCACTGCGTAGGGATTTGGCGTGATTTGGCGCAGGTGGTCGGCAATGCGCGGGCATCGGCGGCAGTGAGCGGTTTTTGACCCCGCAACAAATCAGCCCGGTCGGGGGTAGTATTTCAGCTATCTTCTGGACAGCGGTGACGGCGCGGCGAGCGGCCCGAGGCAAAAGGGGTCCTTCCTTCCCGAATCGCAATGCGGGGGGCGCGAGCGCGGCGCTTTTCTAGCGTCAGAGTGCGAACCGAGGTTCGCACGGTTCGCAGGTTCGCACCCCGTCCAGTTCGCACTTCACACTCCAACCCGCCCACGGCACGGTCCGTCGGCGGGTTTCGTTTTTGCGGAACCCACACCCTTGAATCTTTTGAACGTCGAGTACCGCAAGGTCGAGACGCTGATCCCCTACGCCCGCAACCCGCGCACGCACACCGAGGCGCAGATCGCCAAGATCGCGGCCAGCATCGTCGAGTACGGCTGGACGAACCCGATCCTGGTCGACGGCGGCAGCGGCATCATCGCGGGCCACGGGCGTCTGGCCGCCGCACGCAAGCTCGGCTTGGCCGAAGTGCCGGTGATCGAACTGGCACACCTGAGCGCGGCGCAGAAGCGCGCCTATGTCATTGCCGACAACCGGCTGGCGTTGGACGCGGGCTGGGACGAGGAAATGCTGGCGCTGGAGCTGGCCGAGCTGTCCGACGCCGGTTACGAGCTGGCGCTCACCGGCTTCGAGGACGCCGAGCTGCAAGATCTACTAGCAGCCGCAGAGGAATCGGGCGGCGACGCGCAGGACGACGAAGCGGCGGATGACGCCGACGACGTTCCCGACACTCCGGCTATGCCGGTATCCCGCGCGGGCGACGTCTGGGCCATCGGTGCGCATCGCCTGATCTGTGGCGACGCCGCCGACGCCGAAGTGGTCGCCGCACTGATGGCAGGCGAGCAAGCGGCGCTGTGCTTCACCTCGCCGCCCTACGGCAACCAGCGCGACTACACCACCGGCGGCATCGCCGATTGGGACGCGCTGATGCGCGGCGTGTTCGCTCAGTTGCCGATGGCGGGCGACGGCCAGGTGCTGATCAACCTCGGCCTGATCCACCGCGACAACGAGTTCGTCCCGTATTGGGAGGCGTGGCTCGGCTGGATGCGGACGAAGGGCTGGCGGCGCTTCGGCTGGTATGTCTGGGATCAGGGGCCGGGGATGCCCGGCGACTGGCAGGGTCGCTTCGCGCCCAGCTTCGAGTTCGTGTTCCATTTCAACCGCGCCAGCCGCAAGCCCAACAAGATCGTGCCGTGCAAGTTCGCCGGACAGGAAACGCACCTGCGCGCCGATGGCTCGTCCACGGCGATGCGCGGCAAGGACGGCGAGGTCAACGGCTGGACGCACTCGGGCCAGCCGACGCAGGACATGCGCATCCCCGATTCGGTGATCCGCGTGATGCGCCACAAGGGCAAGATCGGCGACGGCATCGACCATCCCGCCGTGTTCCCGGTCGCACTGCCGCAGTTCATCATCGAGGCGTTCAGCGCCACGGGCGATCTAGTGTTCGAGCCGTTCTGCGGCAGCGGCAGCACGATGCTGGCCGCGCAGCGAACCGGGCGCGTCTGCCGCTCGGTCGAGATCGCGCCGGAGTACGTCGATGTCGCCATCCGGCGCTTCCGGCAGAACCACCCGGCGGTGGCGGTCACGCTGCTGGCCACGGGTCAGACCTTCGACGAGGTCGAGGGCGAGCGTACCGAGGAGGTTGTGGCATGACGCTCTCGTGGCTCGCCGACAAGATCGAACGATGGCCGACCGCCAAGCTCGTGCCCTATGCACGCAATGCGCGCACACACAGCGACGCGCAGGTGGCGCAGATCGCCGCGAGCATCGCCGAGTTCGGCTTCACCAACCCCATCCTCGCTGGCAGCGACGGCGTGATCGTCGCCGGTCATGGGCGGCTCGCCGCCGCTCGGAAACTCGGCCTGGAGATGGTGCCGGTGGTCGTGCTCGACCATCTAACGCCGACGCAGCGCCGCGCGCTGGTGATCGCGGACAACCGCATCGCCGAGAACGCCGGGTGGGACGACGAACTGCTGCGCATCGAGCTGGAAGCCTTGCAGGACGAAGGCTTCGACCTCGATCTGACCGGCTTCGACGCCGATGCGTTGGCCGAATTGCTGGCGGGCGATGAACCGGATGGCGAAGGCGAAACCGATGACGATGCCGTGCCCGAGGTCTCTGAGACGCCGGTCTCGCGCCCGGGCGACGTCTGGCTACTCGGCGGTCATCGACTGCTGTGCGGCGACGCCACCGTGGCCGCCAGCTATCGCACCTTGCTCGACGGCGAGCCGGTGGACATGGTGTTCACCGATCCGCCCTACAACGTGAACTACGCCAACAGCGCGAAGGACAAGATGCGCGGCAAGGATCGCGCGATCCTGAACGACAACCTGGGCGATGGCTTCTACGACTTTCTGCTGGCGGCGCTGACGCCGACCATCGCGCATTGCCGGGGTGGCATCTACGTGGCGATGTCGTCCAGCGAACTGGATGTGTTGCAGGCCGCCTTTCGCGCTGCCGGTGGCAAGTGGTCGACGTTCATCATCTGGGCCAAGAACACCTTCACTCTGGGCCGCGCCGACTACCAGCGGCAGTACGAGCCGATTTTGTATGGGTGGCCGGAGGGCGCACAACGCCACTGGTGCGGCGACCGCGATCAGGGCGACGTGTGGAGCATCAAGAAGCCACAGAAGAACGACCTGCACCCGACGATGAAACCGGTGGAGTTGGTCGAGCGCGCGATCCGAAATTCGAGCCGCCCCGGCAACATGGTGCTCGATCCCTTCGGCGGCTCCGGCACGACGCTGATCGCCGCCGAGAAATCGGGACGGCTGGCGCGGCTGATCGAGCTCGACCCGAAGTACGTCGATGTGATCGTGCGCCGCTGGCAGGACTGGACCGGACAACAAGCCACCCGCAAATCCGATGGGGTGGCGTTCGACGATCTGTCAGGACTTGGGGAAACTCGGGTAGAGGTCGCCGCTGCTGATATCGGCAACGTAAGTGACGTTGCGGAACTCGTCGACGTGGTCGGCAAGGATGACGCCGCCGACTGACTGGATTGCCACCCCGTACTTGCGGGTGAGCGCGGTCAATTCGGCGACGAACTCGTCGTAGTTGGCTTCGATGGCCAGGTTGGTGGTGGCTGCGGCCATGTCGCTCTCCTCAGGCGGCGAGTTCTTCTTCGACGATCTCGCAGTGAATCACGAAGCCAGTCAGGTAAGGCAGGCCGCGCGGGATGCCGTAGTCTTTGCTGGTCTGGCGTCCGATCTTCCAGCCCATCCACTGCTCGGTGGCGGCGTGGATCGCGTCCGTCAGGGCGCAACCGGCGTGCATCTGGTTCAGGACATCGTCCGCGAAGTGACGTCCGTGCCGGCTGTCGAGGAAGGCCCTGACTGAGTCGAGGGGCTGGTGCGTGGCATCCGAGATCGCGGTCATCGCCGTCGGCCAGGCTGCTGTGGCGTTCTCGTTCATCGTGCCCCAAAAGCCCCAGGCGTCGTTTCGGGTGGCGGGGATCTGGTTGGTGTTGTTCATCGTGGGCTCCTTGCGGTTGATCGTTGCGACACCCGTAGTAACGCGCTGTTCGATTGAGAAGCCAAGCTGTTCCCGGCTTCTTTCTCGATCTTTTCGATTACCCGAGGCGGGCCACGTAGCGGGCGTAATCGCCGCCCTCCGGGTCGACGTACAGATAGGGGCGACCCGGCGCCTTGACCTCCACGCAGAGATAGCCGTCGCCCGCACCGCCGCCTTTGCCGCGTAGCCAATCGCGCGATACCAACAGGCTGCTGGCAAAGCCGTCGAACTCGGCCGGGCTCAGTTCCTTGGTCTCGGTGATGTAGATCTTGGTCTGCCCCTGACCGCCGACTTCGCCAAGATCGGCAGGCTTGCGCGCGAACGGCAGGCGGATGCTCAACTCCTCGACCTCGATGGCGTTGTCGCCGATTTGGAGAGTGCGAGGGGTGCGTTCGAGGGTGATGGTCATGGTGCTCATGGGGCTGTTTCTCCTTGGGATGCGTCGTCAATCACGACACCAGCATGAACGCGCTGTTCGCCTCGGAAGCCAAGCGTTTTCAAGGGTGGTGGCGATGGATTTTTCGTGGGGGGCAGGCAGGGCCTGCACCCCAGCGCTGATCACGCAATCCGATACACGCGCTCGCCGCCCTCGGCTTTGTCCGAGACGATGGCGAGTCCGAGTTTTTTCTTGAAGGCCCCGGCGAAGGTGCCGCGCACCGTGTGCGCCTGCCAGCCGGTGGTATCGCAGATCTGGCCGATGGTCGCGCCCTCGGGGCGCTTGAGCATCCGGATGACCTCGGCCTGCTTGCTGTTCTCGCGGGTGCGCGGCGTGGTCTTGGCCTCCTGCTTCCACGTGGCTTCGGCGGCAGCGACGTCCTGCTCCAGTTCGGCATCGAACTCGGGCGTCGGCTGCTGGACGCCGGGGCGCGGCATGCCCAGCGCGTCGTAACCCTCGGCGGCAATGCGCCAGCCCTCGCCGTCGGGCGTGATGAGGGCGCGGTTGAACATGCTCTCCAGCACTTTCTTGCGCGCGCCGCCTTTGACGTTGTCGGGGAACCAATCGATCTTGCCGTCGCTGGAGTGGATGGCCTTGGCGAGGATGGCGTGCTGGGCCGGAGTCAGTTGGATGGTGCTCATGGTCAGTTCCTTTGCAGTGGTTGATTGGGATCGTGATGAACGCGCTGTTCGCCGGTGAAGCCAAGCTCTTTCTGCTTCAACGCCTGCGGAGCGATGAGATGCCCGCTTCGGCCAGTTCAAGGGCTGCGGCATGGAACGCGGTTTCCGCGATCCAGGGTGCGTCCCGAGCGTCGTCCAGCAGTTGATTGACGACCAACTTGGCTCGTGTGCGCATCGAAGCGCATGCAGCTTCGAGTTCGGTATTGCTGGCGGAGGCGACCTCGTCGCGGCAGGCGCGCACCAAGACCGCCATTGCGGCTTCGGCGAGCTTGACTGCAAGGGTGTCGGGGGCTGGGTTGTTCATCGTTTGTCCTTTCGACGTGGTTGATGGCGTGGCGTGATGAACGCGCTGTTCCCGATGGAAGCCAAGCTCTTTCTCGACGAAGGACGAACACATGATTGAAGGTGCCGATGGGAATCTCGATTCGCGCCTACGCGCGTCACCGTGGCGTTTCCGACGCGGCAGTGCGCAAGGCCATCGCCGCCGGGCGCATTACGCCGGAGGTGGACGGAACCCTTGACCCGCAGCGCGCCGACGCCGAGTGGGCGCGCAACACCGAAGCGCCGCGCACCGGCACGCGCGCCCGTGCCGTCAAGGCCGCCGTGCCGCCGGAAACCGCCGCCGCCGCGCCTGTGGGCGACGGTCAGGCCGCCTTGCCCACCGGCGGTGCGTCGCTGCTGCAAGCGCGCACTGTCAACGAGGTGGTCAAGGCGCAGACGAACAAGGTGCGGCTGGCGCGCCTCAAGGGCGAGCTGGTCGACCGCAACCAGGCCATCGCCCACGTCTTCAAGCTGGCGCGAGCCGAGCGCGATGCGTGGTTGAACTGGCCCGCGCGCATCTCGGCGCAGATGGCGGCCAAGCTCGGTGTCGATCCGCACACGATGCACATCGCCCTGGAGGCGGCGGTGCGTGAGCACCTGCAGGAACTGGGCGAGATGCGCCCCCGGGTGGATTGACGATGGACATGGACTATGAAGGCGCAGCCGAGATCGAGCGCGCGTGGCGCGAAGGGCTGACGCCCGATCCTCTGCTCACGGTGTCCGAATGGTCGGATCGGCATCGGATGCTGTCCTCCAAGGCGTCCGCCGAGCCGGGACGCTGGCGCACCAGCCGCACGCCGTACCTGAAGGCGATCATGGACTGCCTGTCGCCGACCTCGCCGGTCGAACGCGTGGTGTTCATGAAGGCTGCGCAGCTCGGCGCGACCGAGATGGGATCGAACTGGATCGGCTACGTAATCCACCACGCGCCGGGCCCGATGATGGCGGTCTGGCCGACGGTGGAGATGGCCAAGCGCAACTCCAAGCAGCGGATCGACCCGCTGATCGAGGAGTCGGCGGCGCTGGCGGAACTGATCGCGCCGGCGCGTTCGCGCGACTCGGGCAACACGATCCTCGCCAAGGAGTTCCGGGGCGGCGTGCTCGTGATGACTGGAGCCAACAGCGCCGTGGGTCTGCGCTCGATGCCGGTGCGCTACCTGTTCCTCGATGAGGTGGATGGCTATCCGCTGGACGTCGAGGGCGAAGGCGATGCGATCTCGCTGGCCGAGGCGCGCACCCGCACCTTCGCGCGCCGCAAGATCTTCATCGTGTCGACGCCGACGATCTCGGGCGCGAGCGCCATCGAGCGCGAGTACGACGCCAGCGACCAGCGGCGCTACTTCGTGCCATGCCCGCATTGCTCCCACCGCCAGTGGCTGCGCTTCGAGCAACTGCGCTGGGAGAAGGGACTGCCGGACACGGCGGCCTACGTCTGCGAGTCGTGCGACGAGCCGATTGCCGAGCATCACAAGACCTGGATGCTGGAGCACGGTGAATGGCGCGCGATGATCAGTGACGGCTCGGGCAAGACGGCAGGCTTCCATCTGTCGTCGCTGTACAGCCCGGTTGGCTGGCGCAGTTGGCGCGACATCGCGGCAGCTTGGGAGAGCGCCGTCAACAAGGAGTCGGGATCGGCGGCGGCCATCAAGACCTTCAAGAACACTGAGCTCGGCGAGACGTGGGTCGAGGAAGGCGAAGCGCCCGACTGGCAACGGCTGGTCGAGCGCCGCGAGGACTACCGCATCGGCACCGTGCCGCAGGGAGGACTGCTCCTGGTGGGCGCGGCCGACGTGCAGAAGGATCGCATCGAGGCGTCGATCTGGGCCTTTGGGCGCGGCAAGGAGTCCTGGTTGGTCGAGCACCGCGTGCTGATGGGCGAGACCGCCCGCGACGCGGTGTGGAAGCGCCTCGCCGAGTTGATTGCGGAGAACTGGACGCACGCCTCGGGCGCTGCGATGCCGCTGGCCCGCTTCGCGCTGGACACCGGCTTTGCGACGCAGGAGGCCTACGCCTTCGTGCGTGCCTGCCGCGATTCGCGCGTGATGGCGGTCAAGGGTGTGCCGCGCGGCGCGGCCCTGATCGGCACGCCGACGGCCATCGATGTCTCGCAGGGCGGCAAGAAGCTGCGCCGGGGCATCAAGGTGTTCACGGTGGCGGTCGGCATCGCCAAGCTGGAGTTCTACAACAACCTGCGCAAGAGCGCGGACGTCAGCGAGGACGGCGTGACCACGGTCTATCCGACCGGCTTCGTCCACCTGCCCAAAATCGATGCGGAGTTCATCCAGCAGCTCTGCGCCGAGCAACTGATCACCCGCCGCGACCGCAACGGCTTCCCGGTGCGCGAGTGGCAAAAGATGCGAGAGCGCAATGAAGCGCTCGACTGCTACGTGTACGCCCGCGCGGCCGCGTCAAGCGCGGGCCTGGATCGCTTCGAGGAGCGGCACTGGCGGGAACTGGAGCGCCAACTCGGGATGGAGCGGCCACCGGATGAGCCGCCCCCGATTCAAACATTTGACCCAGACGAGGCCACCCAACGCGGTGGCCTCTCTGTTTCTGCAACCCCATCACGCCGACGCGTCATCCGAAGCCGATGGCTTCGCTGATCCCGCTGGCTGCCCTGACACATCGAGGAGTTTTCATGAGTCTTGCCACGCGCATCGAGAGCCTGGTCATCCGGGTCGCCCAAGAGTTCAACGACGTCCGGGCGACGGCAGGCAATCTCGCCAGCCTGTCCACCACCGACAAATCGAGTCTGGTCGCGGCGATCAACGAGTTGAAGGCGGCGGTCCTGTCCGCGACGGCCATCGACGACAACCAGATCGAAACCTCTACCACCTACTCGTCGAACAAGGTCGTGTCGCTGCTCGATGCGCTCAAGGCCGACATCCTCGGTGGAGCGGACGCCGCCTACGACACCCTGGTCGAGATCCAGCAGCTGCTGCAGAACGGCACCAGCGGACTGGACGCGCTCCTGGCCGCAGTCAATCTGCGCTTGCGCTTCGACGCGGCGCAGACCCTGACGGTGGCCGAGCAGCTGCAGGCCCGCACCAACATCGGTGCGGTGGCTGCCGCCGATGTCGGCAACACCGACACCGACTTCGTCGTGATCTTCGACGGGGCGCTGGCCTGATGAGTCTGGCGTCCAGCATCGCTGCTCTGGCGGCGCGCATCGGCATCGAAGTCAAGGCCAAGATCGATGCAACGCATCCGGGCCTCGCTCGGGTGTGGGTCAGCTTCGGCTACGTCAATGGTCAGGTCGTGATCGCCAGCGCGCACAACGTTGCCAGCGTGGTGCGCACGGCGGCAGGCCGCTACCGCGTGCATTTCGCCGTGGCGATGCCGGACGCGAACTACTGCTGGACGGCGCTCGCCCGCAGCAGCACCAACAGCGGCACGCAGCGCGTGGCCATCGTGCGCGCCAGCTCCGATCTCAAGACGGCGCAGTACGTCGACGTCTCCTGTGCGACCGCACAGGCGTCCTTCGACGACTCCTCCGAAATCAATCTCGTGGTGTACCGCTGATGGCCTACACAGAAGCCCAACTCCAGGCGTTGGAGAGTGCGCTCGCCAAGGGCGAACGCCGCGTCTCCTTTGCCGACAAGACGGTCGAGTACCGCTCGGTCGATGAACTGATGGCCGCGATCCGCGAGGTCAGGCGCGGACTGCTGCAGCAGGCGGCCGAAACCGGCCTGTTGCCGGGCGCGCCGCGCCAGATCCGGGTCACGACCTCGAAGGGGTTCTGATGGCCTGGTATTCCAAGATTCGGAGCATCTTCGGTCAGCCGCCCATCCACGAGGCGGCAGGTCGTGGCCGCCGCTCGCTGGCGTGGATGCCCGGCAACCCGGGTGCGGTCGCGGCGATGCTGGCAACCAACGCGGAGTTGCGCGGCAAGAGCCGTGACCTCGTCCGCCGCAATGCCTGGGCGCAGGCTGGAATCGAAGCCTTCGTAGCCAACGCGGTCGGCACCGGCATCAAGCCTCAGAGCTTGGCAAGCGACGAGCGCTTCAAGACCGATGTGCAGGCGCTGTGGCGTGATTGGACGGAGGAAGCCGACGCCGCCGGACAGACCGACTTCTACGGTCTCCAGGCGCTGGCCTGCCGCGCGATGCTCGAAGGCGGTGAATGCCTGATCCGATTGCGGCCGCGCCGCCCGGAAGACGGGCTGGTCGTGCCGCTGCAGCTCCAGTTGCTGGAGCCCGAGCACCTGCCCATCAATCTGAACACCGATTTGCCATCGGGCAACGTCGTGCGCTCCGGCATCGAGTTCGACAGCCTGGGGCGGCGCGTCGCCTACCACCTGTACCGCTCGCACCCCGAAGACGGTCGCTTGGCTCCGATGTCGGGCCAGGGCGGCATGGACACGGTGCGCATCGATGCGAAGGAAATCATCCACCTGTTCCGCTTGCTGCGTCCCGGTCAGATCCGGGGCGAGCCGTGGTTGTCGCGGGCGCTGGTCAAGCTCAACGAGCTCGATCAGTACGACGACGCCGAGCTGGTGCGCAAGAAGACCGCCGCGATGTTCGCGGGCTTCGTCACGCGCCAGAACCCCGAGGACAACCTGATGGGCGAAGGCGCCGCCGATGGCGACGGCATCGCGCTCGCCGGGTTGGAGCCGGGCACGCTGCAAATCCTGGAGCCGGGCGAGGACATCAAGTTCTCCGACCCGGCGGACGTCGGCGGCTCGTACTCCGAGTTCCTGCGCACGCAGTTCCGCGCGGTCGCCGCCGCCATCGGCATCACCTACGAGCAATTGACCGGCGACCTGACCGGCGTGAACTACTCGTCCATCCGTGCCGGGATGCTGGAGTTCCGGCGTCGCTGCGAGATGGTGCAGCACGGCGTGCTGGTGCATCAGATGTGCCGCCCAGTGTGGGCAGCGTGGATGAAGCAGGCCGTGCTCGCCGGTGCGCTCGATGCGCCGGGCTTCGCGCGTGGTGGGCCGGCGCGTCGCCGCCAGTACCTGCAAGTGAAGTGGATTCCGCAGGGCTGGCAGTGGGTCGATCCCGAGAAGGAGTTCAAGGCGATGTTGCTCGCCATCCGCGCGGGCCTGATGAGCCGCTCGGAAGCCATCTCGGCCAACGGCTACGACGCCGAAGACGTCGACCGCGAGATCGCCGCCGACAACCAGCGCGCCGACGACCTCGGCCTGATCTTCGATTCCGACCCGCGCCATACGTCGAAGGACGGAGGCAGCGCGGAACCCAACCGCAACGCCGTCACGCCCGACGCCACCGGCGGCGATTCCATCGCCTGACCGTTCTTCCAGAAGGATTCCCATGACCGTGCTGCCTCATCTGGCGGCGCGCCTGTTTGGCGTGCCGCTGGCGATCCATCGCCCGAAACTCGACGTCATCCTCTCCGTGCTCGGCGCACGCATCGGCCTCGTCGATCTCGCCGCGCCCGCGGGCTACACGCCAGCGGCGCGCGCGCCGACGCCGGTCAGCGGCAAGGTCGCCGTCGTCCCGATCCACGGCACGCTGGTGCGCCGAACCTCGGGGCTCGAGGCCGAATCGGGCCTCGCCAGCTACACCGGCATCGCCGCGCAACTGGACGCCGCGCTGGCCAGCCCCGAGGTCGCTGCGATCCTGCTCGACATCGATTCACCGGGTGGCGAGTCGGGCGGCGTGTTCGATCTGGCCGACCGCATCCGCGCGGCGTCGCAGGTGAAGCCCGTCTGGGCCGTGGCCAACGACATGGCGTTCTCGGCGGCCTACGCGCTGGCGTCCGCCGCCACCCGCGTGTTCGTCGCGCGCACCGGCGGCGTCGGTTCGATTGGCGTCATCGCCATGCACGTCGATCAGTCCGTCAAGGACGCCAAAGACGGCGTTCGCTACACCGCCGTATTCGCGGGCGAGCGCAAGAACGATCTCAACCCGCATGAGCCGATCTCCGACGAGGCCCTCGCCGTCCTCAAGGCCGAGGTGGATCGCGTCTACGACCTGTTCGTCGAGACGGTCGCGCGCCATCGCGGTCTCGACGCGGACGCCGTTCGCGCCACCGAAGCGGGCCTGTTCTTCGGCTCGAACGCCGTCGCCGCCGGTCTGGCCGATGCGGTCGGCGGCTTCGACGACGCGCTCGCCCAGCTCACGCAATCGCTTTCCCCTCTCCCGACTCAGGTGGCTCCGGCCAGCCAAGCGGGCTTTCTTCGCAACCACCAGATGGAGTCTTCCATGAATGATCGAACCGACCCCGCTGCTGCTGATCGGCCTCTTGCTGATCCTGCTGGCAGTCCTTCTCAATCGGCCACCACCACGGCAATGACCGTGGCCGACGCCGTCGAAATCGCCCAGACCTGCACCTTGGCCGGGCGCACCGACCTTATCGCGGGCTTCCTCGAAGCCAACGACTCGCCCGCGAAAGTGCGCAGCCAACTGCTCGCGGCGCAGGCCGAAGCCAGTCCCGAAATCACCAGCCGCATCGCACCCGATGCCGCGCGCCCTGCGGCCAGCAACCCGCTGATCGACGCCGCCAAGCAGATCGCGGCGCAGTCCACCAAGAAGGAGTTCTGAAATGTCCGTTCTCGCCGAACCGCTGAATCTGGGCGACCTGCTCAAGTACGAAGCGCCCAACCTCTACTCGCGCGACCGCGTCTCGGTCGCTTCCGGCCAGAACCTGCCGCTGGGCACGGTCGTCGGCATCGTCACTGCCACTGGCAAGTACAAGCAGATCGACCCATCCGCCGAGGACGGCACGCAGGTCGCCGCAGGCGTGTTGCTGCAAGCCTGCGACGCCACCTTGATCGACCGCGATGACGGCCTCGTCGTCGCGCGCCACGCCATCGTCGCCCACCACGCACTCGCCTGGCCCGACGCCATCACCAATGCCGAAAAACTCGCCGCCATCGCGCAACTGAAGGCGCTGGGCGTGCTCGTCCGTCAAGGAGCCTGACCATGAACAACCCCTTCAGCAATCCCGCGTTCTCGATGGCCGCGCTGACCGCTGCCATCAACATCCTGCCCAACCGCTACGGGCGTCTGGAAGAACTGAACCTGATGCCGGCGAAGCCGGTGCGTCAGCGCCAGATCGTCGTCGAGGAAATGAACGGCGTGCTCAACCTGCTGCCCACGCTGCCGCCGGGTTCGCCCGGCACGGTCGGCGTGCGCGGCAAGCGCAAGCTGCGTTCGTTCGTCGTGCCGCACATCCCGCACGACGATGTGGTGCTGCCCGAGGAAGTGCAAGGCATCCGCGCCTTCGGTTCGGAAACCGAAACCGAGACGGTCGCAGGCGTGATCGCACGCCATCTGGAGACGATGCGCAACAAACATGCGATCACGCTGGAGCACCTGCGCATGGGCGCGCTCAAAGGCGTGATCCTCGACGCTGACGGCTCCACGCTTTACGACCTGTTCGACGCCTTCGAGATCACGCAGCAAACGGTAGCCTTCGAGCTGGGCACGGCGGGCACCAACGTCAAAGCCAAATGCACCACGGTGCTCGCGACCATCGAGGAGAACCTCAAAGGCGAGTTCATGAACGGCGTCCATTGCCTGTGCTCGCCGGAGTTCTTCGCCGCGCTCACCGGTCACGCCAAGGTCGAGAAGGCGTTCGAGAACTGGCAGAACGGGGCCATCCTCATCAACGACGTGCGGCGCGGCTTCACCTACGGCGGCATCACCTTCGAGGAGTACCGGGGCCAGGCCACCGATGCCAGTGGCACCCCGCGCCGCTTCATCGCCGCCGGCGAAGCCCACGCTTTCCCGCTGGGCACCATCGACACCTTCGGCACCTACTTCGCGCCGGCGGATTTCAACGAGACCGTCAACACGGTCGGCCAGCCGCTGTACGCCAAGCAGGAACCGCGCAAGTTCGACCGCGGCACCGATCTGCACACGCAGTCCAACCCGCTGCCGATGTGCCATCGCCCCGGCGTGCTGGTCAAGCTGACGGTGGCGTGATGAACCTCGTCGATCAGATCTACGAGGCGGCCGCCAACGCCGGGCTCCTCAAGGAATGCGTCTGGCGTCCTTCGGACGGCTCGCCACCGCAGCACCACTCGGTCGGCTTCGACGCACCGGACGACACGGTGCTCGACGGCCTGACCCTCAGCACCGAGTACGTGATGACCTATCCCGCGTCCGTCTTCGTTGGGCTCGCACAGCGCGAGCCCGTCGAGATCGATGGCGTGACCTTCCTGGTGCGTGACATCCTGGCCGTGGGCGACGGCTCCGAGATCCGCGCCAAGCTCACCCGGCTGTAGCGAGATGGCAGGCAACTCGATCCGCGAACAGATCCTGCTCGCGGCGCTGGCGGCTGTCCGTCCGCATGCAGAGGCACTCGGGGCCACGCTGCACCGTTCGCCCACGGTGGCCATCAGCCGGGAGCAATGCCCCGCGCTGGCGCTGTTCCCCGAATCCGAGTCCATCACCGAACGTGCCAACGACCGCGTCACGCGCGAACTGACCGTCCGCGTCGTGGCGCTGGCCCGGGCCGTTCCTCCTGCCATCCCCGAAACCGAAGCCGACCGGCTGCTCACTGCCGCCCACGCCGCCTTGATGGCCGACGGGAATCTCGGCGGCTTGGCGCTCGGTATTCGTGAGCAGGAATGCGAGTGGGAGGTGGAGGACGCCGACGCGGTGGCGGTGGCGCTCCCGGCGCGCTACCGCATCACGTACCGGACGCTGGCCAACGACCTTTCAACCCTTGGATGACACCCATGACCCGACTCGTTCTGACACGCCCGCACACCCACGCGGGCAAACCCTGCGGGCCCGGTGACCGGATCGATGTCGACGCGACATCAGCCGACTGGCTGATCGCGCACGGCATCGCCACGCCGGAACCCGCCGCCCCTGCGACCGCCCGCGATACCACCCCTGAACCGAAACCCTTCCAACGCAAGGAACCCAAGCAATGAGCACCTACGCCAGTTTTCAAGGCCGCGTCTTCCTCGGCAAGCGCGACATCGACGGCCTTCCCATCGAAGTGCGCTCGCCCGGCAACGTCGCCGAGCTGAAGCTCTCCCTCAAGACCGACGTGCTGGAGCACTACGAGAGCCAGACCGGCCAGCGCTCGCTCGATCACCGGATGGTCAAGCAGAAGTCCGCCACCGTGAATCTCACCATCGAGGAGTTCACCAAGGAAAACTTGGCGCTGGCCCTCTACGGCAACCACGTCGTTGGCACGCCGGGCACGGTCACCGCCGAACCGGTGGGTGGTGCGACGCCGGTCCCGGGCGACCGCTACTTCCTCGCTCATCCCAAGGTGTCGTCCCTCGTCGTGGTGGATTCGGCGGGCACACCTGCCACCCTGGCCCTGGGCACGAACTACACCGCCGACACCGACTTCGGTGCCCTCCAGTTTCTGGATACCACCGGCTTCACCGCGCCGTTCAAGGCCAGCTATGCCTACGGCGTCGCCACCGAGATCGGCATCTTCACGCAGGCGCTGCCCGAGCGTTATCTGCGGCTGGAAGGCATCAACACCGCGCAGGGCAACGCCAAGGTTCTGGTCGAGCTCTATCGCGTGGCCTTCGATCCGCTGAAGGAGATCTCCTTCATCTCGGACGAATACAACAAGTTCGAGCTGGAAGGCTCGCTGCTGGCCGACACCACCAAGCCCTATGACGCCGTGCTCGGTCAGTTCGGCCGCATCGTGCAGCTCTGATGGAGGCCACCATGAGTGATCTGGAAGCCCTGATTCCGCAGTCGGTCGAACTCATCATCGACGGTGAGGCGCTGGCCATCAAGCCGCTGAAGGTCGGGCAGATGCCCGCCTTCCTGCGCGCGATCTCACCGGTGATGCAGCAGCTCACGGCCAGCGAGATCGACTGGCTGGCGCTGTTCGGCGAGCGCGGCGACGACCTGCTGTCGGCCATCGCCATCGCGGTCGGCAAACCCCGCGCGTGGGTCGACGAGCTGGCCGCCGACGAGGCGATCCTGCTGGCGGCCAAGGTGATCGAGGTGAACGCCGATTTTTTTGCCCGGACGGTGATCCCCAAGCTCGACGGCCTGTTCACGGCAGCGAACGTACCGCCGGTACTGAAAGCGGCGGCTGGTACGACGCTGTCCAGCACCTGATCGAGCACGGGCACCGCCTGCCCGACATCCTCGACTACACCCTGGCGCAGGTGCGCGGCTTCGTGGCCGCCACAGCACGCAGCGACGCGGCCCGCGATGCGCGGCTGCTGTCGCTCATCGCGATTGGCACGCGCGGCGATGGCCGCCACCTTGACCAGACCCTCGACCGGCTCACCGACCATGCGCATCTCCGTCCGCATCGATAGCAAGGCTGCGCAGGCGCAACTGCGCCGTTGGGGCGGCGAGTTCCGCGACAAGGTCAAGAAGGCGGTGGCGCGGGCGATTGCGAGCGAGGCGACCGAGCTCAAGCAGGACGTTCGCGGCCACGTCGCGGGCCAGATGGCGGTGGTCAAGAAATCCTTCCTCAAGGGCTTCACCGCCAAGGTGCTGGACAAGGACCCGAACCGCCTGCCCGCGCTGTACGTGGGTTCTCGAATTCCGTGGTCGGGGATGCACGAGCGCGGCGGCTTGATCGCCGGTCGGATGCTGATCCCGCTGCACGGGCGGGTTGGCAGGAAACGCTTCAAGGCCCAGATCGCCGAGCTGATGCGCGGCGGCAATGCCTATTTCATCAAGAACGCAAAGGGGAACATCGTCCTGATGGCCGAGAACATCAAGGAACACGACCGGCCGCTTGCGGGCTTCAAGCGCCGCTATCGCAAGGCCGAGGGCATCAAGCGCCTCAAGCGCGGCGCGGACATCCCGATTGCCGTGCTGGTGCCCAAGGTCGTGCTCCGTAAGCGCCTCGATGTAGAGCGTCTGGTCGCGGGCCGCATCCCGCGCTTGTCGGCGGCCATCGAGAAGCAGATCCGGACGGTGGACTGAATCATGGCGAACCGAATTTCCGTCCTCGTCGCACTCGAAGGGGCCGACGAGGGGCTCAAGCGCGCCATCACGTCCGCCGAGCGCAGCCTCGGCGAGCTCTCGGCCACCGCCAAGAGCGCCGGTGAGAAGGCGGCCGCCGGGATGGCCGAGGTCAAGGCCGGTATGTCGGCCTTCGGCGATCAGGTGGCGACGGCCAAGACGCAGTTGCTGGCCTTCCTGTCGATCAACTGGGCGGCGGGCAAGGTGCAGGAGATCGTCCAGATCGCCGACGCCTGGAACATGATGTCCGCGCGCCTGAAGCTGGCGACCGCTGGCCAGCGCGAGTACGCGGTCGCGCAGAAGGAACTGTTCGACATCGCCCAGCGTATCGGCGTGCCGATCCAGGAGACCGCCACGCTGTACGGCAAGCTGCAGCAGGCGGTGCGGATGCTCGGCGGCGAGCAAAAGGACGCGCTCACGATCACTGAGAGCATCTCGCAGGCGCTGCGCCTGTCGGGAGCGTCCGCCGAGGAATCGCGTTCCGCCTTGCTCCAGTTCGGGCAGGCGCTCGCTTCCGGCGTGCTGCGCGGCGAGGAATTCAACTCCGTCGTCGAGAACAGTCCCCGCTTGGCGCAGGCACTGGCGGATGGCCTGAACGTGCCCATCGGGCGGCTGCGCAAGCTGGCCGAGGAAGGACGGCTCACCGCCGACGTGGTGGTCAATGCGCTGCTCTCGCAGAAGGACAAGCTGGCCAGCGAGTACGCCCAACTGCCGCAGACCGTCAGCCAGTCGTTCGAGCGCCTGAAGAACGCCTTCGGGCAATGGATCAACAAGCTCGACGAATCGACCGGCTTCACCAAGAAGCTGGCCGAAGCGCTGACGTGGCTGGCGCAGAACCTCGACACGGTGATGCAGTGGTTGAAGCGCATCGCCGAGGTCGGGCTCGCGGTGTTGATCTACCGCCTCATCCCGGCGCTGATCACTGCTTGGCAGACCGCCGGGGCGGCAGCTGTCGCAGCGGCCAGCGCCACCTCTGCCGCGTGGGCGACCGCGAATCTGTCGGTGTCCGCCGCCGTGGCCAGCGTGGGTGTGCTCAAGACGGCGTTTGCCGTGCTCGGAGCCTTCCTCGTCGGCTGGGAGATCGGGACGTGGCTGTCGGAGAAGTTCGAGATCGTCCGCAAGGCGGGCATCTTCATGGTCGAAGTGCTGATGAAGAGCATCGAGCAGCTTCGCTTCCACTGGGAAGTGTTCGCCGCCATCTTCACCTCCGACACCATCGCCGAGGCCGTCAAGCGGCGTCAGGCCCGGCTCGCGGAGATGAACCGCATCTTCGCCGAGATGTACGCCGACGCCTCCAAGGGGGCCGATGCCGCCAAGGGCGCGATGAACACCGCCGCAACCGCCGCTGAGGAGATCGCCAAGCGGCTGGAGGCGGTGCGCCAGGGCACACAGGAAGCGGTGGGACGCGGCATCGAAGCGGTGCACGCGGCGCTGGAGAAACTGAAGTCCCGCCTCGGCGAAGTCGAACAAGCCGTCGGCAAGGCGAATCAGACGGTCAACGACGCGACCGCGAAGATGGCCGAGGCGTACAAGGGGCTGACCTCCATCGTCGAGGCCAACCTGCAGCGGCAGGTCGAAGCCGTGAAGGCGCGCTACGAGCAGGAGAAGAGCGCGCTGGAACTCTCCAAGCAGTCCGAAGCGGCGCTGATCACCAAGTCGACGCAACTGCTGACCGATGCGCTGACCCAGCAGACCACGCTGCGGCGGCAGGCCACGACGGACGCGTTGAAGCTGATCGACGACGAGTCCCGGGCCAAGATCGAAGCGGCGCGCCGCGACGGGCAGACCGAAGCCGAACGCGCGGCCAACGTCACCCGTGTCGAGAACGAAATCCTGGCCACCAAGCGCCAGACGATGACGCAGGCGTTGGCCGAGTACCGTCAGCACATCGAGGCGCTCAACGCCGAAGCCAACCGGCATCTGGCCGAGATCAAGCGCATCGAGGAAGAAAAGCGCCAGCTCTCGATGACGACGGAGGAGCGCGTCCGCGACATCCGCCGTCAGGGCATGACGGAATTCGAAGCGACCGAGGACCGCAAGCGCCAGATCGCCGAGTACCAGGAGAAGGCGCGCGAGGCGCTGGCCAATGGCGAGTTCGAGCAGGCCCGGCAACTCGCGCAGAAGGCGATGGATCTGGCCGCGCAGGTGGCGAGCAGCCAAACCAGCGAGGCCAAGCGCGGTGAAGACGCCCGCAAGCAGTCCGAGCAGGCGGTGTCGCAGGTCACCCAACTGGAGGCCCAGTCGCGCGAGGCCTACCGCAAGCAGGAGTACGCGCAGGCCGAAGCCCTGATGCGGCAGGCCGACCAGTTGCGCGCCGAACTGGCCCAGAAGGCCAAGGACGCCGACGCGCAGATCGCGCAGGGCAAGGATGGCGTCAATCAGGCCATCCAGCGCATCCGCGAGTCGGAGGAGATTTTGAACAAGACGCTGGACGCCGAGGCCAAGGCCCACCAGACGGCGGCGCAGTCTGCACTCTCGGCGCGCGAGGAAATCAGCCGCACGCTCGCGCAGACCGAGTCGCAAATCGACCAGATCACCGCCAAGCTGAAGGACGGCCTGAAGGTCACCATCGACGCCGACACCGCGCGCTTCGACAAGGCCATCGCCGATCTGGACAAGGCGCTCGCCGAGAAGGAGGTGCTGCTCAAGATCCAGGCCGATCTGCAGGAGGCCGAGAAGAAGCTGCAGCAGTACGAGCAACTGCTCAAGGAAGGCAAGACCCTGCCGGTGGATGCCGACGTGTCCAAGGCGAAGGACGCGCTGGCCAGGCTCAAGACCTACGCCGACCAGAACTCGCAGCTCGAACTGAAGGTGGCGACCGAGAAGGCGCAGGCGGCGATCACCAACGTCGAGGGAATGATCAAGGCGCTGGATCGCATCCAGACTGAGTCGCGGCATCAGGTCAGCACCAATGCCGATGCGGCCCGCGCCGAAATCATGAGCCTGAACGGGGCCAACACCTCGAGCACGCACACGATCTACGTAACGAAGGTGGAAACGAATGCCACCGGCGGTCTGGTCGGTGGCGGCGCGAGTGGTGGTGTCAGGCGCTTCGCCGACGGCGGCGCGGTGGCTCCGGCCTTTCCCCGGATGGCCGGCGGCACGGTTCCCGGCTCCGGCCACCACGACACCGTTCCGCGCACCCTGGAGGCCGGTGCCTTCGTCATCCGCAAGGCGGCGGTGCGCAAGTACGGCAGCGGCGCGCTGGCGCGTCTGGCCAATGGCGTCGCCCATTTCGCGGTCGGCGGACGCGTCGCCTCGTTGGGCAGCACCGGCTCCACCGGCACCGATCCGAACGGCAAGCCCAGCATGCCGAAACGCAACCGCGAGGCGGTCGAGGCCTTGAAGATGATCGACCTCGGCCTGCAGGGCATGGACGAGTACACGCGCTGGCTGGAGTGGAACTACGGCGCGTCGGTCAGCCTCGACATGCGCTGGAAAACGATGGAGAGCTACGGCAAGCAGGCGCAGGAGGATCGGCGCGCGCTGGAGGGCTTCATCGACCGCAAGACGCTCACCGGCAACGAACGCCAGAACCTGGAGCGCATCAAGCAGACTTGGCGTCAGGCAATGGCCCAGCCGCTGCTCTGGGGCAAAGACCTGGAGCGCGAGCTGATCGACTACATGGAGCAGAACCAGGGCGAGTTCTACCGGCGCGGTGGACTCTCGAAGTCCGACACCGTTCCGGCGATGCTGACCCCGGGTGAGTTCGTCGTGAACAGGAATGCCGTGGCTCGCTACGGCGCTGGCTTCTTCGAGGCGATCAACAACCTGTCCGCTCCGGCTCAGGCGCTGGCTGGTCGCGCGCTGGCGGGCATCCAAGGGTTCGCTTCCGGCGGACTGGTGCAGCCCGCAGGCAGCAGCCTGCCGCGTCCTTCTTTGTCCGATAGCACGCCCACACGCACGGTGCGTGTGGAGCTGTCCTCGGGGCAGCAGAAGGTCAACGCCACCGTCGACGCACGTGACGAGTCTCGTTTGCTGCAACTGCTGGACGCCGCCCGCGCCCGCACCGCCTGAAGGCTTCCCTATGCAACTGAAGAACCTCGAAACCGGGGTGGCTCTGCCATTGCCCGATGACTTGCTGTGGAGCGATGAGCACGCCTGGACGCCCACCGTGGCGTCCACGTCCTACCTCATCACCGGAGCCTTGCTGATCCAGTCGGCGACCCGGCAGGCCGGGCGGCCGATCACCCTGACGGGCGCGCCCGACATGGCCTGGGTCACCCGGGCCACGGTCGAGCAGTTGCGCGCGTGGGCAGCGATTCCCGTTGGCAACGCCACCGGCCGCTTCGCGCTGGCCTTCTCCGATGGCCGCTCGTTCACCGTGGCCTTCCGCCACACGGAAACGGCCATCGAAGCGGAGCCCGTGCTGGGCATCCCGGCCCGCGCCGACACCGACTTCTACCGCCTGACCCTTCGATTCCTGGAGATCTGAAATGCCGATCCAATCCGGCGACGTGAAACTGCTGAAGTCCGCCGTCATGGCGGACGTGCCCGAGGGAGGCGGCGCACCCACCGGCATCACCATCGCCGATGGCGTCTCCAACGCCATCTTTCCCGATATCTCCGAGCTGGATCGCGCAGGTGGCCGGGTCAATCTGCGCAAGTCCTTCGTCTCGGTGCAGACCGACGACACCGACACCTACTTCGGGGCCAACGTCATCGTGGCCGAGCCGCCACAGGATGCCCGCGTCAGCGTCACGCTGTTCTCCACCGAGAAGACCTTCGACACCCGCGAGCAGGCACAAGTCCGTATCGAGGCCTACCTCAACAAGGGTCCCGAGTGGGCGGGCTACCTGTTCGAGAACCACATCGCCGGCCAGCGCGTCATCCAGCTCTTCCAGCGCACCACCGACACCATCCCCAATGTCGGCCAGACGCTGGTCTTGATCGAAAACGAGGGACTGGGCACGCAGAAGGAGCAATACATCCGGGCCACTTCCGTCTCCGTCGTCGAACGCACCTTCACCTACGACGGCGACAAGGATTACAAGGCCAGCATTGTCACGGTCGACATCAGCGACGCGCTGCGCTACGACTTCACTGGTTCACCCGCTACGCGCACCTTCACGCGCGCCAGCAACAGTACGAAGGTGCGTGACACGGTCGTGGCCGATGCCGGCACTTACGTCGGCGTGGTGCCGCTGACGCAAGGCGCGTCCGTCGGTGATTTCACGATCAAGGGCGCGTCCATCTACACGCAGCTCGTGCCCAGTGCCCAGACCGAGACGCCGATCTCCTTCGTGCCGCCCTATGCGGCCGCTGGATTGCCGGTGCCCGGCGCGGTGCCGGTCAGCTACACGGCCAGCCACGCGTGGACGACGAGCATCAAGTTCAACCTGCCAGGTGGCTGCCTGCCGGGCTCGCTGACCATCGTCACGGACGGCATCACGATCTTCGACGACGCGGGCCTGCTCAAGACCGCCAGCGGGACGATGGGCACCATCGATTACGCCAACGGCATCCTGAGCATCAACTCCGGCTCGATGTCGAACACGAAGGCGGTCACCTACACGCCCGCCGCGCAGATTCTGCGTGCGCCGCAAAGCTCGGAGATCCCGGTCACGCCGGAGTCGCGCAGTCAGTCCTACGTCGGCACGGTCAATCCGGTGCCGCAGCCCGGCACGCTGTCGATCAGCTACATGGCCCAGGGCCGCTGGTACGTACTGTCCGATGGCGGAAGCGGCTCGCTCAAGGGGCTGGATGCCAGCTACGGCGCGGGCACCTTCAACCGGAACACCGGCGCGTTCGTCGTGACGCTGGGGGCCTTGCCCGACGTGGGCAGTTCGCTCGTCCTGTCCTGGAACGTCCCGACGCAGGAAACGCAGCAGCCATCCACCACCCTGATGGCCGCCCAGAGCCTCGCATTGAACCCGCCCGCAGGGACGGCGGTGCAACCCGGATCGCTGACCGTGTCCTGGGAGTACGGCGGCACCAAGACGGCAACGGCGGCCACCTCGGGCGTACTGTCCGGGGCGGCCACCGGCAGTCTGATCGTCGCGCAGAGCCGGCTCGACTTCGCGCCCAACGTGCTGCCGTCGGTCGGCACGCAGCTCACCGTGAGCTATGTGGCGGGCCCCAAGCAGGAGGATGCCTTCGCGCACCCATCCCGCAATGGTGCGGGGGCGTTGCCGGTGACGGCGACGCTCGGTGCCATCGAACCGGGTTCGCTGGAGGTCGAGTGGAACACGCTGACCGACACGGCGGGGCTGGGCGCGTACACCTTCGCGCAGTTGCAGGAGATGGGGATTGCCATCTCGATCTGGCGCGACCCGACGCAGATCGCCCGCGACGATGGTGGCGGCAACGTCGTCCTCAACGGCGCGAGCATCGGCACGGTCAACTACGCGACCGGTGAGCTGATCTTCAACCCGGACGTGACGATCCGGATTCCACGCCCGAACTACAGCCTCGGCGCGGCCATCGCCGGCACCGGGCGCTGGCGTCTGAATTACGGTGGCATCAGCTACGTCACCGCGCCGTCGCTGTATCCGAACGACGAGTCGGGCTACGTGAAGCTTCGCTACAACAGCGCGGGTTCCACCAGCAACCACACGGAGACCTTCCAGTTCGCGCCCAGCTTCAAGCTGGTGCCGGGTGTGAATGCGCAAGTGGTGACCGGCACGGTGCTGCTGACGATCAGCGGCGCGCAGCCTTGGGGCGACAACGGTCAGGGGACGCTGCGCGAGTTCACGACCAGCGGCTGGGTCACGCGCGGCGCGATCAACTACCTCTCGGGCGACGTCACCCTCACGTCGTGGACAGCGGGAACAGCCAACGCCATCACCCGCGCCAGTTGCGTGACCACGGTCGGCGAGAACATCTCCAGCGAGTTCGTGTTCCGCACCGGCGCGGCTCCGTTGCGTCCGGGGTCGCTCTCGATCCAGTACGCTCGCGCGGTCGGCGGCACACAGAACGTGACGGCGGGCATCGACGGCAAGATCGAGGCGACCGGCATCAGCGGCAGCGTGGACTACGAGAGCGGTCTGGTGCGCGTGCGATTCGGCACGATGGTCACGGCGGCCGGCAACGAGAGCCAGCCCTGGTACGCCGCCGACCGCGTGGGCACGGACGGCAAGATCTTCCGGCCCGAGCCGGTGGCCGCCTCCAGTGTGCGCTACAGCGCGGTGGCCTACAGCTATCTGCCGCTGGATGCCGACCTGCTCGGCATCGATCCGGTGCGTCTGCCCAGCGACGGGCGCGTGCCGATCTTCCGTCCAGGTGGCTTCGCCGTCGTCGGCCACACCGGCAAGATCACCACCTCGGTCAGCAACGGCCAGACCATCGACTGTGCGCGGGTTCGCCTGTCGCGCGTGCGTGTGGTCGGCCATGACGGCTCGGTGATCCACACCGGCTATACCGCCGATTTGGAAGCGGGCACCGTCACCTTCACGAACGTGACCGGCTACAGCCAGCCCGTGACCGTCGAGCACCGCATCGAGGACATGGCGGTGGTGCGCGACGTGCAGATCAACGGCGAGATCAGCTTCACGCGCCCGCTGACCCACGCGTATCCCCTCGCCAATCCCGGTGATCCCGCGTCCGGGAGTTTCGTCTCAAGCGCGCTGGTGGCGGGCGACCTGTTCGCCCGCGTCAGCCTCGTGTTCGATCAGGCGACCTGGAGCGGCGCGTGGTCGGACGCGTTGTCGGGCAGCTCGGCGACCGCGACCTTCAACAATACGCAGTACCCGATCCAGGTCACGAATCGGGGCGCGCTGACCGAACGCTGGATCGTGCGCTTCACCAACAGCACCTCGTTCGATGTCATCGGCGAGAACGTCGGCGTGATCGCCACCGGCAACACCAGTACCGACTGCGCCCCCAACAACCCGGCTACCGGCGTGCCGTACTTCCATCTGCCTGCGCTCGGATGGGGCAACGGCTGGGCCACCGGCAACGTGCTGCGCTTCAACACCATCGGCGCGCAGTTCCCGGTCTGGGTGGTGCGCACCGTCCAGCAGGGGCCGGAGTCCGTGCCCGACGACAACTTCACGCTGCTGATTCGCGGGGATGTCGACACGCCCTGAAGCCACATGAATGGCGTGGGTGACACCTCCTGATTTCTGAAACCTCTCTGCAGGAATTCCTATGACCGACCTGACCGTCAAATACTTCAGCAGCGGCATGGCGGGCGCGCCGCAGATCGCCAACAACTGGGGCGAACTGGTGACGATGCTCGATGCCTGCCTGGTCAACGGCTTCGCCCTGAAAGCCATCGACTCGTTGACCTTCGCCAATGGCGTGGCCACCGCCACCATCACCGCCGGGCACGCCTACCTGCGTGATCAGGTGGTTCTGATCGCCGGGGCCGATCAGCCCGAGTACAACGGCTTGTTCCGCGTGCTCGCGACCACCACGACCACCTTCACCTACGCGGTGACGGGCACGCCGGCATCTCCCGCGACGACCGCCACGAGCCTCTCGGCCAAAGTCGCGCCGCTGGGCTGGGAGAAACCGTTCGCCAGCACGAACAAGGCCGCCTACCGCAGCAAGAATCCGGCTTCGCCGCAGAACATCCTGCTGATCGACGACAGCCTCAAGACGCCGAACTACACGACGGGCTGGTCGAAATGGGCCAACGTCGGCATCGTCGAAGACTTGTCGGACCTCGACACCATCGTCGGTGCGCAGGCCCCCTACGACCCGAACAATCCGACGCAGAACTGGAAGCAGGTCACCGCCAATCAGTGGGGCTGGTACAAGTGGTACCACGCGCGCAGCAATCAGTACGAAAGCAATGGCGACAGCGGCGGCGGCGGCCGCAACTGGGTGTTGATCGGCGACGACCGGCTGTTCTACCTCTTCGTCACCAATGCTGCCGGGTACAACTGGTACGGTCGCAACTGCTACTGCTTCGGCGACATCACGAGCTTCAAGCCCGGTGACAACTACGCCACGGTGCTATGCGCCGACGACAACTACTCGGGCATGAGCAATTACTGGAGCTATCCAGGACAGTTCAGTGGCTATGGCCTGGTCTCTTCGCTCGACTTCACCGGCAAGGTACTGCTGCGCAATCACACCCAGCTTGGCAACCCGGTGCGCTGGGCGACGACGTCGCTGAATACGAACAACGGCCAGCAGATCTGCGGGCGCGGCCCGACGCCGTTTCCGAACGGCGCGGACTACAGCCTGTGGATGCTGCCGACCTACGTGCGGCAGGAGGACGGGCATATGCGCGGCCTGATGCCCGGAATGCTGTGGATGCCCCAGGACCGCCCTTACAGCGACCAGACCATCGTCGACAACGTGGTCGGGCAGGCGGGCAAGCGGTTTCTGCTGGTCAGGACGCAGTACAGCTCCGACACCGAGGGCGCGCAGATCGCGTTCGACATCACCGGGCCGTGGAGGTGATCCGTGAGCTACCCGCTCAACGACAGCTTCGCCACGGCACCGGCGAACGGCTACACGACAGTGCTCGGCAGCATGTCCGCCAGCTACAACAGCGCGCAGCAGGCCATCGACATCTCGGCCCCGAACGCGCAGTCGATCCTGCGTTTCAACGAGACTGCCAGCGGTGACTTCTGGTTCGAAGCCGACGTCGAGTTGCTGACCGACCCGAGCGCCCGCAAGCATATCGGCCTGTGGATGACGACGGGCAATGGAGCCGAAGGCTACCGGTTCGCGCATCTCGATGGTGCGTGGAGCGTCTCCCGCTGGAACAGCGGCTTCGGTGACGGCGCGGCGGTGATGGGCGGGATCAACGACGGCGCGAAGCCCGTCGCCGGAGTGTCCGACGCAGCTCCGGCCTTCAACGCCGGCCAGCGGATGATCCTGCGCTGCGAAGTCATCGTCGGCGCGTTCGATGCCAACGGGGTGCCTTGGGCACGGCTGATCCAGTTCAAGGCCGGCGGCGTGCTGATGTTCCAGGTCGGCGATGCGAGCTACCGGGGCAAGCTGATCCCGGGCGTGTTCCTCTACGGAGCCACGGCGCGCGTCCACGCCATCGCCGGCGACACGCCATCCGGCCTCCCGGCGTTTCCCGCGACCGTGGGCGTGAACGCCGACGACGAGCTGGTGCGGGTCGCCGGTGGCTCGACCTCGGTGCTGCCCGATCCCGCCGCCAACATCGGCGTCAACGCCCACGTCGATCTGATCCGCCGCAACCGCCCGTCGAGCGACCTGTGGGATCGGGGTGGCGGCTACGACTGGCGCTTGCGCACGATTCCCAGCGCGCGCAAGGACATTCACTTCAGCGGCCACGGCGTGATCGCCGGGACGGTCAAGGAGAAGGGCCAGCCCGACCAACCGCTGGTGCGCCGGGTGCAGCTCATCAGCGAGAACGCCCGCGTCCTGGTCGCTGAGACCTGGTCCGACGCCAGCGGCAACTACCGATTCGAACTGCTGGACCCGGCGCAGCGATACACCGTGGTCAGCTACGACTACAAGCAGATGTACCGCGCCGTGATCGCGGACAACCTCAAGCCGGAACCGATGCCATGACCGTCGCCATCACCGTCGAACACAACGAGGCGCGGCTCGCGGGAACCCTGGCCTTCCTCGACGCGGGACCCAATCCGGCCCGATTGCGCATCTACGGCGGGACGCGGCCAGCAACGCCGTCCGCGACACCAACCAGCGCGATGCTGGTTGAGATCAAGCTGACCAAGCCCGCGGGCGCGATCTCGGGTGGTCTGCTGACGCTCACGCAGCAGGAAGACGGACTGATCACGGCGACCGGCATCGCCAGCTGGGCGCGGCTCGTGAACGGCAACGAGGTGAACGCCCTGGATCTGGACTGCAGTGGCACCGACGGCAGCGGAGACGTGAAGCTGGCCAGCACCAATCTCTATCTGGGCGGCGACGCCCGGATGGTGTCGGCGATCCTGGGGTAAGCCGTGCCTGCCGTTCCCAACGAGGTGACCTTGGTCGCCGCGTTGCCCGTGCCCACTGCGGGCGTGGCGGTCGGGCCGCCCCTGGTCGATCTGCTGTTCGATCAACCCGCAGCCACCGACGCCAGCTTGGTGTTCGGGGCCAACTACGTCGCCCCGCGCGACGACGTGACGGTACGGGCCACGCTGCCGCTGCCGGTCATTGCGATCAAGTTCATTCCCCCGGCCCGGGCCGAGCTGTTGGCCGAATTGCCGGGCCTGACGGTGCGCTCGCTGGTCTTGCGCCCGAGCGTGCCCTTGAACGTGGGGACTGGCGCGGGCGCGAGCCTGCCCGGCGTAGTGTTCACCGGCGAGGTCAGATACGCGTCGCACACGCAGCGGCCCACGGTCGGCCGCACCACGCATCACTGGCAGATGGCGCGGCAGACCGAGGTCGGTTCGACCCAGGGTCAGCAGGATGCGGCCGCGACGCCCGCTGGCTGGGAGACGTTCTGGCGGCGCACGCTTGCCTTGCCACAAGGCATCGAGCACCGGTTGCCCCCGGTCCTGGCGGCCGCGCCGGAGCAGCGCCGCACGGGCCAGCAGCAGGCCACGCGTCTGATTGAGGCGACGTGGTTCGCCCACCAGGATGGCATTCATCGCGAACTGGCCCGACAGGGCTCGTTCCAGAACGCCGTGCGCTTGCGCGACGCCACGCGCTTCCGGCATCAGGATGGTGATCGCACCAAGCGCGCCGGTCGATTCGCTTTCTGGCAAGTCGCGCGGCTGCTCACCCAGCATCAAGGTACCGACTTCCAGAGCGCCAGCCCTGCGCCGAAAGGTTGGCGCGGCAGGTTTCAGGAAGCCGTGCCGCCGCCGCCGGGGATCAGCGTCTGGGTGGTTCCCGTACCGCCCGCGCCGCAACCTTGCTACACGCCGAGCGCGCATCTGCTGTTTGCTGCCTTGTCCCCAGCGGACGGCCACTTGCTGTTCGTCTGTGAAAACCACACCGACCCGCCGCCTCCGGATGGAGATCCGGTGGTCGTCCCCGTCCGGAGGGTGTACTTCGTGATCAACAACGTGACCCTGCACCGGCTGCCCGATGGTTTGCCGGTGCCGGTGTTCAACCTCTCGCTCTCGCTCGACGCCGCATCCTGGACGTGGGGCTTCGAGGCGCAACTGCCCGCCAAGGCTGAAGGCTTGGTGGCACCCGGCAGCGCCACCGGCCCGGTCGAACTCGTCGCCAGCGTCAACGGCACGGATTTCCGCGTGTTGGCCGAGAGCATCGGCCGCGAGCGTGTGTTCGGCGACGACAGCATCCGCATCTCGGGGCGCGGACGCAACGCCGTGCTGGCCGCGCCCTACGCGCCGGTGATGACGTTCAGGAATGCCGAGGCGCGCACCGCGCGGCAATTGATGGACGACGTGCTCACGCTCAATGGCATTCCATTGGGCTGGACGGTCGATTGGGGCCTCATGGACTGGAACGTCCCGGCCGGGGTGTTCGCGCAGCAGGGAACGTGGATCGAGGCGCTGATCGCCATTGCCAATGCGGCCGGCGGCTATCTGCTTCCGCATCCATCAGACGAGCGCATCCGTGTGCGCCACCGCTATCCGGTTGCCCCTTGGGACTGGAACACCGTCACACCCGAATTCGTGCTGCCGGTGGATGCCGTGGCGCGCGAGTCGCTGCGGTGGATCGAGAAGCCCACGTACAACCGCGTGTTCGTATCCGGGCAGGATGTCGGCGTGCTCGGCCAAGTGACGCGCGCCGGCACCGCCGGAGATGTGCTGGCCCCGATGGTGGTCGATCCGCTCATCATCGAGGCGGCGGCCGCGCGCCAGCGAGGCATCGCCGTGCTCGCCGACACCGGGCACCAGATCGAAGTCAGCCTGCGCCTGCCGGTGCTCGCCGAGACCGGGATCATCGAGCCAGGTGCATTCGTCGAGTACCAGGATGGAAGCGTCACGCGCCTGGGACTGGTGCGCTCGACACAGATCGAGGCAGGAATGCCCGAGGTTTGGCAGACGCTGGGAGTGCAAGGCTATGCGTAACCTCTATGAGCAGTTCCGCCAACTCATCCCCGAGCCGCCGCTGCAAGCGGGCACCGTGATCGAGATCGGTTCCGGCGTGGTCACCGTCGCATTGCCCGGTGGCGGCCTGATCCGGGCGCGCGGCAATTCGGCCGTCGGCCAGAAGGTGTTCGTCCGGGACGACGCCATCGAGGGCATCGCGCCCAGCCTGCCGCTGGAGATCATCGAAATCTAAAGCACCGCCGTTTCACCGATTCACCCCTGAGACCCGCCTCGATGCCCACGCATCAGGCGGGTTTCGCATTTCT
>JAJPHA010000035.1 GCA_021325475.1 Rhodanobacteraceae bacterium | reverse complement strand
TCACCGCTCACCGCTCACCGCTCACCGCTCACCGCTCACCGCTCACCGCGGCCAACATCTTGCGGGCGTGGGCGAGCGTCTCGCGCGTGATCTCGATGCCGCCGAGCATGCGCGCGATCTCGTCGCGCCGCGCGGCGCCGGTCAGGTTTTCGATCGCGACGTCGGTGCGCGTGCCATCGCTCGACTTGGTCACGCGCAGATGGGCATGCGCCTGCGCCGCGACTTGGGGCAGGTGGGTCACGCACAACACCTGGCGAGTCTCGCCGAGGCGGCGCAGCTTCTGGCCGACCACTTCCGCGACCGCGCCGCCGATGCCGGAATCGACCTCGTCGAACACCATGCAGCCGATCTCGTCGAGGCCGAGGGCGGCCACCTCGATCGCCAGACTGATGCGCGACAGCTCGCCGCCGGAAGCGACCTTGCGCAGCGGTCGCGTCGGCTGACCGGGATTGGCGCTCACCAGGAACTCGACACGCTCGGCGCCCTGCGGATCGGGCGCGGCGGCGCGCTCCGGCTCGATCTGCACTTCGAGCCGACCACCGGCCATGCCGAGCTCGCCCATCAACCGGCTCACCTCGTCGCCGAGTCGGCTCGCCGCGGCCCGGCGCGCCGCGCTGAGCTGGGCCGCGGCGGCGGCGTAGTCCTGCTCGGCCTGCGCGCGGCGGCGGGTGAGGGCGAGCAGGCGCTCGCCGGCACCGCGCAGTGCGTCGAGTTCCGCTTGCAGCGCGGCCGCGTGCTCCTTGAGCGCGGCGACCGGAACGCGGTGCTTGCGCGACAGTTCGTGGAGTCTGGCGATCTGCGCTTCGACTTCGCCGAGCCGTTCCGGATCGAGATCCAGCGCGTCGCGATGGCGGGCGATGAGATCGTTGGCTTCGTCGAGCTGGATGGCGGCGGCGTCGACCAGCTCGCGCGCCGGCGCCAGTCGCGGATCGAGCTCGACGAGGCGGGCGAGTTCGTTGCCGACCCGGCCGAGCGCGCGCAGCAGGGCGAATTCGCTGTCGCCGTCGAGCCAGTCGATCAGCGCGCCTGTGCCTTGCAGCAATTGGCCGGCGTTGGCGAGCCGCTTGTGGGTCTCGTTCAGCGTCTCGAGTTCGGCCGGTGCGAGCGCGTGTTGCTCCAGTTCGGCGACCTCGTGTTCGAGCAGGTCGATGCGTTCGGCGTGATCCTGCTCGCCGCGGAGCGCGCGCAGCTCGGCGTCGAGTTCGCGCCAGCGCCGGGCGATGTCGCCCACCTGGGTGCGCAGCGCCAGGTGACCGCCGAATGCGTCGAGCAAGACCAGTTGACTGGTCTTGTCGAGCAGCGCCTGATGCTCGTGCTGGCCGTGGATTTCGATCAGACGCTCGGCGAGCGCCTGCAACTGCGCGAGCGTCGCCGGGCGGCCGTTGATCCACGCCCGCGAGCTGCCCTCGCTGCGGATGACGCGGCGCAGCTGGCAGGCATCGCCGTCGTCGAACGCCTCGGCCTCGAGCCAGGCGCGCGCGGACGCGGCGTCGGCGAGCGAGAACCGGGCGACGAGCTCGGCGCGTTCGCCGCCGTGGCGTACCACGCTCGCATCGGCGCGATTGCCGGCGAGCAGTAGCAGCGCGTCGACCAGCAGCGACTTGCCGGCGCCGGTTTCGCCGGTGACGACGGTCAGCCCGCCGCCGAAAGCGATCTCCGCCTCGCGGATCAGGGCGAAATCCTTGACGTACAGGGTCTCCAGCATGCGCCGGCACGCTAGCATGCGTCGGCGACGCCGCCAAGTCGGCGCGGCGCGTTCGTCCGCGACTCGCGCCGCGACCGTGCGCTATGATTCCGCTTTCCGCCCCGAGCCGACGCCGGAACGATGTGGTACGCGATTTGTGCCGTGGACGCGGCCGACAGTCTGGAACGACGCCGCGCGGCGCGGCCGGCGCATCTCGCGCGCCTCCACGCGCTGCGCGACGAGGGACGCCTGCTGCTCGCCGGTCCGTTTCCCGCGATCGATGCCGAGGATCCCGGACCGGCGGGATTCAGCGGCAGCCTGATCGTCGCGGAGTTTCCCGATCTCGCCGCGGCGCGGCAGTGGGCCGAGGCCGATCCCTACGTGGCCGCCGGCGTCTATCGCGAAGTCAGCGTGCGGCCGTTCCGCAGGGTGCTGCCATGAATGCACTGGCGGCCGGTCGGGTCGAGCGCATCCGCGCGCGTCTGCATGCGGCGTTGGCGCCGAGCGAGCTCGCGATCGTGGACGAAAGCGCAGAACATGCCGGCCACGCCGGCGCGCGCGACGGCCGCGGCCATTTCCGCGTGCGCATCGTCGCCGCCGCCTTCGCGGGTCTGCCCTTGCTCGCGCGCCATCGGCGCGTGTACGCCGCGCTCGGCGACCTGATGCAAACCGACATCCACGCGCTGGCGATCGAGGCCCGCGCCCCGGACGAAACCTGAAGAGGCCCGCATGCGCTATCCACTCGTTCTGTTCGCTCTCCTCACCATGGCCGCCTGCTCCTCCGGCGGCGACCGACGTCTCATTCAACTGCCGGCGGACGGCGCCGCCGCGGTGACGGTGAATGGCGTCGCCGTGCCGCAGGCGTTGCTCGAGAGCGTGGCGCGGCGGCATCGTCTGCGCCTGGAGCAGCCGGCGCAGCGCGAGCAGGCGCTCAACCGCGCGATCGATCTGGTGCTCGCCGCGCAGGCGGCGCAGAACGAGGGTTTCCTCGCGCGACCGCAGTTCCAGGCCGACGTCGAGGCGGCCCGCCTCGAAGGCGTTTTCGAGGCGAGCCTGGCCGAATTCGAGAATGCCGCGCCGATCTCCGACGAGATGTTGAAGGCGGAATACGAGGCGCAGGCGGCACGTGTGGGCAACGCCGTCTACGACTTCAGCCAGCTCTTGTTCGCCGAGGAAGCCGATGCGCTCAAGGCCGAGGACGACATCGTCGCCGGCAAACCGTTTCCCGAAGTGTTCGATGCCTGGCGCGGCAAGGCGAAACAGGCGCGCTCGTTCAGCCGGGTGCGCCTCGACCAGGTTCCGGAAAGCATGGCCAAGGCGCTGGCGGGCCTGAAGAACGGCGAGACCACCAAGGTGCCGGTCAAGACCGAGTTCGGCTGGCACGTGATCCATCTCGACATCGCCAATCCCTATTCGCCGCCGCCGTTCGAGCAGGTCAAGGAGGGCATCCGCCACAGTTTGCAGGCGAAGATCGCGCAGCAACGCGTGCAGAAGTTGCGCGAGCAGGCCCGCATCGAATACCCGTCGGGCGCGACGGCGCCGCCGCCGGGCGACGCCGCCAAGGGCTGAGCCTTACGGCAACGCGACCGGCGCCGGCGCGTGCCAGTCCGGCGCGCGGTGTTCGGCGACGACCGTGGTGTAGATGCCGCCGCGCACGTTGAATTCCGCGGTCAGACGCATGAAGCGCGGCTGCGTCGCCCGCACCAAGTCGTCGAGGATGCGGTTGGTCACCGCCTCGTGGAATGCGCCTTCGCTGCGGTAGCTCCAGATGTAGAGCTTGAGCGATTTCAATTCCACGCAGGTGCGGTCCGGCACGTACTCGAGATGCAGCGTCGCGAAATCCGGCTGCCCGGTCTTCGGACACAGGCAGGTGAATTCGGGAATGCGCATGCGGATGGTATACTGCCGCTCCGGCTGCGGGTTCGGAAACGTCTCCAGGTGCTTGCTGGGGGCGGTGGACACGATCGTTGCCTTTGCGATCTTCCGTTCGCGAACATCACCAAGCGGCCGTCCCCGGCCGCGCGTTGCAGAAAGGGCCGGGCACGCACCTTAGCGCAACCGGTCGTTCGCCACAATTGGCGAGCCGCGGCTTTCGCCCGATGGAGTGTCACACGGAATCATGCGACTGACCACGATCAAGCTGTCCGGCTTCAAGTCCTTCGTCGATCCGACCGTGCTGCACCTGCCGACGAACATGACCGGCATCGTCGGCCCGAACGGCTGCGGCAAGTCCAACATCATCGACGCCATCCGCTGGGTGATGGGCGAAAGCGCGCCGACGCGCCTGCGCGGCGATTCGCTGAGCGACGTGATCTTCTCCGGCTCGACCGCGCGCAAGCCGGTCGGCAGCGCGACCGTCGAGCTGATCTTCGACAACTCCGACGGCACCATCGTCGGCGAGTACGCCAAGTACAACGAGATCTCGGTCAAGCGCACCGCCAGCCGCGACGGCCAGTCGCAGTATTTCCTCAACGGCGCGCGCTGCCGGCGCCGCGACATCACCGATCTGTTCCTCGGCACCGGCCTCGGCGCGCGCAGCTATTCGATCATCGAGCAGGGCATGATCTCGGAGATCATCTCCGCCCACCCGGACGAATTGCGCGGCTATCTCGAGGAAGCCGCCGGCATCTCCAAGTACAAGGAGCGGCGCAAGGAAACCGAAAGCCGGATCAAGGCCACGCGCGAGAACCTGGAGCGCGTCAACGACGTGCGCGAGGAGGTGGAAAAGCAGCTCGAACATCTGAACCGCCAGGCCAGGGCCGCGGCGCGCTGGCAGGAGCTGAAGGCCGAGCACAGCCGCCGCGAGGCCGAGTTGCGCGCGCTGCACTATCGCGCCATCGCCGCGCAGCAGGACGAGCACGCCGCCGCCCTGCGTCACGAGGAGGTGGGCCTCGAGGCGCTGGTGGCCGAACAGCGCCAGATCGAGGCGCAGATCGAGGCGCACCGCGAACAGCATCAGGCGGCGACCGAACAGCTCAATCGCATCCAGGGCGAGGTCTACCGCATCGGCGGCGAGATCGCCCGGGTCGAGCAGCAGATCCAGCACAACCGCGAGTTGCGCGAACGCCTGGAGCGCGCGCGCGGCGAGACCGAACGCGCGCTCGCCGAGCTCGAGGAACACATCCGTGCCGATCGCGAGCAGATCGCGACGCTGCGCGGCGCGCTCGCCGACGGCGAGCCGAAGCTGACGACGCTGCAGCAGGCCGCGACCGCGACCGCCGAGGCGCTGCGCGAGGCCGAGGCCCGGCTCGGCGACTGGCAGCAGCAGTGGGACGCCTACGCCAAGGCGTCCGCGGAGGCGGCGCAGGCGGCCGAGGTGGAGCGCACCCGGCTCGATTATCTCGACAAGCAGGCACTGGAGAGCGCGCGCCGGCTGGAGGCGCTGCGCGAGGAGAAGCGGGCGGCCGACGTGCCCGCGCTCACCGAGCTGGCGCGGCAGGTGGGCGCCGAGCACGACGCGCAGCGTGAACAAGTGGAAATGTGTACCAAGGCGCTGGACCAGCGCCGCGCCGCACTCGAACAGGCGCTCGAGGCGGAGCGCGCCGGCGCCGCGGCGTTGAACGAGGCGCGTACCGAGCTGTCGCGCCTGCGCGGTCGGCTGGCGTCGCTGGAGGCGTTGCAGCACGCCGCGCTCGGTCAGGAGAAGTCCGCCGCCGGCGAGTGGCTGGCGCGCCACGGCCTCGACCAGGGTCGCCGGCTCGGCGAGGCCCTCGACGTCAATCCGGGCTGGGAGACCGCGGTCGAGACCGTGCTCGCGGGTCTGCTCGAAGGTGTGCTGACCGAGGCGCCGCACGCCTTCGCCGACAACCTCGTCGAAGTGCGCGACGCCGATGTCGCGCTGATCGCCGCGGCCGGCGGCGGCGAGGTGCGCGCCGGCACGCTGGCCGGCGAGGTGCGCGGACCGGCGGCGATCGTCGGCCTGCTGGCGCAGGTGCGCGTGGCCGAATCGCTCGCCGAGGCGCGCTCGCTCGCGGCGAACCTGGCGCCGCACGAATCGGTGATCACCCGCCAGGGCGAATGGCTCGGCCCCGGCTACGCGCGCGTCCTGCGTCGCGGCGGCAGCCAGGCGGGCGTGCTGGCGCGCGAGCGCGAGATCCAGACCCTGCGCGGCGAGATCGAACAGGCGCAGCGACGCGCCGACGGCCTCGCCGCGGAAATCGAGGCGATCCGCACGCGCAAGCGCGACGCCGAACAGGCGCGCGACGAGGCGCAGCGCGAGCTATATACCGCGCACCGTCGCGCCGCCGAACTCGCCGGGCAGTTGCAGAGCCAGCGCGGACGCATCGAGGGCGCGCAGGCGCGGCTCGCGAAGGTCGATGCCGAGATCGCCGAACTCGAGGCGCGCATCGCCGCCGATCAGGCGCAGGCGCGTGAAGCGCGCGCCCGGCTGGAGGCGGCGGTCGCGCGCATGGGCGATCTGGAACGGCAGCGCCAGCAGCTCGACGGTGAGCGCCGGCGTTTGCTGGAAGCGCGCGAGGAGGCGCGCATGAACGCGCGCCTGGCCGCCGACGAGGCGCACCAGCTCGCGCTCGGCATCGAATCCAGGCGCGCCGGCCTCGCCTCGCTGGAACAGGCGCTGGCGCGCATGCAGGGTCAGCTCGCGCAGTTGCAGGAGCGGCGCGGCGAGATCGCGCAGCAACTCACCTCGAGCCACGATCCGTTGAGCGGGCTCGAAGCCGAACGCCAGACCTACCTCAACCAGCGCCTGCTGGTCGACAAGCAACTCGTCGAGGCACGCAAGGCGCTGGAGGAGCGCGACGCCGAATTCCGCACCTACGAACAGGAACGCCATCGTGTCGAGCACACGCTCGGGCAGCAGCGCGAGGCGCACGCCGAGCGGCGTCTGGCGCACCAGGAGTTGCAACTGCGCGCGCAGCAGCTCGAGGAGACGATCCGTGCCGCAGGTCACGAGCTGGCCGCGTTGCTCGACACGCTGCCGGCCGCGGCCGATCCGGCGGAGTGGCAGCAGCAGCTCGAGACGCTCGATGCCAAGATCAAGCGCCTGGAGCCGGTCAACCTCGCCGCGATCCAGGAGTACGAGGAGCAATCGCAGCGCAAGGCCTATCTCGACGCCCAGCTTGCCGATCTCAACACCGCGCTGGAAACCCTCGAAACCGCGATCAAGAAGATCGACCGCGAGACGCGCCAGCGCTTCAAGGAGACGTTCGACCGCGTCAATGCGGGCCTGCAGGATCTGTTTCCGCGCCTGTTCGGCGGCGGCCATGCCTACCTGGAACTCACCGGCGAGGATCTGCTCGATGCCGGCGTGTCGATCATGGCGCGCCCGCCCGGCAAGCGCGTGTCGAACATCTCGCTGCTCTCCGGCGGCGAGAAGGCGCTGACCGCGGTGGCGCTGGTGTTCTCGATCTTCCGCCTCAATCCGGCGCCGTTCTGCCTGCTCGACGAGGTCGATGCGCCGCTGGACGAGGCCAACATCGGCCGCTTCTCGCAGCTCGTCAGCGAGATGAGCGAGCGCGTGCAGTTCCTGTTCGTCACCCACAACAAGGGCACGATGGAGGCCGCGCACCAGCTCTGCGGCGTGACCATGCGCGAGCCCGGCGTGTCGCGGCTGGTGCAGGTGGACCTCGCCGAGGCGGCGAAACTGGCGGGCGCCGCGTAAAATCCCGGTCGCCGCCGACCGGCGGCGCGCACCGGCCGGAGCTGTCGCGATGAGTGCCAACGAACTGCGCATCGTCATTGCCGTGATCGGCGCGATCGTGTTCGCGCTGATCTATTTCTTCGGCCAGCCGAAACGCCCGCGTCAGGGGCGGCGCACGCCATGGGCGCGCGACGGCGAGGGCGAACGCATCGAACCGACCTTCGGCGAGGCGCCGCCGGCGGGCGCCGCCGACGACATCGACCCCGCGGCGCTGCACGACATCGGCGCCAGCGTGACCGCGCCGCGCGACGACGGCACGGACGCGGCCGCCAAGCCGCGCGCACCGGGCGCACGGCCGCCGCAGCCGATCGAACGCATCGTCACCCTGTTCGTGGCGGCGCGCGCGGGCGAGTCGATCCACGGGCCGGACCTCGTCGTCGCCGCGGAAAAAGCCGGGCTGGCGTTCGGCGACATGGGCATCTTCCACCGTCTGCTCGCGGGCAAGCCGGAGGCCGGACCGGTGTTCAGCATGGCCAACATGGTCAAGCCGGGCAGCTTCGACATGCGGCACATCGACGAATTGCGCACGCCCGGCGTGAGTTTCTTCATGACCCTGCCCGGTCCGGTACCCGCGCTGGATGCCTGGGAGGCGATGCTGCCGACCGCACAGCGGCTGGCGGAACTGCTCGATGCCACCGTGCTCGACGAGGAACGCAACGCGCTCGGCCGCCAGCGCATCGCCCACATCCGCGACGAACTGCGCGCCTGGGATCGGCGTCAGGAGCGCAATCAGATCCGGCCGCGTTGAGGCGCGTCGAGTGCTCGCGTGGCTGGGAAACCTCGGAGCAGCAGAAGGATGTCGTCAAGCCTCCTTGAGGCGAGGGGGCGTGGGGCGTGGGGGTGCGGCCCGCAGCCGAAGACAAAAGCGCGGCGACTCGATCGAACGTCCCTTGGAAATCTCTGAACAAGCGGACGATGTGGCTTGGGCTCTTGATGCCTCCTTGAGGCGAGGGGGCGTGGGGCGTGGGGGTACGGCCCGCAGCCGAAGACAAAAGCGCGGCGACTCGATCGAACGTTGCCTAGTGTGAATGTTCTAGCGGTGCCGCTTATGGTTGCGTGCGGTAGGGATTTTCCGGTCAACCACGAGGTCGAGACATGACGAACAAGCGGACTCAGCAGCAGGCAAAGGCACGCCACGACACGGCGGCGACGGCGCGCAGCGTGTGGCTCGCCGGACTGGGCGCGGCGTCGATCGCGCAGAAGCGCGGGGCGGAGCTCGTCGCGACTTGGATCGAGGAAGGCAAGGACCTGCAAGCGCGTGCGCAGCAGCTGACGCGCGAGGTGCGGGCCGACGCCGCGGCGCAGGTCAAGGGCGCATTCGCGCCGATTCGACACGGCCTCGAGCGTCAGGCCGAGCGGTTCGGCAGCGCGCTGCAGCAGGGCGTGGCGCGAGTGCTCGCCAAGCTCGGCATCCCCTCCAAGGCCGACATCGAGGAGCTGACCCAGCGCGTGACCGCGCTCAGCCGGCAGCTCAAGGCCGCGAAGTAACCCTCCACACTCCAACGCAAGCCTTCACGGCCGCCCCGCGCGGCCGTTTTTTTTCAGCGCCGATACGCCTGGGCCAGGGTGTTGAGGTGCAGCCGCTCGGCGTCGCGCAGGAACGGCGCGATCAGCAGCATCACCTGGTAGATTCCCTGCGTGAGATCCTCCTGGGTGGCCTCGGGGCGCGCGCCGCGCACGGCGTGGTAGTTGAGCCAGAACGTGGCGACGAGCAGGACGTTTTCGGCGGTGGCGCGGATCTCGTCGGCAGTCGCGCGCAGGATGCCGGCCTCGGCGAGTCCCTTCAGCACACCGGTCGCGCTGCTCGCGGCGCGGGTGAGGATGCGCGCGAAGCGCTGTTTCAGCTTGCGGTTGCGCGACAGGATGTCCACCAGGTCGCGATACAGGAAGCGGAACGTCCACATGCACTCGAAGACGAGGTGCAGTTGCAGCCACACATCTTCCAGATTCGGCAGCCGGCCCTCGGGCACGAGCAGGGCCTGATCCATGCGCGCCTCGTAGCGCGCGAACAACCGTTCGACGATGTCGTCCTTGTTGCGGTAGTGGTAGTAGAGATTGCCCGGGCTGATGCCGAGCTCGTCGGCGATGTGGTTGGTGGTGACGTTCGGTTCGCCCAGCGCGTTGAACATCGCCAGGCTGGTTTCCAGGATCCTCTCGCGCGTCTGCTTGCTCATGGCGAGTAGGCGCCGCGCGGAATCTCAGCCGCTGAGCTTCTTGACCAGATCGATGTATTTCTGCATCGCCTCGTCGGCCTTCATGCCCTTGAGCTTGGCCCAGGCTTCGTATTTCGCGGTGCCGACGAAATCGAAGAAGCCCGGCTTCGGGCCGGAGACGTCGCCTTCGGAACCCTGCTTGTACAGGGCGTAGAGCTTGAGCAGGGTGTCGTTGTCGGGCCGCTCCTTCAGCTGCTTCACGTCTTCCGCGGCTTTCGTGAATTTCGCTTTCAGGTCCGACATGCGCGCTCCCCCGCGAATGGTCGTGCAGCCGCTGCGGCTGCCACTCGCTCCGCCGTCCGCAACGGCGGCAACGAAACACCGGCAGCTTGTATCATGCGCGCGCGAACCGGTCAACGCGCGCTGCGCTTTGATTGGCGGCGCCGAACGACTATCTTAGGCCGCGTGCGTCCGCGCTCGCGGGCGCGATTCGAGGGGACACGACATGACCTATTTCGTGACCGGCGCCACCGGATTCATCGGCCGTCATCTGCTGCCGCATCTGCTGGCGCGCAAGGGCGAAGTGTACTGCCTGGTGCGCCGCGGCTCGCACGAGAAATTCGCGGCGCTGCGCGAACGTTTCGGCGCCGACGGTGCGCGCCTGATCGCGGTGCACGGCGATCTCACCAAGCCGATGCTCGGCGTGACGCCGGCGCAACGCAAGGCGCTCGGCGGCAAGGTGCGGCATTTCTTCCATCTCGCCGCGCTCTACGATCTCACCCTCGACGAAGCGGCCCAGCATGCGGCGAACGTCGAGGGCACGCGCGCCGCGGTGCAGCTCGCCGAAACGCTCAAGGCCGGCTGTTTCCATCACGTGAGCTCGATCGCGGTCGCCGGTTTGTATCCCGGGGTGTTCCGCGAGGACATGTTCGCGGAAGCCGAGGAGCTCGCACATCCCTACTTCAAGACCAAGCACGAGGCCGAGGCGATCGTGCGCGAGGCGTGCCGGCGGCCGTACCGTATCTATCGCCCGGGCATCGTGATCGGCCACTCGCGCACCGGCGAGATGGACAAGATCGACGGCCCGTACTACTTCTTCCGCGCGCTCAAGAAGCTGCGCCAGATGCTGCCGCCGTGGATGCCGACCGTGGGTCTGGAAGGCGGCCGCATCAATCTGGTGCCGGTGGACTTCGTCGCCGCGGCGATGGATCACATCGCCCACAAGCCGGGACTGGACGGCGGTTGTTTTCATCTGACCGATCCCGCGCCGCGGCGCATCGGCGAGGTGCTGAACCTGTTCGCGCGCGCCGGCCATGCGCCGGAGATGACCATGCGCCTGGACGCGCGCATGTTCGCCTTCGTGCCGGCGATGCTGCGTCAGGCGCTCGCCAATCTGCCGCCGGTCAAGCGCTTCACCAACATGCTGTTGCGTGATCTCGGCATTCCCGCCGAGGTGCTGAAGCTCATCAACTACCCGACGCGGTTCGATTGCCGCGAGACCGAACGCGCACTCAAGGGCAGCGGCATCCGCCTGCCCGATCTTGCCGACTACGCCTGGCGGCTGTGGGACTACTGGGAGCGCCACCTCGATCCGGACCTGTTCGTCGATCGTTCGTTGAGCGGCAAGGTGCGCGACCGCACGGTGCTCATCACCGGCGGTTCGTCCGGCATCGGCCGGGCGGCGGCGCACAAGATCGCCGCGGCCGGCGCCAAGGTGCTGATCTGCGCGCGCGGCAAGGACGAGCTCGAAGCCACCCGCCGCGAGATCGTCGACGCCGGCGGCGTCTGCCACGCTTACGTCGCCGACCTGGCGGACCCGGCATCGTGCGACGAACTGGTGCGCACGGTCCTCGCCGAGCACGGCGGCGTGGACATCCTGATCAACAACGCCGGACGCTCGATCCGCCGCTCGATCGCCTCGAGTTACGACCGCTTCCACGATTTCGAGCGCACCATGCAGCTCAACTATTTCGGCTCGCTGCGCCTGATCCTCGGCTTCCTGCCCGGCATGGCCGAGCGCCATCGCGGGCACATCATCAACATCTCCTCGATCGGCGTGCTGACCAACGCCCCGCGCTTTTCCGCCTACGTCGCGTCGAAGGCGGCACTCGACGCGTTCTCGCGCTGCGCCCAGGCGGAGTTCTCCGACAACGGCATCCATTTCACCACGATCAACATGCCGCTGGTGAAGACGCCGATGATCGCGCCAACCAAGATCTACGAGTCGATGCCGACGCTGTCGCCGGAGGAGGCGGCGGATTTCATCGTCGAGGCGATCATCGAACGCCCGGTGCGGATCGCCACGAGGCTCGGCATCTTCGGCCAGATCTTCTATGCGCTGGCGCCGCGCGCCTACGAGATCCTGATGAACACCGCGTTCCGGCTGTTCCCGGAATCGACCGCGGCCAAGGGCGCCGCGGGCGGCGAGGCGCAACCGTCGAGCGAGCAGATCGCGTTCGCCTCGCTCCTGCGCGGCGTGCATTGGTAGCGCCGCGCCGCGCGGGCGTCGCCCTCACGGTGCGTCCAACCGGAGCGGCTCCCGGCCGGCGGCGGTGCGTTTCGCGTTGACCGCGGCGAGATCGCGGCGTTTGAGCTCGTCCCAGGCGCGCAGGGTGGCATCCACCAGCGGTGCGAGCGCGGTCGTGCCCTGTTGCGCGTCCGGCGATGGCGCGGCGTCGGCGCCCTCGACGGCGTCGTCGAGCTTGCCGAGCGCTTCGCCGAGATAGCGCAGCGTGCGCGTGCTGCGCGGCGGGTACGCCCAGGCATTGTGCGGATTGGCGCTGGCGCGCGTGCCGGCGAGGTCGCGCGTCTTTTCGGCGAGGCGCGCGAGCGCCGGCTCGTCCGAATGCGCGGCCCGGGCCCGGTCGATCGCGGCGAGCAGGGCGGCGGCTTCCTGGCTGGCGGCGTTGACTTGCGCACGCAGGGCGTCGATGCGACGCGCCAGCGCGAACTGCTGCGCGTAGGCTTCCGGCGGCAGCGACACGCGCGGATCGGGCAGCACCGACAGCGTTCGGCTCTGGCTGTGGCCGTCGACGGTGAGGGTGACGCGATAGGTTCCCGGCGGCGCCCACAAACCATCCGCGTACGGGTCGGGCTTGGCGCCTGAGGCGGCCGCTGGATAGCGCAGCGGCCAGACGAAGCGATGCGCGCCGGCCGCGGCGGACAGCGTGCTCGGCACGCGGATCCACTCGGGCGCGGCGTCGTTGCGGGCCGGATCCGGGGCCTTGGCGAGGTCGGCGCTGCTGTAGTGCCGCACCAACGCGCCGTCGGTGTCGTGGATGTCGAGCGTCACCGGGCCGTGCGCCGCCTCGCGCAGCCAGTAATCGAGGTACGCGCCGAGCGGCGGATTCGGCGCCAGCGGCTCGTCCCTCGGCAGCGGCGTGCCGGTGAATGCCGGCTGGCGCAGGCGGTGCGCCGGCTCGGGGGAAAACAGCCAAAATGCGGCGTTTTCCACTTTTTCATCCAGTTGCCGCAGCGCCGCGGCGTCGTCCAGCACCCAGAAGCCGCGACCGTGCGTGGCGATCACCAGGTCGGCGTCGTGGATCGCGATGTCGCGCACCGAGGTCACCGGCAGGTTGCGTTGCAGCGATTGCCAGTGCTCGCCGTCGTCGAAGGAAACGAACACGCCGCGCTCGCTGCCGGCGTAGAGCAGTCCGCGGCGGACCGGATCGGCGCGCACCACGTTGATCGACTGGTCGGCCGGCAGCCCCGCCGTGATGCTCTGCCAGCTCCGCCCGCCATCGCGGGTGCGCAGCAGGTACGGCTTCGGATCGTCCAGCCGGTGGCGGTCGATCGCGGCGTAGGCGTGGTCGGCCGCGAACGGCGATGCCTCGAGCGTGGCGATCTTCGACCAAGCGCCGAGCGTCGGCGGGGTGACGTCCTGCCAGTGCGCGCCGTCGTCGCGGCTGAGCCAGATCAGGCCGTCGTCGGTGCCCGCCCAGAGCACGCCGTCGGCGAGCGGCGAGGGAGCCACGCTGTAGATCACGCCGCGGCGCGGACCCTGACCGAGGTTGTCGGCGCGGGTCGCGGCATCGAGCGTGGCGGGCTCCGCCGGCGCGGTGCGCGTCAGGTCCGGGCTGATCGGCTCCCAGTGCTCGCCGCGGTCGCGGGTGCGGAACAGCCGCTGGTTGGCGAAGTACAACTCGTGCGGATCGCGTGCGGAGAACACCAGCGGCAGCGTCCAGGTGCCGCGGTAGAGATCGGGCAGGGCGAGGGTGGGGCCGACATGGCGCGTCTGCTGGGTGCGCAGATCGAGCCGATCGACGCGGCCGCCGAAGACGAGCTCGGGATCGTCCGGATCCGGCGCGATATTGTCGCTCTCGCCGCCGACGGTGATCTCGCGGAACTGCATCATGCTGATGCCGTTGCCGTCGTTGCTGCGGATCGGCAGCGACACCGCGCCGGAATCCTGCTGCGCACCGTACACCCAGTACGGAAAACGCCGGTCGGTGCTGACGTGATAGAGCTGCGCGGTCGGCTGGTTGTGCCAGGAACTGAAGGTGCGGCCGCCGTCGACGGTGACGATCGCGCCCTGGTCGACGCCGAGCATCTGCCGTTCGGGCGCGTCCGGATCGATCCACATGGCGTGGAAGTCGTCGCCGGTGGAATCGCCCTTGAGCGCGAGGAAATGCGCGCCGCCGTCGTCGGAGCGCAGCACGATGGTGTTGAGGGCGTACACGCGATCGGCGTTCTTCGGATCCGCCGCGATCTCGCCGAAGTACCAGCCGCGCTGCCAGATCCGCGCATCGTCGCTCATCCGCTGCCAGTTCGCGCCGGCGTCGTCGGAACGATACAAGCCGCCGGCGTCGGCATCGACGATGGCGTAGACGCGCTGCGGCGCCGCCGCGGAGATGGCGAGGCCGATGCGGCCGACGCGCTCGGGAAAGCCGTGGCCGCGGATCTCGGTCCAGTGTTCGCCGCCGTCGATCGATTTGTACAAGCCGCTGCCGGGCCCGTTCGACGGCGGATAGACGTTCCACGGCGGCCGCCGCGTCTGCCACAGCGCGGCGTAGATCACGTCCGGATGGCCGGGTTCGAAGGCGAGGTCGATGGCGCCGGTGTCGTCGTCCTTGCCGAGTACCTTGCGCCAGTGTGCGCCGCCGTCCGTGGAGCGGAACACGCCGCGCTCCGCATTCGGCCCGTAGGGGTGGCCGAGCGCGGCGACGAACACGCGGCCGGCGTCGCGCGGATCGACGACGATGCGGCCGATCTGCTGCGAATCGGCCAGACCCACGAACGCCCAATGGCGGCCGCCGTCGGTGGATTTGTATACACCGCGGCCCTGGGCGATGTCGGAGCGCATGTCGGCCTCGCCGGTGCCGACGTAGATCGTCTTCGGATCGGAAGGCGCCAGCGCGATCGCGCCGATCGAAGCCACCGGCTGATCGTCGAAGATCGGTTGCCAGGTGCGGCCGGCGTCGTGGCTCTCCCACACGCCGCCGTTGACCGCACCGAAGTAGAAGTGCTCCGGCTCGCCCGGCACGCCGGTCACCGCCAGCACGCGGCCGCCGCGGAACGGACCGAGCAGCCGCCATGTGAGGTGTTCGAACAACGTGGGATCGGCCGCCTGCGCCGCGGTGGCGAACGACAGCGCGATCAACACGAAACTCGGCCGGATGGCGAACATGCGGTTCCTCCCGGGGGGCGGTGAGCGAAGCGCGCTATGTTCGATGATCGTCCGCCGCCGCACAATCGGCGGAAAGTCATTGTCGCGGCGGACGAGGGCAACGAAAAAGGCCCGCCAGCCAAAGCCGCAGGGGGAGGGATTCCTTTGGCGATTGACGGCTGGCGGGCCGGAAGCGGCGGCCGCCGCTCAGCGGGCGGCCGACTTGATGGTTTTCTTGACCTTGGCGACGGTGCGCTTCATCGATTGCTTCGCGGCGAGCTGCGCTTCCTCGAGCTCGCGGGCGAGATCGCTCAGGTCGTCGCGCGCGCGGCGCACGGTATTGCTCATCACCTGGCCGAGTCCGGCGCGCGTCGCGCCGTTGAGCCGTTTCACCTCACGATTGAGTTCCTCGACGCGCCGCGTGAGTTCGTCGAGCTCCTTGCGCCCCGGCACGCCGAGCTTGGCCAGCGCGCGCGACACGCGGTTCTCGAACACCTGCTCCAGACGGTCCCAGGTTTCCTGGGTGCGCTCGCGCACCTGGGTCACGCTGTTCTCGACCGCATCGCGCATCTCGCCGACCGTGCCGCTCGCGATCTGGCGCGTCTTCTGCTCCAGTTGACTGCCTTCCTTGACCAGCGCCTGGAACAGCCGGCCGCCTTCCTCCTGCGCCTTGGCGAAGGCGCCGAGGCCGGCGAGCCAGATGTGCTGGGCCGATTCCATGATCGATTTCGGGGCGGGCGTCGGCGCGGCGAGTTTCGGTTTGGGCCGCGCGAGTTTCGGTGCCGGCTTCTTGGGCGCGGGCCGGCTGCCGGCCTTCTTCGGTGTGGATTTGCTCACGAGTGTCCCTCCGCTTCGTTGTTGTAGGTTCGCGATCGAGGCGTGCGCATCGTGCAGTCGCGCTCGCGCGACGTTGCTCGGCGCCCCCGGCTCGCGTGCCGCGCAGACTAGGCGCCGTCGCTAGAATATTCACACTAGGCAAGGCTTGATCAAGCCTCTCGCGTTACGGTCTTCGGCAACGCGCCGCACCGCCACAGCCCCCAACCAACGCTGGCTGCGCACGTTGTTCACAAGTTCCCTGGCGGAAATACCGGAATTGCGGCAATGTGGAATCTTGCACTTTTCGCGCCGCGCTTGTCAGCGCGGGCGCAGGCGCGTAGGCTGCCGGAATGCGGGACGGGGGCTACCGGTGGCCTTGGACTGCGCACGGTGGGGTCGCGTCGATCCTGCTGTACGCAGCCGCCGCCGCCGGCGCCGTGCCCGGCGTGATCGATGTGCGTTTCCGCAGCTACACGCCGGCCGACGGCTTGTCGCAGGCGACCGCGCTGTCGATGGTGCAGGATCGCGCGGGGTTTCTCTGGATCGGCACCCAGGACGGTCTCAACCGCTTCGACGGCTACGAGTTCCGCGTCTATCGCCACGAGCGCGGCGATCCCTGGTCGCTGTCCGACAACCACATTCCGGCATTGGCGGCGGCCGCCGACGAAGGCCTGTGGGTCGGTACCCAGGCCGGCGGACTGGATCATTACGACGCCGAACTCGATCGTTTCACGCACTACGTCGCGGATCCGGCGCGCAAGGGGGCGCTCGGTTCGAATCACGTCACCGCGTTGCTGCGCGATCGGCGCGATCGGCTGTGGGTGGCGACCAACGACGGCCATCTGCAATGGTTCGATCCCGCCACCGAGATGTTCCACGAGGCGCCGCTGACGCCGTCGCCGCCGTGGCATGCGATCCGGGCTCTGGCCGAACAGCCGGACGGCACGCTGCTGGTCGGCGCGCACGAAGGACTGTGGCGTTGCGATGTCGAGGCCGGCCGGGCCGAGGAGCTGCGCTTCGATCCGGCACAGGTGCTCGATACGCAGGCGCTGGCGGTCGATCCGCAGGGCGAGATCTGGGTCTCCAGTGTCACCCGCGGCGTGTTCCACTTTGCCGCCGACGGTGCCCCGCGCGAGCGCTACCACAGCGGCGCCGATGCCGCGCATGCCTTGCCGGACGACGAAACCCGCGGACTCGCCTTCGACCGCAGCGGACGCCTGTGGATCGCCACCAAGACCGGCGGTCTGCTGCGCCTGGATCGCGACGGCGCGGGCGTGATCGCCTACACCCACGATCCGGCGGCGCCCGACTCGCTCGGCGCCAATCGCCAGGAAAGCGTGTTCGTGGACCGCGACGGTCTGATCTGGGCGGGTTCCTGGGTGAACGGCGTGAGCGTGCACGATCCGCGCACCGAGGCGTTCGCGCTCATCACCAGCGTTCCCGGCGATGCGCGTACCCTGCCGACGTCCGCCGTCGGCGAAGTCTACGGCGATCGCGACGGCACGCTGTGGTTCGGCCTGGTCGAGGGCGGCGGGTTGGTGCATTACGACCTGCGCCGCGGTGTGCTCATGCGCTACGTCAACGATCCGGCGCGGCCGGGCTCGATCGCCCGCAGCGTGATCCAGAAAGTGCTGCGCACGCGCGACGGCAGCCTGTGGGTGGCCACCGCCGATTCCGGACTCGAGCGTCTGCCGCCCCGCAGCGATCGCTTCGAGCATTTCCGCCACGATCCGGCCGATCCCGGCAGTCTGGCGAGCGACGATCTGCTGTATCTGCTGCAGGATCGCGCCGGCACCCTGTGGATCGGCACGGCGGATGCCGGGCTCGACGAGTTGTGCGAGCGCTGCACGACGTTCAGGCACCACCGGCACGATCCGACGCGGGCCGACAGCCTCGGCGCGGATCCGGTCTCGGCGATCCTCGAGTCGCGGTCCGGCATTCTCTGGATCGGCATGCGCCCGGGCGGACTCGATCGGTACGATCGCGAACACGATCGGTTCGAGCATCTGCGCGCGCGCCCCAGCGATCCGACCTCGCTCAGCAACGACACGGTCAGCACGCTGTACGAGGATCGCGCCGGCGACTTGTGGGTCGGCACCCAGGGCGGCGGACTCAATCGTCTGCTGCTGACCGACAGCGGGCCACCGCGCTTCGAGGCGATCACGCGGGCCGAGGGTCTCGCCGCCGATGCGATCGGCAGCATCGTCGAGGATGCCGACGGCATGTTCTGGCTGACCACCACGCGCGGCATCAGCCGCTACGATCCGCGCACCCGGCACATCGTCAACATCGGCCCGCGCGGCGGCGCGCAGGCGCGCGGCTACTTCATCCACGCCGGCGCGCAACTCGCGGACGGCCGGCTGGTGTTCGGCGGACTGAGCGGCGTGACCGTGTTCGATCCGGCGCGCGTCGCGCTGCCGCCCTCGCCGCGGCCGGTGGTGGACGCGGTGTTGTTGCAGAACGCCGCCGTCGAACTGCACTGGCGCGACGCCCGCTCGCCGCTGCTCGCGGCACCCTGGAGCGGACGCGGCGAGGTCGAGCTCACCCATCGCCAGAACAACGTCGGCTTCGAGTTCGGCGTGCTCGATTTCGCCGCGCCCGAGGACGTGGTGTTCGGCTACCGGCTGGAGGGCTACGATCCGGACTGGATCGAAACCGCGGTCAATCGACGCTACGCCGCCTACGCCAATCTGCCGGCGGGCGACTACCAGTTGCGGGTGCGCGCGCGCAGCGACGGCGAGAACTGGAACGACGCCGAAGCGCGCGTGCGTCTGCGCGTGCTGCCGGCGCCGTGGGCGTCACGGCCGGCGCTGCTGGCCTACGCCGCCTCCGCCCTGGCGCTGGGCTTGCTCGTCGCCTTGCGCGTGCGCGCGCGCCGGCGGCACGAGGCGCAGGCGCAGGCGGCGATCCTCGCCAGCGAGGAGCGGCTGAAGTTCGCGCTGTGGGGCAGCGGCGGCGAGTTGTGGGACGCGGATCTGCGCACCGATCGGCTGCACCGGGAAAACCGGCTGGAACACCTCAAGGCTTCGCACGAGGCGCGCAGCCAGCACCTCGCCGAATACCGGCCGTTCGTCCATCCCGAGGATCTGCCCGAATTCGAGCGCCGGCTGCGCGCGCACGTGAAGGGTGAAACCGAGTTCTTCGAGGCGAGTTATCGCACCCAGGGCGTCGATGGCGACTGGCGCTGGCTGCTCAGCCGCGGCCGCGTCGTCGAGCGCGATGCCGCCGGCCGCGCGCTGCGCGTCGTCGGCACCACCCAGGACATCACCACGCTCAAGCGCACCGAGGAATCCCTGCGCCGACTGAACGAGGAACTCGAATCGCGGGTCGAGGCGCGCACCGCGGATCTGCGCAAGGCGAACACCGAGTTGCGGCACACCCTGGAGCAGCTCACGCTGGCGCAGCGGCAATTGCTCGAATCGGAGAAGATGGCGGCGCTCGGCGGCCTGGTGGCCGGCGTCGCGCACGAGATCAACACGCCGCTCGGCGTCACCGTCACTGCCGCCTCGCACTTGCAGGAGGAAGCCGCGCGCCTGGCGCGGCTGGCGGCGGAAGGCGCGCTCGGCGCGGCGGAGCTCGAGCATTTCCGCGCCATCGCGCAGGAGACGGCCGAACTGATGCTGCGCAACCTGCAACGCGCCGATCGCCTGATCAAGAGCTTCAAGCTGGTGGCCGTGGACCAGACCACGGAGGAACGGCGCACGATCGAGATCGGCGCGTACCTGAACGACATCCTGGTCTCGCTCGGGCCGGTGCTCAAGAAGACGCCGCATCGCGTGCGCATCGACTGCCCGCAACCGCTCACGCTGACCACTTATCCCGGCGCGCTGTACCAGATCGTGAGCAATCTGGTGATGAACTCGCTCACCCATGCCTTCACCGCCGGCCAGCCCGGCGAGATCGTCCTGCGCGTCTGGCGCGACGGCGAGCACTGGTACCTCGAGTACAGCGACAACGGCAAGGGCATGAGCGAGGAGGTGTGCGCGCGCATCTTCGAGCCGTTCTTCACCACCCGGCGCGGGCAGGGCGGGTCCGGCCTCGGCATGCACCTCGTCTACAACCTGGTGACGCAGTTGCTCAAGGGCAGCATCCACGTCGAGAGCGCACCGGGTGCCGGCGCGCGCTTCGCGCTCTCGCTGCCGCTCGAGGTTCCCGTCGCCGCCTGAGGCAGACCCGCCTCAATCCGGGAACTTCGCCCGCACCGTCTGCACGCGCTCCCAGTTCTCGAACAGGAGCTCGACCAGGCGCGGATCGAACTTGATGCCGCTCTGCTCGACGAGGTAGGCGCGGATGTCCTCGATCGGCCAGGGATCCTTGTAGCAGCGCTGGCTGCCGAGCGCGTCGAACACGTCGGCCAGCATGGTGATCCGGCCGGCGATGGGAATGGCGTCGCCGGCCAGCCCGCGCGGGTAGCCGCTGCCGTCCCAGTTCTCGTGGTGGGTGAGCGCGATCTCGGCGGCAAGCTTGAGCAGCGGCCGCTTCGACTTCCCCAGCAGGCGTGCGCCGAGCTCGGCATGGGTGCGCATCACCACGGCTTCCTGCTCGGTGTGGGCGCCCGGCTTGTTGAGGATGGAATCCGGAATGCCGATCTTGCCGATGTCGTGCAGCGGCGCGGCCAGGCGCAGGGCGCTCGTGGTCTTCTCGTCGAGACCGTAGAGCTGGCCGAGCATCTCGGCGATCAGGCCGACGCGCTTGACGTGGTTGGCGGTCTCGTTGGAGCGCGTTTCGGCGGCGCCGGCGAGCACGTGCACCATTTCGATCTGGCTGTCCAAGAGTTCGCGGTTGAGATGCAGGTTCTCGTAGGCGACCGCCACGTTGGTGGCGAACACCTCGAGCAGGCGGTTGCTGAGCTCGCCCGGATTGGTGTTTTCGCCGACATAGAGCAGGGTCTCGGCGGCGTGGCTGTCGCTGACGTACAGCACGTAGTGATCGTCGCCGAAGTGATGCCGGCGGTTGGCGAACGCGCTGCGCATCGAGGCGACGATGGCCGGCGGCAGGCGTTCCTCGGCGCTGCGCCCGATCAGGCTGCGGTATTCGCAGGTGCCGGCGGCGATCGGGAAATGGGTGGACGAGGCCGTGCCCGGATTGAGGATGCGCACGCACAAGGCGCCGCGCTCGCCGCCGACCAGATCGGTCAGTTGTTCGAGCACGGCCAGCGCGAAGCGTTGCGAGTGCTCGTGCGAGAAGATGTAGGTCGAGGCCGCGATCACGCGCTCGAGGCCGCGCCGGTTGGCCTCGATCGTGCGGATGTCGCGGTAGCTGCGCAGCGCCGCGAACATCGTCGTCGCCAGTTTCTGCGCGGTCAGTTCGGTCTTCTCCTTGTAGTCGTTGATGTCGTAGGCGGCGATGACGTGCTGCTCCGGCGCCTGGCCCGGCTGGCCGGTGCGCAGCACGATGCGCACGAAGCGGTTGCCGAGACGCTCGCGTACCGCGCGCACCAGATCGAGCCCGGCGCGGTCGGTCTCCATGACCACGTCGAGCAGCATCACGGCGATGTCCTCGTGTTCGCGCAGCAGCGCCTCGGCCTGCGCCGCGCTGTGGGCGTTGAGGAAGTGCAGGGGGCGGTCGGCGAAGCGGAAGTTGCCGAGCACCAGGCGCGTGACCGCGTGCACCTCGGGCTCGTCGTCCACGATCAGCACCTTCCACGGCGACAGCCGCGTGGCTTCCGCGGTCTGACGCACGTTGTGGCTGAGCGCGTTCATCATCCAACCCCTGTTAGGGAAGGTCTGATCAAATCCCGATGTTCCCGTCTTCGGCTGGGCTGCCGCACCTCCACAACTCCCATCCAACCCTTGCTGCGCAAGGGTTGGATCGCCCCCCTGACTCAAGGGGGCATGAAGAGCCGGTGCAGCATTGTCCGTTTGTTCAGAGGTTCCTCATGGTGGACGCGCCCAGTCTAGCGCAGTTCCGCGGCGATGGCGCAAGTCCGGCGCCGCGCCGATCCGCCGACCGCTGCCGCCGACGCCGTGGCGCCGGCTCGATCCGGCGCCGCGCGCCGCGGCCGCTCACCATTTGCCGTGGAACAGCTCGCGGCCGATCAGCATGCGGCGGATCTCGTTGGTGCCGGCG
>JAJPHA010000095.1 GCA_021325475.1 Rhodanobacteraceae bacterium | reverse complement strand
CGCATGCGCGCCGCGCGCGAGGCGCGCGGCTGGAGCTGCGAGCAGGCGGCACATCGTCTGCGCTTTCCGGTGACGGTGATTCACGCGCTCGAGGCCGAGCGCTACGAGCGCATCGGTTGCGGCGTATACCTGCGCGGCTATCTCGGCAAGTATCTGCAACTGCTGGATCTGCCGCTGGTGCTGGCCGACCGCGTGCTCAAGGATTTCGCCGATCCCCCGCCGCTCGTCAGCCGCCCTCCGGTGTCGCGGCCGCGCTATCTGCTCGAGCGCTATTCCGGGTCGGCGCTGTACCTGATCCTGACCGGCGTGATCGTCGTGCCGGCGGTGCTGCTGGCCACGCGCGGCGGGTTCGATTCCAGCCTGGTGCACATCGCCCCGCTCGACGCGATCGAGCCGCCGACGGTGATCGCCCCGGCGACGGAACGCGCGCCCGTGCCCGCGGTGGTCGCCGAAATGAAGGCCGAACCCGTGCCGGCGCCCGCGGAGACGTCCGCGCCCGCGCACGACGAGCGGCCGTTGATCGCGTCGATGGCGCCGTTTCCACCGGCCGCGGCGGCGCCGAGCGAAGCGAACGTCGCGTCGGTGCCGGGCGAACATCGCTTGCGCCTGGAGCTCGGCGAGGCGAGCTGGGTGGAGATCACCGCCGCCGACGGCACCAAGCTGGAATACGGTTTGCTGCCCGCGGGCAGCGTGCGCAGCTACCACAGCGCGCAGGCGCTGGAGGTGCGGCTCGGCAACGTCAATGGCGCCACGGTCGAGATCGATGGCAAGGCCGCGGATCTCGCGCCGTTCCGCCGCGCCAACGTCGCGCACTTCCGGCTGGTCGGCGGGCAAGCCGAGTTGTCGCACAGCGGCGGCTGAACGCAGCGGGCGCGCGCGTCCACGGCGGGGCGCGTTCCTGCTACCCTACGCATCCCCGTGCGCCGCGCCGGCTTCGCCGGCGTACCATCCTGGCGCCATTCCTTCCATCACGGACCCGGTCGGGTGACTGCATGGCTTTTGACGTACTGGACGAACACGAACAGGGCGAACTGGTGCAGAAGTGGCTGCGCGAGAACGCCATGTCCATCCTGATCGGCGTGGGCCTCGGCCTGTTGCTGATCTTCGGCTGGCAGCAGTGGAACGCGCATCGCGCGCAGCGACGGCTCGACGCGGCGACGCAGTACGACGTCTTCGTCGCCGATCTGGACAAGAAGGACTTCGACGCCGCGAAGCAGATCGCCGCCAAGCTGCAGAGCGATTTCGGCAGCACGCCGTATGCGGCATTCGCGGCGCTGCGCCTGGCCGATGCGGCGAGCGCGCGCGGCGACCTCGCCACCGCGCACGGCGCGCTCGAGTACGTGCACGCGCATGCCGGCGTCGAGGCGCTGCGGGTGCTCGGGGGGTTGTATCTGGCGCGCGTGGAACTCGCCGAGAACAAGGCCGAGGATGCGTTGCGCCTGCTCGACGGTCTGCCGGCGCTCGGCTACGCGGCCTTGCGCGACGAGCTTCGCGGCGACGCGCTCGCCGCGCTCGGCCGCCGCGACGAGGCGCGCACGGCCTACACCGATGCCTTGACCAATCTCGACGTCAACGCGCCGCGGCGCGCGATGGTGGAAATGAAGCGGAACGAGCTCGGCGGCGGGGAGAAGAAGAACTCATGAAGCGTGCACTGATCCTGCTGCTGGCGCTGGCCGCGACCGGCTGCGCCTCGATCAAGAACATCTTCAACGATGTCAAGAAGGAAAACATCGAGCCGCCGACGCCGCTCGCGGAGTTCGCGCCGACGCTCACCGTGCAGAAGCTGTGGGACGAGCGCGTCGGCCGCGGCGCCGGCGAGAGCGGTGCGCGCCTGGCGCCGGCCTACGCCGACGGCAAGCTCTATGTCGCCGGAGTCGACGGCGAGGTCGCGGCGCTGGATGCGGCTTCCGGGCGCACCCTGTGGCGCAAGTCGTTCGGCAAGCGGCACGGTTTCCTGTTGCACCGGGGACCGAATTCGGTGCGTTGGGCCGGTGGCCCCGCGATCGGCGGCGATCTGCTGGTGGTCGGCTCGCTGGAAGGACTGGTGCAGGCGCTCGACGCCGGCAGCGGCACCGAACGCTGGAGCGCGCAGGTCTCCTCGGAGGTGATCGCGGCGCCCGCGATCGCCGAGGGCGTGGTGGTGGTGCGCACCAACGACGGCCGGCTCTACGGGCTCGACGCCCGCGACGGTTCGCGCAAGTGGGTCTACGACCGCGCGACCGTGCCGGTGCTCAGTCTGCGCGGCAACGCCGCGCCGCGCATCGCCGAGGGCGTGGTCTATGCCGGCGAGGACAACGGCAAGGTGGTGGCGATGACGCTGGCCGAAGGCAAGCCGATCTGGGAGCAGACGCTCGCGCCCGGCGAGGGCCGTACCGAGATCGAGCGTTTGCAGGACGTCGACGGCAGCGTGGCGGTGGGCAATGGCGTGGTTTACGCCGCCGGCTACCGCGGCGAGGTCGCCGCACTGATTGCGCAGAACGGGCGACCGCTCTGGACCCACGCCCTGTCGAGCTACACCGGCGTCGCCGTCGCCACCACTCAGGTGTTCGTCATCGACGCCGATTCCGTCGTGTCCGGCCTGGACTTGCGCACCGGCGCCCCGAACTGGAAGCAGGAGGCGCTCAAGTACCGCTGGCTGAGCGAGGCCGCCGCCAACGACGACTACGTCGTGGTCGGCGATCTCGAAGGCTATGTGCACTGGCTCGCCGCGAGCGACGGCAAGCTCGCCGCCCGCGCGCGTCTGTCCAAGCGCGAGATCCGCGCCCAGCCGCTGCTGGTCGGCGACACGGTGTATGTCGAGGACGTGGACGGCGTGATCGGCGCGTACCGCGTGGCGAAGTAGGCGCCGCGCCCGCGGCGGCGCAGACCGGTGCGCACGAGGAGATCGGCATGCTGCCCGTCGTCGCCCTGATCGGCCGGCCGAACGTCGGCAAATCGACGCTGTTCAACGCCCTCACGCGCTCGCGCGACGCGCTGGTCGCCGACTGGCCGGGCCTGACCCGCGACCGCCACTACGGCGTGTGCCATCTCGGCGCGCGTCCGTTCGTCGTGGTCGATACCGGCGGGCTGACCGACGCGAAGGAGGGCATCGGCGCGCTGACCGTGCGCCAGGCGGAATTGGCGATCGCCGAGGCGCAGGCGCTCGTGCTCGTGGTCGACGCGCGCGACGGCCTGCTGCCCGCCGACCGCGAAGCGCTGGCCCGGTTGCGTCGTACCGGCAAGACCGTGCTGCTCGCGGTCAACAAGGTCGATGGCCTCGACGAGGCCGCCGCGCTCGCCGAATTCGCACCGCTCGGCGTGGCCGTCGCGCTGCCGCTCGCCGCGGCGCACGCGCGCGGCGTGCCGGCCTTGATCGACGCCGCGCTGGCGGCATTGCCGCCGAGTGACGCCGCGCCGATCGCCGACGAGGGCATTCGTGTGGCCATCGTCGGCCGTCCCAACGTCGGCAAGTCCACGCTCGTCAACCGCCTGCTCGGCGAGGAGCGCGTGGTCGTCTCGGCCGAGGCGGGCACCACGCGCGATGCGATCCGCGTCCCGTTGCAGCGCGACGGCAAGCATTACACCTTGATCGATACCGCCGGCGTGCGGCGCCGCGCGCGGGTCGAGGAGGCGGTCGAGAAATTCAGCGTCATCAAGACCCTGCAATCGATCGAGGCGGCGCACGTCGCGGTGGTGCTGCTCGATGCGCGCGAAGGCGTGTCCGAGCAGGATGCGACGCTGATCGGCCACGTGCTCGACGCCGGCCGCGCGCTGGTGATCGCGGTCAACAAGTGGGATGGCTTGTCCGCCTACGAGCGCGAGCAGTGCAAGCGCCTGCTCGGCCTGAAGCTGGACTTCGTCGCGTTCGCCCGTGTGGTGACGATCTCGGCGTTGCACGGCTCCGGCATCGCCGAGTTGATGCGCGCGATCGACCGCGCCCACGCCGCGGCGACCCGCGAGCTCGGCTCGGCCGAGCTCACCCGCGCCTTGCAGCAGGCCTATGCCGGCTATCAGCCGCCGCTGGTGCGCGGTCATGCGCCGAAGTTGCGCTACGCCCATCCGGGCGGCAGCAATCCGCCGACCATCGTCATCCACGGCAGCCGCACGCGGCACATCGCCACGGCGTACTGTCGCTATCTCGAGAATTTCTTCCGCAAGCGCTTCCGCCTCGAGGGCACGCCGATCCGGATCGAGTTCCGCGAGAGCGAAAATCCCTACGCCGGCCGTCGCAACGAACCCACCGGCCGTCAGCTCAAGAAGCGCCGGCGCCTGCTCGAGCACGCGCGCAAGCGCTGAGTGCGCCATGCACGCCGCCGATCCGGCCGTGATCACCGCCGCGATCCTGGCCGGCGGCGCCGGGTCGCGGCTCGGCGGACGCGACAAGGGTCTGCAACCGCTGGCCGGCCGACCGCTGATCGCGCATGTCCTCGCCGCGCTGCGGCCGCAGGCCGGCACGACGCTGATCGTCGCCAACCGCCATCGCGAGCGCTACGCCGCGTTCGCGCCGGTGGTGAGCGATGCCGTGCCGGGCTTTCGCGGACCGCTGGCCGGGATCGCCGCGGTGCTCGCCGCGTGTCGCAGCGACTGGCTGTTGACCGCGCCGGTGGACTGTCCGGCGCCGCCGTGCGATCTCGCGCGACGCCTGTGGGCCGCCGCACGCGCGGCCGGCGCGCGGCTCGCCGTGGCGCACGACGGCACGCGTCCGCAGCCGTTGTTCGCGCTGTATGCTCGCGATCTCGCCGGCGCCGCGGCCGAAGCGCTCGCAAGCGATCTGCCGGTGTGGCGCTGGCAGGAAACGCTGGGCGCGGCGGTGGCGGACTTCGCCGACGTCCCCGCAGCTTTCGCCAATCTCAACACCGCGGCCGATTTCCGCCGCTGGGAGCAGGACCATGCATGACGCCGCGACCTTTCCGATCGGGCTGTCGGTGGCCGAGGCGCGAGCGCGCATTGTGGAAATTGCGGCAAAGTTCCCCTTGCCCACGGAATCCGTGCCGCTCGCGGCAGCCCACGGCCGCGTGCTCGCCGCCGACGTCATCGCACCGCGCGACGTGCCGGGGTTCGCCAATTCGGCGATGGACGGCTACGCCGTGCGCGGCGCCGATCTGCCCAGCGCCGGCGAAAAGGCGTTTCACCTGTGCGGCGTGGCGCTGGCCGGGCAGGGCGAGATTCCCGCGGTTGCGCCCGGAACCTGCGTGCGGATCACCACCGGCGCGCCGTTGCCGCCCGGCGCCGATACGGTGGTGATGCAGGAAAACGCCCGCGTCGATGGCGACACGATCCGGATCGCCGCCGGTACCGTCGCCGGCGCGAACGTGCGCGCCGCGGCCGAGGATTACGCGGCCGGTGACCTGGCGTTCCGGCGTGGCACGCGCCTCTCGCCGGCGCGGGTCGCGGTGCTCGCGTCCTTCGGTCTCGCCGAGGTCCGCGTCGTGCGGCGACCGCGCGCGGTGCTGTTGACGACCGGCGACGAGCTGGTCGCCGCCGGCGCGCCGCTCGCGCCCGGCCGGATTCCCGACAGCAACTGCCACAGTCTGGCCGGGCTGCTCGGCGAGCACGGCGTGGCGTTGCTGCGCCACGAACGCCTGCGCGACGAACCGGAGCGGCTGCGCGCGGCGCTGGTCCGCGCCGGCAGCGAGGCGGATCTCGTCGTCAGCAGCGGCGGCGTGTCCGTCGGCGAGGCCGATTTCCTGCCGCGGTTGGTCGCGCAGATCGGCGAAGTATACTTCTGGAAAGTGCGCATCCGCCCCGGCATGCCGTTCCTGTTCGGCCGGGTGGGCGCGGCGCTGGCCTTCGGCTTGCCGGGCAATCCCGTCTCCGGCATCGCCACGTTCCTCACCCTGGTGCGCCCGGCCCTGGCGGCGATGTCCGGCGCCACGGCGCCGGCGCCGCTGTACGCGCGCCTGGCCGGCGACGTGCACAAACGCCACGCCCGTGCCGAATACCAGCGGGCGCGACTCGAGTGCGACGCCGAGGGCCGCCTGCACGCGCGGCCCTTGGCGCACCAGGGCTCCGGCATGCTGCGCGGCGTGGCCGAGGCCGATGCGCTGATCGTGCTGCCGGAGGACGGCCGCGAATTCCGCCAGGGGCAGGTCGTCGAAGTCGTGCCGCTGCCGGGCTGGCCGGGCCTATAATCCGCGCGTGGCCGTTTCGATTCCGCCGCCCGACACCGCCGAGCCGATCGCCGAGATCGCGCCGATCGAGGCGCTGCGCCGCCAGCGTGCGGGGGCGCTGCTGATCGACGTGCGCGAGGATCACGAGCGCGCCGCCGGCACGCCGGCCGGCGCCGTGGGCGTGCCGCGCGCGGCGCTGGCGGAACGCATCGCCGCGCTGGCGCCGCAACCCGAGCGGGAGATCCTGCTGATCTGCGGCAGCGGCCAGCGCTCGCGACTCGCCGCGCAGACCCTGCGCGCGCTCGGCTATCGGCGTGTCGCCTCGGTCGGCGGCGGTTGCCGGCGCTGGCGCGAGGAGCATCTGCCGTTCGCGGAGGCGACGCTGGATGCCGACGCCGCCGAGCGCTATGCGCGCCATCTGCTGTTGCCCGAGGTCGGCGCGGCCGGGCAGGCGAAGCTCGGCGCGGCGCGCGTGGTGCTGATCGGCGCCGGCGGCCTGGGCTCGCCGGCGGCGCTGTATCTCGCCGCCGCCGGCGTCGGCACGCTGACGCTGATCGACGACGACAATGTGGAAAAATCCAATTTGCAGCGTCAGGTGCTGCACACCGACGCGCGCGTGGGCCTGGCCAAGGTGGAGTCGGCGCGGCAGACGCTCACCGCACTCAACCCGCGCGTGCAGGTGGCGGCGCGGCGCGAGCGCCTGCGCGCGGCCAACGTCGAGACGCTGCTCGCCGGGCACGATGTCGTGATCGACGGCGCCGACAATTTCCCCACGCGCTATCTGCTCGATGCCGCCTGCCGCCGGCTGCGGCTGCCGCTGGTCTATGGCGCGGTGCACCGCTTCACCGGCCAGGTCAGCGTGTTCGATGCGCGGCGCGAGGATTCGCCGTGCTACCGCTGCCTGTTTCCGCAGCCGCCCGCGCCGGAAGAAGCGCCGAACTGCGCCGAGGCCGGCGTGCTCGGCGTGCTGCCGGGCGTGATCGGCCTGTTGCAGGCGAGCGAGGCGATCAAGCTCCTGCTCGGCATCGGCACGCCGCTGGTCGGACGGCTGCTGTGCTTCGACGCGCTCGCCGCGAGCTTCCGCGAACTCAAGCTGCCGCGCGATCCGGGCTGTCCCGGTTGCGGCGCCACCGCCGGGTTCGCCGGCTACGCGGATCTCGCCGGGATCTGCCGCGCCGGCGATTGAGTCATCACCTGCCGCGCGATGGGTTGTGCGCAGGCGTCGGCCGTGCCCGGGATCAGGCGTGGCGCTGCTGTGCCGCGGCGAACGCGGCGAGTTGTTCGGGGGTCGCTTGCTTCTGGTATTTGGCCTTCCATTGCGCAAACGGCTCGCCGTAGATGCGCTCGCGCGCCTCGTCCTTGTCGAGCACGAGGCCGCGTTCGGCGGCGGCCTCGCGGTACCAGTCGGCGAGGCAGTTGCGGCAGAAGCCGGCGAGGATCATCAGGTCGATGTTCTGCACGTCGGTGCGCCGGCGGTTGAGATGCTCGAGCAGCCGGCGGAACGTCGCCGCCTCGATCTCGGTGCGGACGTCGGTCATGGCGGACTCCGATGGATGGTGCCGGTAGCATACTGCGGCGGTTTGAGCGCGGCGCGGGCAGCGGCGATAATGCGCTGCCTCCCGCGATCGGAACCCCATGGCCGCCCGGCTCCTCGACGGCAAACGCATCGCCGACGAACTGCTTGACCACGTCGCCGCACGCGTGCGCCAGCGCGTCGCCGCGGGCCGCCCGCCGCCGGGTCTGGCGGTGGTGCTGGTCGGCGACGATCCGGCCTCGACCGTGTACGTGCGCAACAAGCGGCGCGCCTGCGCGCGGGTGGGCTTTCATTCGCGTGCCTACGATCTGCCGGCCGCAACCACGCAGACCGAACTGCTGGCGCTGGTCGATGCGCTGAACGCGGATGCGGCGATCCACGGCATTCTCGTGCAATTGCCGCTGCCGGCGCACATCGATGCCCACGCGGTGGTCCACCGCATCGATCCGCGCAAGGACGTCGACGGGTTCCATCCCGAGAACATCGGCCGTCTGGCGCTGCGCCAGCGCGGGCTGCGGCCGTGCACCTCGAAGGGAGTGATGACCCTGCTCGCCCACACCGATCGTCCGGTGCGCGGGCAAGATGCCGTGGTCGTCGGCGTGTCGAATCACGTCGGCCGACCGCTCGCCTTCGAGCTGCTGCTGGCCGGCTGCACCACCACCTGCTGCCACCGCTTCACCCGCGATCTGCCGGCGGTGGTCGCGCGCGGCGACATCGTCGCGGTCGCGGTCGGACGGCCGGGCCTGATCCGCGGCGAATGGATCAAGCCGGGCGCGATCGTGATCGACGTCGGCATCAATCGCCGCGACGACGGCACGCTGGTCGGCGACGTCGAGTTCGCCGCCGCCGCCGAACGCGCGTCCTGGATCACGCCGGTGCCGGGCGGCGTCGGGCCGATGACGGTGGCGACGCTGATGCAGAACACGCTGGAAGCGGCCGAGTCATTCTGAATTGCGTCGGAACCGGCAGCGCGGCGGCGCTGTCGCGGCGGCGTGTCTGCGTTACCATGCGCGCCTCGTCATCGAATCGTCATCCCGCGCCGATGCCTCGCCACGCCCGCTTCGTCCTGCTCCTCCTCGCCGCGCTGCTCGGCGCCTGTGGCAGCGTCGTGCGCCGGGCGTCGCATCGGTTCGCCGACGATCTCACCGTCGCCATCCTCGATCAGGACGACCTCGGCACCGCGCGCGACGGCGTGCCGGCGTATCTGCTGCTGATCGACAGCCTGATCGTCGGCGATCCCGACAACCCCGACATCCTGCTCGCCGGCGCCAAGCTCTACGGCGCCTACGCCGGCGGCTTCGTCGACGATGGCGAGCGCGCGCGGCGCCTGGCCGAGCGCGCCTACGGCTACGGCCGGCGCGCGCTGTGCCTGACCGAGCGCGAACTGTGCGCCGCGCTGGACGGATCCTTCGACCGTTTCCGCGACGCGCTGGAAAAGTCCTCGCCGCGGCACATCGCCGCGCTGTACGGATTCGCCGCGGCGTGGGCGGGCAGGATCGAGGTGCACACCGGCGATTGGGACGACATCGCCGATCTGCCGAAACTCGAAGCCTTGCTGCAGCACGTCGCGGCGTTCGATCCGCGCTACGACGACGGCGGCGCCTTTCTCTATCTCGGCGTGCTCAATTCGATCCGGCCGGCATCGCTCGGCGGCAAGCCGGATCAGGGCAAGGCGTATTTCGACAAGGCGCTGGAGCTGTCCGGCGGCAGGAACCAGATGGTGCGCGTGCTGTATGCGCAGTTCTACGCGCGGCTGGTGTTCGATCAGGCACTGCACGACCGCCTGCTCGGCGAGGTGCTGGCGGCCGATCCGCACGTGCCGAACCTCACCCTGATCAATCTGCTGGCGCAGCAGCGGGCGAGGGCGCTGCTGGCCTCGGGCAAGGATTATTTCTAGAGAATCGTAGCCAATGAAAAAATTCGCATTGTTTACATTGCTGGTTTGTGGATTCTGCAGCGCTGCCGTCGCGGCGACCACGATCAAGATCGCCACGGTCGCGCCCGACGGCACCGCCTGGATGCGCGAGATGCGCGCCGGCGCGGCGGCGGTCAAGGCGCGCACCCAGGATCGGGTCGAGATCAAGTACTACCCCGGCGGCGTGATGGGCGACGAGCCGGCGGTGCTGCGCAAGATCAGGATCGGCCAGTTGCAGGGCGGCGCCTTCACCGGCGGCGAGCTGTCGCAGGTGGACAAGGACGCGCAGATCTACAGCCTGCCGTTCCTGTTCCGCAACGAGGCGGAGGTGGGCAAGGTGCGCGCCGCGCTCGATCCGCTGCTGCGCCGGAGCTTCGCGGCGGCCGGGTTCGAGGCGGTCGGCATCAGCGGCGGCGGCTTCGCGTATCTGATGAGCGTCAAGGACATCCGCAGCAAGGACGATCTCGCCGCGGCCAAGGTGTGGGTGCCGCAGGGCGACCGCGTCGCCGAGGCCGGCTTCAAGGCGGCCGGCGTCACACCGATCCCGCTGCCGCTCGCCGATGTGTATACCAGTCTGCAGACCGGCCTGATCGACACCGCGGCCAACACGCCGGCCGGTGCGATCGCGTTCCAGTGGCACACCAGGATCAAGCATCTGGTCGATCTGCCGCTGACCTACGTGGTCGGCATCCTGGTGATCGACAAGAAGGTGTTCGACGGCCTCGCGAGCGAGGATCAGCAGGCGGTGCGCGAGGAGCTCGGCGCCGCGTTCGCGCGACTGGAGAAGATCAACCGCGACGACAACGCCCACGCGCGCGAGACGCTGCAGAAGCAGGGCGTGACGATCTTCACGCCGAACGCCGCGG
>JAJPHA010000038.1 GCA_021325475.1 Rhodanobacteraceae bacterium | reverse complement strand
GGCGGAGCCGGCCCGAGCGTAGCGAGGGCGAGTCTCACGGACGAGACGAGCCATCCCACCCTCGCGCTGACATCCCGACGGCCCCGCGGGGCCGTCGGGAAGTTGGCCGACGGGTGTGTGGACGAAGCCGCCGGGTTCGACAAAATCGCCGGGAGCGATTTTGGACGGCGGAGCCGGCCCGAGCGCGGGCGAGTCGCACCAGACGATCCGGCCCGTCTTCCCGCCAGACCAGGCAACCGCCCTCCGGGCGGTTTTTCGTTTGCGGAGGCGCAGCATGAGCGAGATCGCGATACCGGTTTCCTTCGGCGAGCTGATCGACAAGATCACGATCCTCGAAATCAAGGCCGAGCGCATCCACGACGCGGTCAAGGTCGCCAATGTGCGGGCCGAGCTCGAACTGCTGCACGCGACCTGGTCGGCGCATCCGGCCGCGCGCACCGACATCGCCGGCGAACGCGCGCAACTGAAGGCCGTCAACGAGGCGCTGTGGGACATCGAGGACCGCATCCGGCGCAAGGAGAAGGCGCAGGCGTTCGACGCCGAGTTCATCGAACTCGCCCGTGCCGTGTACTTTCGCAACGACGAGCGCGCCGCGATCAAGCGCACGATCAACGAGAAACTCGGTTCGCGGCTGGTCGAGGAAAAATCCTACGAGGAGTACCGCGCGCCGGCCCGGCAGCCATCGCGCTAGGCCCCGCTCCGCCACGCACCGGTTCTCCCCGGCGCCGCACTCAGGCCACTTCGCGCGCGAACGCCTCGAAGCGTTCGATCACGTCGGCCACCTCGATCAGGTCCATCACGCCCTCGTATTCGAGCTTGGTGCCCCACGGCAGCGCGCTGGCGGGTTTGCCGCGGAATCGGCGCGCCGCGGCGTCGTAGCGATCCACGCACCAGCGGCGGTCGGAATACGGCCCGGAGCGCGCCGGATTGCTCGCCGCGTGCAGGCCGAGCACCGGCGTGCCGACCGCATTGGCCATGTGCATCGGCCCCGAGTCGGGCGCGAGCACGAGCGTGGCGCGTTCGAGCAAGGCGAGCAGACGCTTGAGCGTGTCCTTGCCGATCAGGTCGATCGGTGTACTTTTTGCTTTTTCCACTATGGCGTCGCCGAACGCGCGTTCCTGGGCGCTCGGCCCGCCGCACAACAGCACGCGCCAGCCGCGGCGTGCAACGTGGTCGATCACCGCCGCATACCGGTCCGGACGCCAGTTGCGCAGGCGGTGGCTGGAGCACGGGCTGACCAGCAGCGTCGGCGCATCGCCCGGCAGGTGCCGCGCGGCGAACTCGCGCGCTTCGTCCGGAATCGGCAGGTCCCAGCGTACTTCGATCTGGCGCAAACCCAGCGGTTCGAGGAAGCTCGCCATCGCATCGAGCACGTGCTCGCCGTGGCGTGCGGCGATGCGGCGATTCACGAACAGGCCGTGCAGATCGCGCGAGCGCGCGCGGTCGTAGCCGATGCGCAGCGGCGCGCGTACCAGCGCGCTGACGAGATTGGCACGCAGTGCCACCTGCAGGTGCAGCAGCGCGTCGAAACGGCGCCCGGCGAGCCCGGCGCGCAGCGATCGGAACCCGCGCCAGCCGGCGCTCTTGTCGAAGACGAGGAATTCCACGCCCGGAATGTCGCCGACCAGCCGGTGTTCGAGCCTGCCGACGATCCAGCTCAGGCGCGTCTGCGGCCAGTGCGTTTGCAAGGTGCGCACCAGCGGCACCACGTGGGTCACGTCGCCGAGCGCGGACAGGCGCAGCAGGCACAACGATTGCGGTGGGGTACGGAAAAATGACACGTCCGGCATGCGGGCTTGTTACACTGCGCGAGTCGAGGGACTATCGGCCGATCCATGATCGAGGCCACGATCCAGACCACCGCCGATGGCGCGATTCTGTTCGACCCCGCCGCGCTCGCACAAGCGGGGACGGCGGCGTTCGACGCGGCCTGGTTCGAGCCGGGCCACTGGCAGGCCGCGGGCGCGGCGGTGCCGCTGCGCGGCGGGCGCGGCGGCGCGCTCGCGATCGACGCGCCGTTCGGGCCCTGCGTCCTGCGGCATTATTGCCGCGGCGGGATGGTCGCGCGCCTGCTCGGCGATCGCTATCTGTGGACCGGCGCCGAGCGCACGCGCGCCTTCGCCGAATTCCGCGTGCTGGCGACGCTCGCCGCGCGCGGGCTGCGCGTGCCGCTGCCGGTGGCCGCGCGCTACCGGCGCGACGGCGTTCATTACCGCGCTGACCTGATCACGCGCCGCATCGAGGGCGCCACCTCGCTGGCCGAGCTCATCGCCGCGGCGCGTTGCGACCCGAGCCACGCCGCAGCGGTCGGCGCGGCGCTCGCGGAATTCCACGCCGCCGGCGCCTATCACGCCGATCTCAACGCCCACAACGTCCTGTTCGGCGCCGGCGGGGTGTGGCTGGTCGATTTCGATCGCGGCGAGGTGCGCGCACCGGCGCGCGGCTGGCAACTGGCGAATCTCGCGCGCCTGCGCCGTTCGCTGCTCAAGGTCGGCGCGGCGGACGCCGGCGAGGCGGCGTTCGACCGCGCGTTGTGGTCGCCGCTGATGGCGGCCTACGAACGCGCGCTCGGTTCCCCGCGCCGCGCACGGAGGGTGCCGGCATGAACCTCGGCCTGCGCTTTCTCGGCTGCGGCGCCGCGCACGCCGCCGAGCTCGGCTGCTCCGCCGCGGTGGTGGAGCGCGACGGCACGCCGCTGCTGCTGATCGATTGCGGCGCCGACACGCTGAACCGCCACCTCGAGACCTACCGCGATCTGCCGCGCGCCGTGTTCGTCACCCACGTCCACATGGATCACGTCGCCGGCCTCGAGCGGCTGTTCTTCCGCACCTATTTCGACCCGGCGCGACGCGGGCAGGTGGCGATGTACGCGCACGCGGCGCTGGTGCCGCACCTGCAGGCGCGTCTCGCCGACTATCCCGAGATGGTCGCCGAAGGCGGCGCGAATTTCTGGGACGCGTTCCGGCTGGTGCCGTGCTCGCGCGGGTTCTGGCACGCGGGCCTGTGGTTCGACGTGTTCGCCACGCGCCACCACGCGCCGCTCAGTTCGTTCGGGCTGGCCGTGCGCGGCGCGTTCGCCTACACCGGCGACACCCGGCCGATTCCGGAGGCGCTGGCGCACTACGCGCCGGAGCCGGCGCTGATCGCGCACGACTGCGCGCTCCAAGGCAATCCCTCGCACAGCGGCGTAGACGACCTCGAGCGCGAGTATACAAAGGAGCAACGCCGGCGCTTCGTGCTGTACCACTACGGCGGCGCCGCCGAGGGCGCGGCGCTCGCGGCGCGCGGCTACCGCGTGGCGCGGCCGGGCGAGGTGCTGGCCCTGCCGGCGCCGGTCGCAGGCGCGATGCTGCACGAGCCCGCGGGGGTCTCGGCATGAGCCGCGCGCCGCTGCCCGGGGCACGGGTCGAGATGCCGCCACGGGACACGCTGGCGCGCCCGCTCGCGGATCTGCGCATCTCGGTGATCGATCGCTGCAACTTCCGCTGTCCGTACTGCATGCCGGCGGAGGAGTACGCGGACGACCACGAGTTTCTGGCCAAGGACGAGCGCCTGCGCTTCGAGGAGATCGAACGCATCGCGCGCGCCTTCGTCTCGCTCGGCGTGCGCAAGCTGCGGCTGACCGGCGGCGAGCCGCTGCTGCGGCGCGATCTGCCGGAACTGGTGCGCCGGCTCGCGCGCATCGACGGAGTCGCGGATCTGGCCCTGACCACCAACGGCGTGCTGCTGCCGCGTTTCGCCGCGGCACTGAAGGATGCCGGCCTGCGGCGGCTGACGATTTCGCTGGACACGCTCGATGCGGCGACGTTCCGTCATCTCAGCGGCGGTCGCGGCGAGGTCGACGAGGTGCTCGCCGGCATCGCCGCGGCCGAGCGCGCCGGCTTCGCGCCGCTCAAGCTCAACTGCGTGGTGCTGCGCGGCGTCAACGACGACCAGGTGCTCGACCTCGTCGCGCGGTTCCGCGGCAGCGGCCACATCGTGCGCTTCATCGAGTACATGGACGTCGGCACCCGCAACCACTGGCGCCGCGAGGCGGTGGTGCCGAGCACGGAGCTCAAGGCGCGGATCGCGGCGCGCTGGCCGTTGCGCGCGCTGCAGCCGAACTACACCGGCGAGGTTGCGCGACGCTACGCCTTCGCCGACGGCGCCGGCGAGATCGGCTTCATCAGCTCGGTGTCGCAACCGTTCTGCGGCGATTGCAGCCGCGCGCGCCTGTCGGCCGACGGCAAGCTGTACACCTGCCTGTTCGCGCGCAGCGGCTTCGATCTGCGCGGGCCGCTGCGCGCCGGCGCGAGCGACGCCGAGCTCGCCGCGCTGATCGCGGCGCGTTGGCGGCAGCGCGCCGATCGCTACAGCGAACGCCGGGCCGAGCTGCGCGCCGGCGGGACGTTGGAGAAAGTGGAAATGTATACGGTGGGCGGATGACGGACAGGACGCGGTCCGCCAGAGAGAAGCGCGCAGCCGGCCCGACGGCGAAGCGCCACGCCGCCGCGGCGCGTCTGTCGCACGTCGGCGGCGACGGCCGGCCGCGCATGGTCGATGTCGGCGCCAAGCCGGTCACCGCGCGGCAGGCCGCGGCGCAGGCGCTGGTGCGGTTTCCGCCGGCGGTGGCGCGGCAATTGCGCGCGGCCGGTCTGCGTGCGAAGAAGGGGCCGATCGTCGAGACGGCGATCATCGCCGGCACGCTGGCGGTCAAGCGCACCCACGAACTCATTCCGTTCTGCCATCCGCTGGCGATCGAGCATTGCGAGTTCGGCGTGACGTTCGTCTCCGCGACCGAACTCGCGATCCGCTGCGACGTCGCCGTCCGCCACAGGACCGGCGTGGAGATGGAGGCGCTCACCGGCGCCACGGTCGCCGCGCTGACCGTGTACGACATGTGCAAGGCGCTGTCGCACGAGATCGAGATCGCGAGCGTGAGGCTGCTGGAGAAGTCCGGCGGCAAGCGCCGCGTGCGGGCGGGCAAGGCGCTGCCGTGAACTATCGCGTGCTGTACTTCGCCGCGTTGCGCGACGCCGCCGGCTGCGACGGCGAACCGGTCACCTCCGCCAGCCGCGATGCACGCGCGCTGTACGAGGAACTGCGCTGCCGCCACGGCTTGCCGTTCGCCGCCGAACGCCTGCGCGTGGCGGTGAACGGCGAGTTCGCGACCTGGGATCGTGCCTTGGCCGACGGCGACGAGATCGCCTTCCTGCCGCCGGTGAGCGGGGGGTGACATGTTTCATCTGAGCCCTTCGCCCATCGACCCCGCCGCGCTGACGCGCGCGCTGGCCGACGCCGGCGCGGGCGCCTGCGTCACGTTCGAGGGCTGGGTGCGCGATCGCAACGGCGCGCGCGCGGTGCGACGGCTCGATTACCAGGCCTACGCCGCGCTCGCCGAACGCGAGGGCGCGCGCATTCTCGCCGAGGCGCGGGCGCGCTTCGCCATCCGCGAGGCGCGCTGCGTGCATCGCGTCGGTGCGCTCGCGGTCGGCGAGCTGGCGGTGTGGGTGGGTGTGAGCGCCGCGCATCGCGACGCCGCGTTCGCCGCCTGTCGCTACGTCATCGACGAGGTGAAGCGGCGCGTGCCGATCTGGAAGAACGAGCACTATGCCGACGGCGAATCGGGCTGGCTGCATCCGGACGACACGCCGGTGACCGCGGCGGAGCGCGCCGCGCCGCGGTGATCGCGACGCCACCGCGCGGTCAGCCGTCGAAGCCGTCCTTGAAGATGTCGTCGACGAAGATCGTGAAGTCGCCGGGCGAGATGTCGAAGAAGATGTTGTCGTGGCAACGCACCTCGATGCGCGCCGCGGCGGTCGGCAGATTCGGCACGATCACGCTCGCCGTTCCGGAATTCGGCACGGCGCTCGCGAGCGTGGCGGCGAAGGTCTGACCGCCGTCGGCCGAGTAGAGCACGTCCACGCTGGCGCAGTTCACCGGCGCGACGCTCGTGCCGGCCACGTTCCAGGTCACGCTCTGGCGCGTGTCGGACGGCCATTGCGCGCCGGCCGCGGGTGCGGTGACGCGGAACGGGCCGGCCGCGGCGCTCACGTGGACCACCGCGTCGGTGCTCACCGTCGCGCCGCCGCCGGGATGGTTGTCGCGCACGGTCAGGCGGAAGTTGAGATCGCGCGTGGTCGTCGGCCAGGTTTCGCCGCCGATGTTGCCGCCGCTCGGAATGGCGGCGGCGAGATCGTGCGCGAGGATGCGCGGCAATTCCGGCACCAGCCGGATCGGCGACGGGCTCGGCACGAACGAGCGGACCAGCGGCCGCGAGCCGTCGTCGCCTTCCGGCGGGGAAGCCGTGCCGAGGTCCATCTCCTCCCAGATATAGGTCAGCGGATCGTTGTCCTGATCCGTCGCCGCGCCGGTCAACGCGAACGGCGTCTGTGCCGGGATCGTGTACGCGGGCACGGCGGCGAGCACCGGCGCATGGTTGTCCGTCGCGAGCACGGTGCCGCAGGTGGTGCCGCCGCCGCTGCCCGTCAGTCGCGCCGCGATCGGCACCAGGCTGATGGCGTGGAAGAACGGGTCGGAATGCGGCTGCAAGTCGCTCGGCGCACAGATGCCGGCGTACGCCATGATGGTCGAACCGCTGCCGGGCTCGGCGGCCTCGCTGGCGTCGCGATTGCCGCCGCCGCAGGAGCCATCGGTGGTGTTGAAGCTGTGGCCGGCGCCCATCTGGTGGCCCATCTCGTGGGCGACATAGTCGACCCAGTACGCATCGCCGGTCGGGTTCGACGAGCCGGTCACGCCCTGCGCCTTGAATGAGTTGTTGCAGGCCACGCCGACGTAGGCCACGCCGCCGCCGCCGGTCGAGAACACATGGCCGAAGTCGTAGTTCGCCGAACCGATCACCGTGTCGATGTTGCTCTGGTTCTGGCCGAGCATGGTGTTGCCGTCGTTGTTCGTGTACGGGTCGGTGGCCGGATTGGTGTAGACCAGTCGATCGTTGTTGTTGACCAGTTGGAACTGCACGGCGAACTCAGTGAGATAGATGCCGTTGATGCGGTTGACGGCCTGCACGATCGCGGCCATGCCGTTGGCGACGGTGCCGCCGAAGAACTGGGTGTACTCGCCGGTCGCGGCGAGCGCCAGGCGATAGGTGCGCACGTTGGCGCCGGTCACCGTGGCCGGCGCCGGCGCCGGCGCGAGGCTGCGGCGGGCGGACGGCGCGGCGAAGCGATCCAGCAGGCAACGGAATGGCGATGCGGATGCGCCGAGCGCATCGCGGCGGAAACTGAGGTAGCGTGAACCTTCACCGAGCGCGATCGGTTGCAGCAGGGTCACGCCCTCCGGGGCGCGGATCATCGCCGAGAAACCGAGCGGCGAATCGTCCAGCCGCGCCTCGATTTCCGGTCGATCCGTCGCGCGGCCGACGAAGCTGCGGATCTGCGGATAGCGTGCGGCGAGTTCCGGTGCCATCACCTGCGTGCGCCAGACGCGATACCGTTGCGCGGTGCCGTCCGGCAACGGCAGATCGAGTGTGATCGGCATCGCGTCGCTGCGCTCGTCCGGCGCCGCGTCGAGGCGCGCGCGCAGGGCGGCGAGATCGAGCGTCAGCGCCCGATAGGAGTGGAGCGGCGCATCGAGTAGCGCGGTGTCGGCGCCGGCGGGAGCGCGGTCCTGCCACGGTGTGGCGGCGAACGCCGGTGCCAGAACGAATGCGAACCAGGCAACGGACCAGCGGCGGCGGTTTCCCATGGTGCGGCGTCCCCGGAAGCGCAGCGCGCACTGTAGCGAAAGGGTGGCGGCTCCGCCAGCCACATCCCGGCACCCGAATCATTCGCTACCGTTGCTGCCTTCCGGCCCTGGCGGAGTTTGCAAACTATCGTCGCGGGAGAACCGGCGGAGCCACCGCAGTCGTGCGAACATGTGGCGGAGAGGGCGGGATTCGAACCCGCGAAGCGGGGTTGAGCCGCTTACACACTTTCCAGGCGTGCTCCTTCAACCACTCGGACACCTCTCCGCATCAGTTTCTGGAGTTTCTTTCGCAATCTCTTTCACGGGCGGGATTGCTCGTCTCGTCCCTGAGACTCGCCCTTCGCTTCGCTCCGGGCCAGCCTTGCGGCTGTCCCAATTCGTTCCCGACGAATTGGTCGAACCCGCGAAGCGGGGTTGAGCCGCTTACACACTTTCCAGGCGTGCTCCTTCAACCACTCGGACACCTCTCCGCATTCCACGCATTCTCCTCGATTCGTCCCTGAAGCGTTGCCGCTCGGCATCCTGCCTCGCCCTCGCGCATCGCGGGCGATGCCATTCAGGGCATCGCCCGAGCGCGACGCGCTCGACCTCTCCGCATTCCACGCATTCTCTTCGATTCGTCCCTGAAGCGCTGCCGCTCGGTATCCTGCCTCGCCCTCGCGCATCGCGCATTATCGCCGATTCTTCCTCGGCGCCGGCGAATGAGGGCGCGGAGAATACAGGACGCGGCATTCGCCCACAAGCGCGGACGCCCGCGTGGCGAAGGCGCACGCGGGCGAGCGGGAATCTACGCTGTCAGGCCGATGGTGGGCTGCCCGGCTCAGTGTCCACGTTTTTCCGGATCGCGACGCAATTGCGCATCGCGATTCTGGTTCTCGCTGAGATAACGAGCGGTTTGCTGACGTTGACGCTCGATCTCGCCATACGTGCGGCAGGTCGTGGTCGGGATGTGCGATCCCACCGGCGCGGTGCGTTCGCAGACCAGACGCTCGCTGTCGCTGTGGGTGAGTACGCCGTTCAGGTGCTCCTGCACATTGAATAGTTTGATGCGGTCGTCGGCGCTCATGGCCGCCACCGAGCCGGATTTCTGCAACATCGCCGCCATGCGGTCGAGGTCACTGTTCACGACTTCCTTGTCGCCGGGCTTGATGAACTCGAAACGGCCACCCGGCTCCATCTGCTTGCGAATGTCGGTTGCCGTGTCCGCGAATTTCTGCGCGGTGTCGGCGACGACGAACTTGCCTGTCTTGCCGTCGTCGGCGAACGCCGTGGAAAGGTGCAGCAGGGCGATCAGGGCGATCAGCAGGGTCTTCATTGCGGTCTCCTTGGGGTTGGTTGCGGCACGCGAAGTACGGAAAGCATCGTACATGCGCCGCACCTCCTTGTCAACGAAAATTCTCGTATTGCGCCGGTGCGACGAACGGGTGAAATTCGCGCTTGGTCTGGCTGCCGCAACTTGGCACAATCGGCTCTTGCAACCGACGCCCCGAGCGCCATCTCCCTCCACATGACCTATCAAGTCCTCGCACGCAAGTGGCGGCCCAAGCGCTTTGCCGAACTGGTCGGCCAGGAACACGTGGTGCGCGCGCTCAGCCACGCGCTCGACGCACAGCGCATGCACCACGCCTTCCTGTTCACCGGGACGCGCGGGGTAGGCAAGACCACGATCGCCCGCATCTTCGCCAAGTCGCTCAACTGCGAGCGTGGCCAGTCGTCGAATCCGTGCGGCGAATGTTCGGCGTGCCGCGACATCGACGCCGGCCGCTTCATGGATCTGATCGAGATCGACGCCGCCAGCAACACCGGTGTCGACGACGTGCGCGAACTGATCGAGAACGCGCAGTACACGCCGTCGCGCGGCCGCTTCAAGGTGTACCTCATCGACGAAGTGCACATGCTCAGCAAGTCGGCGTTCAACGCGCTGCTGAAGACGCTGGAGGAGCCGCCGGAGCACGTGAAGTTCCTGCTCGCCACCACCGACCCGCAGAAGCTGCCGGTGACGGTGCTGTCGCGCTGCCTCAAGTTCAATCTCAAACGCTTGTTGCCGGAGCAGATCGCCGGGCAGATGCGGCGCATCCTCGATGCCGAAGCGATCGCCTGCGAGGACGCGGCGGTCGCGGAGCTCGCGCGCGCGGCGGACGGCTCGTTGCGCGACGGCCTGTCGCTGCTCGATCAGGCAATCGCCCATGGCGGCGGCGCGGTGCGCGCGGACGACGTGCGCGCCATGCTCGGCACGATCGAGCGCGGCCGCGTGCTGGCACTGTTGCGCGCGATCCAGCAGGGCGACGGGCCGGCGCTGATGGAAGAAATCGACCGCGTGGCGGAGTTCGCGCCCGACTTTGCCGGAGTGCTCGACGAACTGGCCGGTGTATTGCACCGCGTGCAGTTGCGGCAGCTCGTGCCGACCGCGGCGGGCGACGACCCGGCGATCGCCGGGTTCGCGGAGGGCCTGCCGGCCGAAGAGGTGCAGCTCTATTATCAGATCGCCATCACCGGCCGGCGGGATCTGCCGCTGGCGCCGACCCCGCGCGCCGGTTTCGAGATGACCCTGCTGCGGATGCTGGCGTTCCGTCCGGCGGAGGCGACGGCGGGCGAGCCGGCGCAGAACGAAAGACGCGCAACGAAGCCCGCCGCGTCCCCCGTCGCATCCGACGCGCCACGCCCGGCGCCCGTCGCGCCGGTGCCGGCGTCGGGTTCGACGAGTCCGGCTTCCGGCGACGGCATCGTCGCGGCGCCGTCCGATTGGGCCGCGCTGATCGACGCGGCCGGTCTGCGCGGGCCGGCCGGGCAACTCGCGCGGCATTCCGCGCTGGTCGCGATCGAGCAGGATCTGGTGCGGCTGGCGCTCAAGCCCGGCCACGAGGATCTGAGCAGCCCGGCGCTGATCGCGCACCTGCAGGACAAGCTGAGTGCGGCGTTGCGGCGGCCGGTCAAGGTGCGCTACGAGAAGGCCGCACGCGCGACGGACACACCCGCGGACGCGGCGGCGCGAGATCGCGCCGCGCGCCAGGAGGCCGCCGAGCGCGCGCTTGGCGCCGATCCGCTGGTGCAGACGCTGATCCGCGACTTCGACGCGCGCGTGATTCCGGAGTCGATCAAACCGGCGGAACGTTGAGCCGGCGGCGCGGCGCGAGGGTTTCCGAACGGGAGAGCAACGGTGCGTGGAGCGATCGGCGAATTGATGCAGCAGGCGCAGCGCATGCAGGAGAACCTGAAGCGCGCGCAGGAGGAATTGGCCAAACTCGAGGTCACCGGTCAGGCCGGCGGCGGGATGGTCAGCGTGGTCATGAACGGACGCCACGAGGTACGGCAGGTGCGCATCGACCGCAAACTGCTCGCGGACGATCCGGAAATGGCGGAGGATCTCGTGGCGGCGGCGATCAACGACGCGGTCAACAAGATCGCGGCGGCGAGCCAGCAGCAGATGAGCCAGATCGCCGGCGGGCTCAATCTGCCGCCGGGGTTCAAGTTGCCGTTTTGAGGGCGGAGGGCCGAGGGCTGAGCACGGCGTTTTTCACTTCCTAGTCCCTAGAACCTATCTCAAAATCTGCTGCGCTCGACGGCTCGCG
>JAJPHA010000028.1 GCA_021325475.1 Rhodanobacteraceae bacterium | reverse complement strand
TGTCGCCGCATCCGCTGTCGCTGCTGCTCGCCTGCAAGGTCGCCGCGCACTGGCTCACCACCGCGCTGCCGCTGCTGCTGATCGCGCCGCTCGCCGCGCAGTTGCTGCACCTGCCGGCGCCGGTGCTGCCGGTGCTGCTCGGCGCGCTCGCGCTCGCCACGCCGCTGCTCAGTCTGATCGGCGCGGTGTGCGTCGCGCTGACGATGGGCATGCGCCGCTCTGGTATGCTGCTCACCCTGCTGGTGCTGCCGCTCATCGTGCCGGTGCTGATCTTCGGCGCCGGCGCCTGCAACGCGGCGCAGGCGGGCCTGCCCTACGCCGCGCCGTTGCTTCTGCTCGGCGCGTGGCTGGCGCTGACCCTGGTGCTGGCGCCGCTCGCCGCGGCGGCAGCACTCAAGATTTCGTTGACTTAAGTCCGTGCACGCCGTTGCTCGCAATCCGATGATTCGCCATCCCCGTCGCCCGCTTGGCGACGTCGCCCCTGCCGGTCCGTAGTGCGATGAACCGTCTGGTCCTCTGGTTCCACCGGCTCGGCTCGCCGCCGTACTTCTATCGCTTCGCCGGGCGCTGGCTGCCGTGGCTCTACGCGCTCGCGCTGCTCACCGGCGCGATCGGCTTCTACGGCGGCCTGGTGATCGCGCCGGCGGACTATCAGCAGGGCGATTCGTTCCGCATCCTGTACGTGCACGTGCCGTGCGCGTGGATGAGTCTGTTCGCCTATGCGTTCATGGCCGGCAACGGCTTCGTCGCGCTGGTGTGGCGGATCAAGCTGGCGGAACTGCTGGCGATGGCGAGCGCGCCGATCGGCGCCGCGTTCACCTTCGTCACCCTGGTCACCGGTTCGATCTGGGGCAAGCCGACCTGGGGCACGTGGTGGACCTGGGATGCGCGCTTGACCTCCGAACTCGTGCTGCTGTTCCTGTACTTCGGCGTGATCGGCCTCCACCAGGCGATCGAGGACCTGCGCCAGGCGGCGCGCGCCGCCGCGTTCCTCGCCCTGGTCGGCGTGGTCAACCTGCCGATCATCCATTATTCGGTGGTGTGGTGGAACACGCTGCACCAGGCGCAGACGGTGAATCTGCTCGGCGAATCGAAGATCGACGCCCGCATGCTCTGGCCGCTGCTCGTGCTCGCGTTCGCCACCCACGTATACTTTTTCGCCAGCGTCCTGGCGCGCACCCGCGCGGCGCTGCTCGCGCTCGAATCCGGCAAGGCCTGGGTGCGCGCGCTCGTGGCGCCCGCGACGGAGCCGGCGCATGGCTGAGTTCCTGCGGATGCACGGCTACGCCGGCTACGTCTGGTCGGCCTATGCGGTGTTCGTCGTCGTGCTGCTCGCCGACGCGCTGGCGCCGCTGCTCGCGCGCCGGCAGACGCTGGCCGCGCTGCGTGGCCGCCTGCGCCGCGAGGCGGCGCGCGGCGCGCGAACCGGGAATCCGTCATGACCCCGACCCGCAAACGCCGCCTGATCGCCGTGGGCCTGGTCCTGCTCGCCGTTGCCGCGGCCGCGACGCTGACCGTGTTCGCGCTCGGCAAGTACCAGACCTATCTGTATTCGCCGAGCGAGGTGCTCGCCGGCAAGGCGCCGGCCGGGGCGAGCTTCCGTCTCGGCGGCGTGGTGCTCGAGCATTCGCTGCAGCGCGCGCCGGATTCGCTCAAGGTCGCGTTCGTCGTCACCGATCGGTTCCACGAGCTGCCGGTCGAATACACCGGCATCCTGCCCGACCTGTTCCGCGAGGGCCAGAGCATCGTCGCCACCGGACGGCTCGACCACGGCCGCTTCGTCGCGCGTGAGGTACTCGCCAAGCACGACGAGACCTACATGCCGAAGGAAGTCGCCGACGCGATCGCCAAAGCCAAGGCGGCGCAGGCGCACTCGGCCCGCTGAGACGCGGCGCCGGTGTCGCCGCCGCCGCGGCTGGTGTATCGTCGCGCAGCCGACACAACCGAAGACCGCCGTATGCGCGCGATCCACGCCGTGTTGTCGTGTCTGCTGTTCGCGTTCGCCGCCGCCGCGAGCGCGGCGCCGCGGGTGCTTGCCATCCCGGTCGATGGCATGACGCGCGAGGCGCTGGTGTTCGAACCGGCCGCGGCGACCGCGGAACCGCGCCCGCTCGTGCTCGCCTTCCACGGTCACGGCGCGAACATGCGCGCCTTCGCCAAGCTCAGCGAACTGCACAGCCGCTGGCCGCAGGCGATCGTCGTCTATCCGCAGGGCCTGCCGACGCCGAGCAAGGGCGATCCGGCCGGGCGGAAGCCGGGCTGGCAGGTGCACGGCGCGGACGACCGCGATCTCAAGTTCGTCGATGCGCTGCTGCGCACACTGCGCCGCGACTACCGCATCGACGAGCGGCGCATCTTCGCCACCGGCTTTTCCAATGGCGCGGCGTTTGCGCTGCGGCTGTGGCGCGAACGCGGCGAGACCTTCGCCGGTTTCGGCATCGTCGCCGGCGCGCTCGAACCGCCGGCGCGACTGCCGCTGGCCAAGCCGGTGGTGCACGTCGCCGGCGCGCAGGACGCACGCTTTCCACTGGCCGAAGTCGAGGCGACCATCGCCGAGGAACGCCGCGCCGCCGGCGCGAGCGCGACGGGCGAAGCCTGCGGCGAGGGCTGCCGGCTGTACCGCGGCGGCGAGGCCGAGGTCAAGGTCGTGGTGCATCCCGGCGGCCACGTCTATCCGCCGCAGGCGGCGGAGCTCACGATCGACTTCTTCCGCAGCCTGCGGTTCGGCGCCGAAGCCGAGCGCGGCGGCGGCATGAAGGGCGACATCGTGCAATACCCGAGTCAGGGCCGCGAGCTGATCGGCCTCCTCTACAAGCCGCCGGGCGACGGGCCGTTCCCGGTATACTTGTGGAATCACGGCAGCGAGCACGATCCGCCGCCGGGCGCGCGGCTGGCGCAGTTCTGGGTGCCGCACGGCTTCGTCCTGTTCGCGCCGCTGCGGTCCGGACACGGCCCGAATCCGGGGCCGTGGATCGGCGACGAACAGCAGCGCATCGTCGAGCCGCAATCGGCGGCCGGTTTCCGCGAACTCATCGCCCTGCACGAGCGCGCCAACGACGACGTGATCGCCGCCGTTCGCTGGATCGCGCGCCAGCCCTACGTGGATCGCACGCGCATCGTCGTCGCCGGCGGCTCGGCCGGCGCGGTCCAGGCGCTGCTCACGGCCGAGCGCGACGCGCGCGAGCATCTCGGCGTCCACTGCGTGGTCGCCATGGCGCCCGCGGCCGAGGCGTGGAGCAATCCGCACTGGGCCGAGCGCCTCGGCCGCGCGATCGACGCCGCCCACGCGCCGATCTTCCTGCTGCAAGCCGCGAACGACTACAGCACCGGCCCGAGCGAAGTGCTCGGCCCGCGCCTCGATGCCAAGGGCGCGCCGAATCGCCACCGACTGTTTCCCGCGCACGGTGCCGCCGGCGAGCCGGCGCAGGGCCACGCCGGCTTCTTCGCCGATCCGGCGGCATGGGGCGAGGACGTGCTCGCGTTCCTGCACGACTGCGGCGCACGCTGAACACCGCGCCTCGCCGCGCTGCATCCGGCGCGATCCCTGGCATATAATCGCCGCACCTTCGCCGCGCCGCGGCGCACTCGCAATGAGGAATCCCGACCATGTCCGATCGCAACGATTCGCGTCCGCTCAATCCCGCCCGTCGTCACTTCTGCGGCCTCGCCGGCGGTGTCGTCGGCGCCGCGGCGCTGCTCGGCGCGCTGCCGCGCGGCGCCCGTGCCGACGAGCTGCCGCATCTCACCCTCGACGACCCGACCGCCAAGGCGCTCAACTACACCGAAGACGCGAGCAAGGCACCGGCGCCGCATCAGGACGGGCAGAACTGCGCCAACTGCAATTTCTTCCATGGCGGCGCCAGCGGCTACGGACCGTGCGACCTGTTCCCCGGCAAGGCGGTGAACGCCAAGGGTTGGTGCAGCGGCTACGCCAAGAAGGCGTAATCTCCGCGCGCACTCGCGCAGCCGGCGCTGCGCGCACGCGATCGGCGGCGCGGGCTCGTCCGCGCACGCGCCGCCGGCGTGATCCGCATGCTTCCCGAACTCGGTCAATTCGCCCTCGTCCTCGCCCTGCTGCTCGCGCTGGTGCAGTGCGCGCTGCCGCTGTACGGCGCCTGGCGCAATGATCCGGCGTTGATCGCGGTGGCGCGCCCGGCGGTCGCCGGCCAGGCGGTGTTCGTCGCGCTCGCCTTCGGCGTGCTCACCTACGCCTTCGTCAGCCAGGATTTCTCCGTCGCCTACGTCGCGCAGAACTCGAACCGCGCGTTGCCGTGGTACTACCGGTTCTCCGCGGTGTGGGGCGCGCACGAGGGTTCGCTGCTGCTGTGGATCCTCATCCTCAACGTCTGGAGCGTCGCGGTGGCGGCATTCAGCCGGCGGCTGCCGGCGGTGCTGATGGCGCGCGTGCTCGGCGTGCTCGGCATCATCGCTGCGGGCTTCCTGAGTTTCACCCTGCTCACCTCGAATCCGTTCCTGCGCCATCTGCCGGCGCTCGCCGACGGCAACGATCTCAATCCGATCCTGCAGGATCCGGGGCTGATCCTGCACCCGCCGATGCTGTATACCGGCTATGTCGGCTTCTCGGTGGCGTTCGCGTTCGCGATCGCGGCGCTGCTCGGCGGCGCCGAAAGCGGCCCGGATCCGCGCGCCGCCGACCCCGCCGGCACCGCGCGCGACCTGGCGAATTGGGTGCGCTGGGCGCGGCCGTGGACCAACGTCGCCTGGGCCTTCCTCACCCTCGGCATCACGCTCGGCAGCTGGTGGGCCTACTACACGCTCGGCTGGGGCGGCTGGTGGTTCTGGGATCCGGTCGAGAACGCCTCGTTCATGCCCTGGCTCATCGGCACCGCGCTGATCCACTCCCAGGCGGTGACGGAAAAGCGCGGCGGCTTCCGCGCCTGGACTATACTTTTATCCATTTTCGCATTTTCCCTTTCCCTGCTCGGCACCTTCCTGGTGCGTTCCGGCGTGCTCACCAGCGTGCACGCGTTCGCCAGCGATCCCAAGCGCGGGCTGTTCATCCTCGCCTTTCTCGGCGGCGTGGTCGGCGGTTCGCTCGCGCTGTACGCGCTGCGCGCGCCGCGCGTGGCCGGCGGCAAGCCGTTCCGATTGCTCTCGCGCGAGACTCTGCTGCTCATCAACAACCTGCTGTTCGCCTGCGCCGCGGCGACGGTGCTGCTCGGCACGCTGTATCCGCTGATCGGCGAGGCGATCGGCGCCGGACGCATCTCGGTCGGGCCGCCCTACTTCGGTTTCCTGTTCACCCTGCTGATGCTGCCGGTGGTCGTGCTGCTGCCGTTCGGGCCGCTGTTCCGCTGGGCCGCCGCGGACGCCCGCGCCGCGCTGCGCGTGTTGCGCCCGGTACTGCTCGCGGCGATCGGCGCCGCCGTGCTCGCCCGGATCGTCGCGCCGGCGCTGCCGCTGCGCGGCCTGGTCGGCGTGGCGGCGAGCCTGTGGGTCGGGCTCGGCATCGCGTTGTACGCCCTCAAGCGCTGGCGCGAGGCGCCGCCGGGCCGGCGCTACACGGCGGAGATGCTCGGCATGATCCTCGCCCACTTCGGCGTCGCGCTGTTCCTCGCCGGTGTGCTGATCACCGAAGCGACCAGCGTGGAGAGCGACCTGCGTTTCGCGCCGGACGCGACGCATGAGGTCGGCGGCCTCGACTTCCGCTTCCGCGGCGTCACCCGCGCCGAAGGGCCGAACTATCTCGCCGACGAGGGCACGATCGAGGTACGCGACGGCGAGCGCCTGATCGCCACGCTGCACCCGCAGAAGCGCCAGTACGTGGGCGGCGGCCAGATCCAGACCAAGGCGGCGATCGCGCCGGGCGTGCTCCGCGATCTGTACGTCGCGCTCGGCGAACCGCTCGACGAGGCGAAGCAGGGCAACGGCGCATGGGCGGTGCGCGTGTACGTCAAGCCGTTCGTGCGCTGGATCTGGCTCGGCGGACTGCTGATGATGTGCGGCGGTTTCATCGCCGCCGCCGACCGCCGCTTCCGTGCCCTGCCCGAACCCGCCGCGGCGCCGGCGCCGGCCGCACCGGCGCGACCCGCGGAGGCGCGCGCCTGATGGCACGCCTGCTGCCGCTCGCCGTGTTCCTGGCCCTGGTCGGCCTGCTGCTGTTCGGCATCCACTGGAACGCGCATCACGAGATGACCGAGGTGCCGAGCCCGCTGATCGGCAAGCCGGCGCCCGAGTTCACACTTCCACTTTTATACGAGCCCGAGCGCAAACTCTCGCGCGCGGAGCTGCTCGGCAAGCCGTACCTGCTCAACGTGTTCGGCAGCTGGTGCCCGACCTGCCAGTACGAACATCCGATCCTCAGCGCGAACGTCAAGCCGCTCGGCATCGCCCTGATCGGTCTCGACTGGCGCGACGATCCGGACGACGCCAAGCGCTGGCTCGGCCGCTTCGGCAATCCCTACGACGCCGTGATCACCGACCGCGACGGCCGCACCGGCATCGACTTCGGCGTGTACATGGCGCCGGAGTCGTTCCTGGTCGATGCGCAGGGCGTGATCCGCTACAAGCGCATCGGCATGTTCACGCCGGAGCTGATCGAGCGCGAGCTCAAGCCGAAGCTCGCCGAACTCGCGCGGCCCGCCCGCGCGGCCGCGCCATGACGCTGCGCCGCGCTGCGCCGTGGCTGCTCGCGCTGCACCTGTGCGCGACGCCGGCGTTCGCCATCGATCCGCTCGAATTCAAGGATCGTGCCGAGGAAGTGCGCTTCCAGAACCTGACGCGGCAATTGCGCTGCCTGGTCTGCCAGAACCAGAACCTCGCCGACTCCGACGCCGAGCTGGCGCACGAGCTGCGCCAGCAGGTGTACGAGTTGATGCGCAACGGCAAGAGCGACGAGGAGATCAAGCGCTACCTCGCCGCGCGCTACAACGACTTCGTGCTGTACGATCCGCCGCTGAAACCGGCGACCTGGCTGCTCTGGTTCGCGCCGGGCGCGCTGCTGGTCGCCGGCGCCGGCGTGCTGGTCCACGTGCTGCGCCGGCGCGCGCGCGCGGCCGTCGCCGACCTCACGCCCGAGGACGACTGGTGATGCTCGCGTTCGTGTCGCTCGCCGCGCTGATGCTGGCCGCGGCCCTCGCCTGCGTCGTGCCGGTGCTGCTGCGTCCACGCGGCGGCGACGCCGCCGCGGCGGTGCGCCGGCAACTGAAGGCGCTCGAGGCAGCCCACGCCGAAGGTGTGCTGGATGCGCCGGAGTATGCGGCCAAGCGCGCGCAACTCGGCGAACAACTGCTGGCCGCGCTCGACGCGGCGCCCGCGGCGCGCTCGCCGCGCGCGTTCGCCGCCGCCGTGCTGGTCGCCCTGGCGCTGCCCGCGGCCGCCATCGCGCTCTATCGCCTGGTCGGCGAACCGGCGGCGCTCGCGGCCGGCGGCACCGCGGCAGAGACGCCGGCCGATCACGGCCAGAACATGGAACAGGCGATCGCCAACCTGGCGCAGAAGCTCACGCAGCATCCCGACGACGTCGAGGGTTGGACCCTACTCGGCCGCGCCTACGAGGCGACCGAGCGCTTCGCCGAGGCGCGCGACGCCTTGCAGCGCGCCCACACGCTGGCGCCCGAGGATGCCGACGTCACCGTCGCCTACGCCGAGGCGCTGGCGCTGGCGAGCCCGAGCCGGCGCATCGAAGGCGAGCCGCGCGCGCTGCTCGAGACCGCGCTCAAGGCGGCGCCGGACAACCAGCGCGGGCTGTGGCTGCTCGGCATCGCCGAGTATCAGCGCAAGAACTACGACGGCGCGATCGCGATCTGGCAGCACCTGCTGGCGGTGCTGCCGAAGGATGCCAACGTCGCCGAGGCGGTGCGTCACGAGATCGCCCAGGCCGAGGCCGAGCGCGACGGCCGTGCCGCGCCGGCGGAACCGGAGGCCGCCGAGCGCGCGCCGACGGCCGAGCCGAAGCTCACCGTCGCAGTCTCGCTCGATCCCAAGCTCAAGGACCGCGTCGCGCCGGACGCCACGCTGTTCGTGTTCGCCAAGGCGGCGAACGGGCCGCCGATGCCGCTGGCGATCCAGCGGCTCAAGGCCGCCGACCTGCCGGCCACGGTGACGCTCAGCGACGGCATGGGCATGCTGCCGACGCTGAAATTGTCGCAATTTCCACAAGTGATCGTCGGCGCGCGCGTGTCGAAGTCCGGCAACGCCATCGCCCAGAGCGGCGACTTGCAGACGCTGTCGCCGCCGATCGACGTCGCCACCACCGTGCCGATCAAGCTGGTGATCGATCAGGTGGTGCCGTGAGGTGGGGCGAGGGCTGAGGGCCGAGGGCCGAGGGGCGAGGGCCGAGGGCTGAGGGCTGAGGGCTGGAAACCTGGGCTTTTTCCACTCCCTACTCCCTACTCCCCACTCCCCCGCCCCTTTGCGCCACACACCGCCACAGCGCATGCCCCGAGGCGGCGTATTTGTGCTCGAACGGTGTCAGCGGCGTCGCCGGGGCGAACGCGGTCGCGGTCGCGTGCCAGCCGGCGAGACACAGCGCCGCGGCGAACTCCTCGGCGTAGATGCGCCAGTTGGTGCGCAGTTCGATCTCGCCGCCGAGCGCGAGGATCGCCGGCAGCACCGGATGCGCGTGCCAGCGACGCCGCAGGTGCTCGGATTTCGGCCACGGATTCGGATAGAGCAGATACTGACGCACGCAGCGCAGCCCGGCGGCCGCGGCGAGCTGCCAGAAATCCACAAGTTCACAATGCAGCAAAACGACATTGTCCACAGCGACCGCCGCCAGCGCGCGCCGCGCCTTGGCAAGCCGCGCCGTCGACTTGTCCACACCCAGCACCAGACGATCCGGCGACGCGCGCGCCAGCGCGAGCGTGCCCGCGCCGGTGCCGCAGCCGGCGTCGAGCACGAACGGCGCGGCGGCGAGTCGCGCGGCGACCGCGGCGAAGGCCCGCTCGCCGGCCGCGCTCGGCGGTCGCCGGTACGGTGCGGCGAGGTGGCGCAGCACGACCTCGCGCAGGCGCGGATGCGGCGCGGCTTGCGGACTTCGGATCGGACGCGAATTGGCGAACATCGCCTTTCCCTTCTCCCGCGGCCGGGAGAGGTGTTCCCGTCTTGGCGCTTGGTGATCCGCAGTATAAGCTCGCGCCTCCGCCGCCGCCCGCGACCGCAATGCCCGACGCCACCCGATACTTCGACCTGCCCTCGCCGTTTGCGATGAAGCGCGGCGGCGCGTTGATCGGCGCACGTCTCGCCTACGAGACCTGGGGCACGCTCAACGCCGCGCGCGACAACGCCGTGTTCATCCTCACCGGCCTCTCGCCCGGCGCGCACGCGGCCTCGAGCCCGGCCGATCCGACGCCCGGCTGGTGGGAGGACATGCTCGGCCCGGGCAAGTACATCGATACCGACCGCTGGTTCGTGATCTGCGCGAACACGCTCGGCAGTTGCAAGGGCTCCACCGGGCCGGCCTCGATCGATCCGGCGACGGGAAAAGTATACCGGCTGTCCTTCCCCGATCTCACCCTCGAGGACGTCGCCAACGCCTCGCACGAACTGGTGCGCCATCTCGGCATCGAGCGGCTCGCCTGTCTGATCGGCAATTCGATGGGCGGCATGAGCGCGCTCGGCTATCTGGTGCAGCATCCGGGCAGCGTGCGCGCACACATCAGCATCTCCACCGCGCCGCAGGCGCAGCCGTTCGCGATCGCCATCCGCTCGCTGCAACGCGAGGCGATCCGGCTCGATCCGAACTGGAACCAGGGCAACTACGACGACGAACACTATCCCGAGGCCGGCATGTCGATCGCGCGCAAGCTCGGCGTCATCACCTACCGCTCGGCGATGGAGTGGGTCGGTCGCTTCGCCCGCATCCGCCTCGACCACGACCAGCGCGAGCGCGATCCGTTCGGCGCCGAATTCGCGGTGGAATCGTATCTGAGCGGCCACGCGCGGCGCTTCGTGCGCAACTTCGATCCGAACTGCTATCTGTACCTGTCGCGCGCCAGCGACTGGTTCGACATCGCCGAATACGGCGGCGGCGACGTCGGCACCGGGCTGCGCCGCATCCGCATCGAGCGCGCGCTGGTCATCGGCGTGACCACCGACATCCTGTTCCCGCTGTCGCAGCAGCAGGAGATCGCCGACGGCCTGCGCGCCGCCGGCGCCGAGGTGGACTTCGTGCCGCTCGACAGCCCGCAGGGCCACGACAGCTTCCTGGTCGACATTCCGCGCTTCGGCGCGGCCATCGCGCGGTTCCTCGGCACGTTGTAGAATCGGCCGAGTCCCCGTATCCGGCGCATCCATGCTCGCGCTCGAGTTCCCCGGTTCCCGGCGCCTGATCGAAGCGCTCGATCGTGCGGTCTGCCACGATTGTCCGAACGAGATCACCGACGATCTGCGCACGACCCTGTGCAAGCTGATCCGCGATCCGGACGTGAAACTGCCGTCGTGCTGCTACGAAGCGGTCGCCGATCACTACGCCCGGCGCGAGCTCTATCGCAGCGATCGCCACGGCTACAGCGTGATCGCCATGACCTGGGGCCCCGGCCAGGGCACGCCGATCCACGATCACTGCGGCATGTGGTGCGTCGAGGGCGTCTGGCACGGCATGCTCGAGATCACGCCCTACGAACTCGTCGAACAGATCGACGGCCGCTACCGCTTCGAATCGCGTGGCACGATGAACGTCGGTCCCGGCTCGGCCGGCAGCCTGATCCCGCCGCACGAATACCACACCATCCGCAACCCGAGCGAGGACGCCATCGCCGTCACCCTGCACGTCTATCGCGGCGCGATGACACAGTGCTCGGTGTTCCGTCCGCTGGACCAACGCTGGTACCGCCGCGACCAGCGCCAGTTGTCGCTCGACGCCACCCACTGACGAACCGCAAGGAGAAACCCATGCGCTTCCAGCCCACCCGAAATCTCGGCATGCTGCTGCTCGGCATCTGGCTGATCCTGACCGGAGTGCTGCCGCTGCTGCACCTGGGCCTGGGCGAGCTCGGCATCGTCATGCAGCTCCTCGCCATCGTCGCCGGCGCGCTGATCGTGCTCGGGCGCTAGCCGCGTTCGCGACCGGCTTCGCCGCCGCCGCGACTTGCCGTATACTGCACGCCCTGCCTCGGCGCATCCCTGCGCCGCACCTCACACGCGCCGGTGTGGCGGAATTGGTAGACGCGACGGACTCAAAATCCGTTTCTGGCAACAGAGTGTGGGTTCGATTCCCTCCACCGGCACCATCCCGCAGTCCACGGGCGGTCACGCCTGCGTCGCGAAGTCTCCGTCGGTGGCGGTCACCGCGCCCGCGGCGTAGGCGTGGCCGCTGAAGCTGGCCGTCAGCCGCCCGCCGGGCAGCACGCCGACCGCAGTCAGGCCGGGTTGCAGGGGCGGGTTCGGTGTCAAGCCCGGATCGAACAGTTCGATCATCCTCCACGGTAGCCAACCCGGCAAGCGATCGACGGATCAACACGCACGCCGTCGCCGCGACACCATGACGAAAGTCACGCCGCATCGGCGCAACCCTCGCCGCCGTCCGCGCATCGTAGTTGTGAACTTTGCGACACGGCATGCTCGGGGTATCCGAGGAGCGACGATGACCATCACAACCGAATCGGCAACCGGAGGCGATATGCTCGAAGCACAGCTCAAGCGCGGCCTGGCCAGCGTGTTCGCGGCGATGCTGGTTACACCGCTGCTCGCCATGCGCGTGCACGCATCCGCCGGCGGCGATCTCGACGGCCGCTGGCTCGGCTCGCTGCACATCGATGGCGATGCCGCGCCGGCGCCGACGTCGCTCCTGCTCGGCCACGCCGACGAGGCGAATGCGACACTGCGCATCGAAGGCCGCCACACCTGCACGCTGCGCCACGGCCGCTACGTCGCCGACGGCGGCGCGTGGCGGCTGACGTTCACCGAGGCGAGCGGCGGCGCGGCCTGCGCGCGACTTGCCCAGGGAACGTTCGTGTTGCGCCAGGGCAAGGCGCCGCGGCAGCTCGATCTGGAAATCGCCCAGCTTGGCGCCGACGGCAAGGAGATCGTTCGCCGCGGCAGCGTGACGCGCTATCCGTGACACCGGTTCGCGAATCGACGATCCCGCGCTTGCGGCGGGTGGACCGGCCGCAGTAGTGTTCGCTCTCCACGCGCGGCGGGAGAGCGGACATGGACTGGCAGAAGGGACGGCAGAGCGACAACGTCGTCGAGGACGATGGCAGCGGCGCGGGCGGCGGTCTGCGCTTCGGCGGATTCCATCTCGGCCTCGGCGGCACGATCATCGTCATTCTGATCGCGCTGATCTTTCCGCAGACCCGGCCGCTGATCCTCAATCTGTTCCTCAACGACGGCGCCGACACCAGCCAGACCGCACCGGCGCCGGCGCCGCCGGCGGACCTGTCCGATCCGCAGCACCAGTTCGTGGCGCGCATCCTCGGCAGCACCGAGGACGTGTGGGGCGCGTACTTCGCCGCGGGCGGCTCGCGCTACGAAGCGCCGAAGCTGCTGCTGTTCCACGGCCGCACGCGCTCGGGTTGCGGCGCCGCGTCCGAGGCGATGGGCCCGTTCTATTGCCCGATCGATCGGCGCGTCTATCTCGATCTCGATTTCTTCCGCGAGATGGACACGCGCTTTCACGCCCGCGGCGATTTCGCGCGCGCCTACGTGATCGCGCACGAGGTCGGCCACCACGTGCAGAACCTGCTCGGCATCATTCCGCAGATCGAGCAGGCGCGCGGCCGCGGCCAGCCGATGGAAGGTGCCGCCGGCCTGTCGGTGCGCCAGGAGTTGCAAGCCGACTGCTTCGCCGGCGTGTGGGGCAACCGCTCGCAGCAGCAATTGCGCTGGCTGCAGGCCGGCGACGTCGAAGCGGCGCTCAACGCCGCGAGCCAAGTCGGCGACGACACCTTGCAGCGGCAGACGCGGGGCTATGTCGTGCCGGATTCCTTCACCCACGGCACCGCCGCGCAGCGCGCGCGCTGGTTCAACATCGGCTTCCGCTCGGGCGACCTCAAGGCCTGCGACACCTTCGCCGCGCCGACCCTGTGACGCCCGGGCGCGCAGCGATGACGAAGTACGTTCGCCTCGCGACCGCGCTGCTGCTCGCGCTGGTCGGCTGCCTCGGCCCGGCGCCGCGTCCGTCGCCCGCCGGTCGCGGCCCGCTGATCCTCATCTCGATCGACGGCTTCCGCGCCGATTATCTCGGGCGCGGCCGTTCGCCGGTGCTCGCCGCGCTGGCCGCCGACGGCGTGCGCGCCGAGGCGCTCAAGCCCGCCTTCCCGACGCTCACCTTCCCGAACCACTACACGCTGGTCACCGGCCTCTATCCCGATCACCACGGCATCGTCAACAACCGCTTCGTCGATCCGCGCACGGGGAAGATATTTTTATACAAAGACGAAAAATCCCATGCCGATCCGGCCTGGTGGGGCGGCGAGCCGATCTGGGTGACGGCGCAGAAACAGGGCCGGCACACGGCGACCGTGTTCTGGCCGGGCTCCGACGTCGCCATCGCCGGCGTGCGGCCGGAGCACTGGCTGCCGTTCGACGGCAGGTGGACGCCGCACGAGCGCGTCGCCCAGGCGCTCGCCTGGCTCGATCTGCCCGCCGCGCAGCGGCCGGACTTTCTTACCCTGTACTTCGATCGGGTCGATCACGCCGGTCACGACCACGGCCCCGATTCGCCCGAAGTCGATGCTGCGATCGCCGCGGTCGACGCCGCGCTCGGCGAGCTGCGCGACGGACTCGCCGCGCGCGGGCTGGAAAACTCGGCGAATCTCGTCATCGTCTCCGATCACGGCATGGCCGCGACCAGTCCGGAGCGGATCATCGTGCTCGATGCGCTGGTCGATCCGGCCGCGCTCGAGGTGATCAACGCCGGCGTGCTCGCCGGCCTCGCGCCGAAGCCCGGCTTCGCCGACGCGGTGGCGCGCGCGCTGCTGCGGCCGCACGCGCACATGCGCTGCTGGCGCAAGCAGGATCTGCCGCCGCGCCTGCACTACGGCACCAACCCGCGCATTCCGCCGATCGTGTGCCTGGCCGACAGCGGCTGGCAGATCGAGACGCGCGCCTGGCTCGACCGGCCCGAACACCACGTCGCCCGCGGCGAGCACGGCTACGACAACGACGATCCGACGATGCGCGCGCTGTTCGTCGCGCACGGTCCGGCGTTCCGGCGCGGCGTGGTCGTGCCGGAATTCGACAATGTGGACATTTATCCTTTGTTGACCACCCTGCTCGGCATCGCGCCGCAGCCGAACGACGGCGACCTCGCGCCGCTGCGCGGAGCGCTGGCGACGCCGGCCGGCGCGCCGCGCCGCTGAGCGGCCGGCGCGGCTCAGGCGCTGGTCAACGCCATCATCCGCTCGGGGTAGCGCGCGCCCGCGGCGCTGCCCGCCGGGAACACCGCCTCGATCGCGGCCAGCTCCTCGGCGCGGAACTCGACCGCCAGCGCGCCGAGATTGTCGTCCAGATTGCGCCGGCGGCGCGTGCCCGGAATCGGCACGATGTGCTCGCCCCGCCGCAGCACCCAGGCCAGCGCGAGCTGCGCCGGCGTGCAGCCCTTGGCCGCCGCGAGCTCGCGCACCTTGTCCACCAGCGCGAGGTTCCGGGCGAAGTTCTCGCCCATGAAGCGCGGATGGCTGCGGCGGTAATCGTCGGCGTCGAAATCGTCCGGGCTGCGGATCGCGCCGGTCAGGAAACCGCGGCCGAGCGGGCTGTACGGCACGAAGCCGACACCGAGCCGCGCGCAGGCATCCAGCACACCCTGCTCGGGATCGCGCGTCCACAGCGAGTACTCGCTCTGCAGCGCGGTGATCGGATGCACCGCGTGGGCGCGCTCCAGCGTCTGCGGCGAAACCTCCGACAGGCCGAGATACCGCACCTTGCCCGCGCGCACCAGCTCGGCCATGGCGCCGACCGTGTCCTCGATCGGCACCTTCGGATCGACGCGGTGCAGGTAGTAAAGATCGATGTGCTCGATGCCGAGACGTCGCAGGCTGGCATCGCACGCCCGGCGCACGTACTCGGGGCGGCCATCGACGTTGCGCGCGGCGGGATTGGCCGGATCGCGCACGAAGCCGAACTTGGTGGCCAGGAACACCCGGTCGCGGCGATCGCGGATGGCGCGGCCGACCAGGGTCTCGTTGGCGCCGGCGCCGTACATGTCGGCGGTGTCGAGGAAGTCGACGCCGCGGTCGAGCGCGTAGTGGATCGTCGCGATCGATTCGGCGTCGTCGTGCGCGCCGTAGAACTCGCTCATGCCCATGCAGCCCAGGCCGAGGGCGGAAACGCTCGGGCCGTGCGGCCCCAAGGTACGTCGTTGCATGCTGCGCTGCTCCTGCGTGTCGGGAAGGGTTCGGCAAGACGCCGCGCCGGAACATGGGGTCCGCGGCGCGACGGTTCAACCGTCCCTGCCGCTCAGGCCGAGCGCAGACGCGCCACCGTCTCGGAATAGCGCGCGGCGATGCGCGACTCGTCGCGGTGGCGGAAATCGCGCACCACCCACGCGCCGCCGCACATCACGTGACGCACCAGCGGCGCGTTGCCGGCGAACAGGAAGGTGTCGATGAGGCTGCGCTCGTCGCGCGCGGCGAGCAGCGGCGAGGCCTCGTCGAGCACCACGAGATCGGCGCGGGCGCCCGCATCGAGGCGACCGAGCGGCGCATCCGCGGCGCGCGCGCCACCCTGCAGGGCCGCCTGCCACAGCGTCTCGCCAACGCTCGCGCCCGGGGCGAGCGCGGCGACGTTGCGGTGCTGCGTCTTCAGGCGCTGGCCGTATTCGAGCCAGCGCAGCTCCTCGACCGGCGACACCGAGATGTGCGAATCCGAGCCGATGCCGAACGCGCCGCCGGCTTCGAGATGGTCGCGCAGCGGAAACAGGCCGTCGCCGAGATTGGCCTCGGTGGTCGGACACAGGCCGGCGACCGCACCGCTGCGCGCCAGCGCGCCGGTCTCCGCGGCGGTCATGTGGGTGGCGTGCACCAGGCACCAGCGCCGATCGACCGGCGCGTGATCGAGCAGCCATTCGACCGGCCGCGCGCCGCGCAGCGCCAGGCAATCCTGCACCTCGCCGATCTGCTCGGCGATATGGATGTGGATCGGCCCGCGGCGCGCGACGTCGGCGGCCAGCACCTCGCGCAGCACGGCTTCCGGCACGGCGCGCAGACTGTGCAATGCGATGCCGATGCGCAATGTGGAATTTTCCAATTTGCGCAAATTTTCGACGAGCCGCAGGTACGCCGCCAGCTCGAGACCGAAGCGCCGCTGTCGCTCGCCGAGCGGCCGGCCGTCGAAACCGCCGGTCTGGTACAGCGTCGGCAGCAGGGTGAGGCCGATGCCGGCCTCCTGCGCGGCCTCGATCAGCGCCAGCGACATCGCCGCCGCGTCGGCATACGGCCGGCCGTCGGGCTGATGATGCAGATAGTGGAATTCGCACACCTGGGTGTAGCCGGCCTTCAGCATCTCGACGTAGAGCTGGGCCGCGATCGCGCGCAGTTCCTCCGGACCGATGCGGCCGGCGAAGGCGTACATGGTCTCGCGCCAGGTCCAGAACGAATCCTCGCCCGCACCGCCGCGACGCTCGGCGAGTCCGGCCATCGCGCGCTGGAACGCGTGCGAGTGCAGATTCGGCATGCCGGGCAGCACGAAGCGGCCGAGCGGCTCGGCGCCGTCGCGCCCGGCGTTCGGCGTCGCCGCGCGCACCGCGCCGGCGTCGAGCGCGATGCGCACGTCGCGCGCCCAGCCCTGCGGCGTCCAGGCGAAATCGGCGAAATGATTGGCCATGCGCGTGCTCGCGGCGGCAAGGGAGCGCAGTATGCCCGTGCGGCGCGCGGCGCGCGAGTCGCCGGACGTCGTTGCGGATCCTCGGCGCGTGCTAAGGTGTGCCGAACCTCCACCGCACCCTCGAGACATGCCGCACTGGGATCATCTGCTCATCGACTGCCGTCTCGCCACGCTCGCCGACGACGGTCGGCCGTACGGCGCGATCGAGGACGCCGCGCTCGCCTGGCACAACGGCGCGATCACGTATGCCGGCCCGCGCGCGGCGTTGCCCGGCCGCGCCGAATCGCTCGCCACCCGCGTCGAATCGGTCGACGGCGCCTGGATCACGCCCGGCCTGATCGATTGCCACACCCATCTCGTCTTCGCCGGACAGCGCGCGCACGAGTTCGAGCAGCGCCTCGCCGGCGCAAGCTACGCCGACATCGCCCGCGCCGGCGGCGGCATCCTCGCCACGGTCGCGGCGACGCGCGCGGCCAGCGAGGAGGAACTGCTCGCGCAATCCCTGCCGCGCGCACGCGCGCTGCTGGCCGATGGCGTGACCACGCTCGAGATCAAGTCCGGCTACGGCCTCACCCTCGACGCCGAGGCGAAGATGCTGCGCGTGGCGCGCCGCATCGGCGCGGAGCTCGAGCTCACCGTGCGCACCGCGTTTCTCGGCGCGCACGCGCTGCCGCCGGAATTCGCCGACCGCCAGGCCGAGTACGTCGACGAGGTCTGCGTGCGCATGCTGCCGGCGATCGCGCGCGAAGGGCTCGCCGACGCGGTCGATGCGTTCTGCGAGCGCATCGCCTTCACCGCCTCGGAGGTGCGGCGCGTGTTCGAATCGGCGCGCGCGCTGGGATTGCCGGTGAAGCTGCACGCCGATCAACTGTCCGACGGCGGCGGCGCGGCGCTGGCCGCCGAGTTCGGCGCACTCTCGGCCGATCATCTCGAATACACCGACGAGGCCGGCGTGCGCGCGCTGGCCGCGGCCGGCACGGTCGCGGTGCTGCTGCCTGCGGCATTTTATACTTTGCGCGAAAGCAAACTACCGCCGCTGGACGCGCTGCGCGCCCACGGCGTGCCGCTCGCCGTGGCCAGCGACCTCAACCCCGGCAGCGCGCCGATCCTGTCGCTGCGCCAGGCGCTGAACCTGGCCTGCACCCTGTTCGGCCTGACCCCGGAGGAGGCGCTGCGCGGCGCCACCGTGCACGCCGCGCGCGCGCTCGGCCTCGCCGACCGCGGCGTGCTCGCGGTCGGCCGGCGCGCGGATTGCGTGGTCTGGAACGTCGCCCATCCGGCCGAGCTCGGCTACTGGATCGGCGGGACGCTGGCGCGCGCGGTGTTCGTCGCCGGCCGGCGCGCGGCGTGACGGCGGCCCGGTTCAGCCGGTCTTCTTCGGCGCGGCCTTGCGGGCCGCCGGCGCGGCCTTCTTCACCGCGGGTTTCGGCGCCGCCGGCTTCTTCGCCGCCGGTGCGGCGGTTTTCGCCTTCACCTTGTGCGGACGGACATTGCCGTAGCTGCGGATCGCGATCTTGCCCTTGCGGGTCTTGCGGTCGCCCTTGCCCATGGAACGTTGCTCCGTTGTGCGTGGATGGAAGGGCGCGTAGCTTACCAGCGTTGCCGGTGGCTTCGGTATTGTTTCGCGCATGACCCGCATGCCCGCGCCGCTGACCGCGAGTCTCGCCCTGCAAGGCGGCGGCGCCCATGGCGCCTTCACCTGGGGCGTGCTCGATCGCCTGCTCGAGGAAGCCTGGCTCGCGTTCGAGGGGATCAGCGCCACCAGCAGCGGCGCGATGAACGCGCTGGCGCTCGCGCAGGGCTGGCTGGACGGCGGCCGCGACGGCGCGCGCGCGGCGCTCGCCGCGCTGTGGGAACGGGTGGCGCAGGAGACGAGCGCGCTGCGCTGGATGTTCGCCGGTCCGGTCGGCGGCACCGCCGAGAGTCTGCTGCTCGGCCTCAGCCAGTTCCTCACGCCGCAGGAGATCAACCCGCTCGGCATCAATCCGCTCGAGGGCATCACCGCGGCGCTGTTCGATTTCGAGCGGCTGCGCGCGGCGGCGCCGTTCCGGCTGTTTCTCGCCGCCACACGCGTGCGCGACGGCAGCCTGGTCCTGTTCGGCAACGACCGGCTCGGGCGCGAGGCGCTGCTCGCCAGCGCCTGCCTGCCGCAGTTCTTCCCGCCGGTGGTGATCGACGGCGAGCACTACTGGGACGGCGGCTATGCCGGCAATCCCGCGCTCGAACCGCTGATCTACGACTGCCGCAGCGCCGACCTCATCGCCGTGCTGGTGCAGCCGCTGGCGCGCGCGCAGCTGCCGCGCAACGCGCGCGAGATCCGCGAGCGCATCAGCGAGCTCGGCTTTTCCACCACGTTCCTGCGCGAACTGACCAGCGTGCGCCGCGCCCAGGATGCGGTGCGGGGCCGCTGGCCGCTGTCGTGGATCGGCCGCCGGCTCAAGCGCCTGCGACTTTCCCTGATCGAGCCGGGCGAATCGCTGGACGCCTACAGCGCGAAGACCCGGCTCAACACCCGGCTCGGTTTCCTGCGCAACCTGCGCGACCTCGGCCGTGACTGCGCGGCGGCGTGGCTCCATCGCCACACGACGGGCGGACGCGATCAGCCGGTCTGATCGCGCGCCGCGGGCTCGTGGCAGCCGGCGCCGGCGCAGTCGTCGTGGTCGATCTGGATCGTGGCATGCGGGATCAGGAACCGCTCGCGCAACACACGCTGGATCGTGGCCAGCGCCGTCGCGGCCTCGGCGTGCGCGCCCAGGCGCACGTGCAGCGTGGCCAGACGCCGACCGCCGGCCAGTTGCCAGACGTGCACGTGGTGCACGTCGCCTACGCCGGCCTCGGCGCGCAGCGTCGCCGCCACCGCTGCCGTCTCCAGTCCCTCCGGCGTGCCTTCCAGCAGGATGTGCGCCGAGCGTCGCAGCAGCGTCCAGGCGCTGCGCGACATCAGCAGCGCGACCGCGAGCGAAATGGCGGCGTCGATCCACAGCCAGCCGAGTCCGGCGATCAGCAGCGCACCGAGCGCGGCGCCGAGCGAGCCGAGCAGATCGCCGATCACGTGCAGCCGTGCGCCGGCGCGATTGACGTCGTCGTGCGCGTGCCGGCCGAGCGCGCCCAGCACGGCGAGGTTGATCGCGGCGCCCGCGGCGGCGATGGCGAACATCAGCGTCGTGCGGATCGGTTCCGGCGCGTGCAGACGCAGCAGCGCCTCGATCACGATCCACGCCACCAACAGCAGTTGCGCCAGGGCGTTGGTGTAGCCGACCAGCACCTCGAGCCGCGCGTAGCCGAAGCTGCGCCGCGCGTCCGCCGGACGCCGCGCGAAACGCGCGCCGGCCCAGGCGGCCGCCAACGCGAAGGCGTCCACCAGCAGATGGCCGGCATCGGCGAGCAGGGCCAGCGATCCGGCCAGCCAGCCGCCAACCGCCTCGGCGGCGAGCGCCGTGCCGGTGAGGGCGAAGGCGAGCGCGAGGCGCGCTTCGCCCTCGTGCGGATGATCGGTGTGCGAATCCGATGCGGACATGAACCACCGCGTCTGCGGCGCCGCGCCGCTGGCATGCCAGCCACCGCGCGCCGGGCCGGAACCCGTCTCAAATCGCCGCGAGCGAAGACGGATCGTGCCTCGCCGGGGCGCTGGAACCGGAGTTTACCGCGAGCAAGTGAGGATTCCTCGGGCGGCGCGGCGGTACTTTCCCGCACCGACCCGGCCCGATCGCCGCCGGCGCGCGAGACGTCGAGCGCTGAAGATGTTGCGACGGGTTCTACACGATCGCGGCTTCGCCGCGGACACAGCAACCGCCCCGCTCGTGCGCTTCCAGCAGCCGCAGATTCGCGCGGTGCGCGAGCGCCACGCCGCTGCCGCCGAGCGCGACCAGCGCGGCGTGCAGGCCGAGGGTATCGTGGCCGTCGATGAGAAAGCCGCCGCACCACAGCAGCAGCAGACCCGGCACCAACAGCGACAGCGCGCGTCGACTGCCGTGGCGCGCGACCCCCGCACCGAGCGTCGCCGCAGCGAGTGCGCTGGCGCAGACGATGAACGCGCGCTCGAATCCGTGATCGGCGAGAAAACCCAGGCCCAGCGCCGGCAGCGCGCCGAGCACGAACGGCAGCGCCGCGCAGTGCAGCGCGCACAGGAACGAGGCGGTCGCGCCGAGGCGATCGGCGGCATGCGCCAGCGCGTGACGCGGCGCGGGCGGCGATTCGGTCAGGGCGGCGAGGTTCGGCATGCGTAAGTTATAACATAGCAGCGGGTGGAACGTCCCGCCGTCCGCCCGCTGCCACGATGATCCGGACATGACGAACGGCAGGGCCGCGGTTCGTGGATTGATATATTATATCATTCCATCCGTCGCGAGAAGTCCCGCCGCATGAGAGTCGCACCGTCCCGCGCCGCACTCGCCGGCGCCATCGCCGCCGCGCTCGCCGCAACCGTGGCCGCCGCCGCGGACGGCGACGGCGGCCAGGGCTCGACCACGCTCAACACCGTGCAGGTGACCGCCGTGCTCGACCGTTCGCGCGACCAGCTCGCGCCGGACCTCGGCGTCAGCCAATACGTGCTCGACCGCCAGTCGCTCACGCAACTGCCGCTCGGCGAGGCCACGCCGCTCAATCAGGCGCTGCTGCAGGCGCCGGGCGTCGCCCAGGATTCGTTCGGCCAGTTGCACGTGCGCGGCGATCACGGCGACCTGCAATACCGCATCGACGGCATCGTCATCCCGCAAAGCATTTCCGGTTTCGGCGAGACCCTCGACTTGCGTCTGGTCGAGCGCATGCAACTGCTGACCGGCGCGCTGCCGGCGCAATACGGCTATCACACCGCCGGCGTGGTCGAACTCACCACCAGGCCGGTGCCGGCCGAAGGCGGCGGCAGCGCCGGGCTGACCGCCGGTTCGTTCGGCACGTTCAACCCCGAGGTGACGCTGTTCGGCCGCCGCGACCGCTGGAGTTTCTTCTTCACCGGCAACTTCCTCGAAAACGACGTCGGCATCGAGAACCCCACGCGGTCGCGCACGCCGCTCCACGATCACACCGACCAGACCAAGGGTTTCGGTTACCTCACCTTCGCGCCGAACGAGGACACGCGCCTTTCGTTCCTGTTCGGCAGTGCCGACAACCGCTTTGAGATCCCCGACACACCGGGACTGCCGCCGCGCTACACCCTGGCCGATGTCGCCGGCTTCGACTCGGCCACGCTCGACGAACGCCAACGCGAGCGCACCGCCTTCGGCGTGCTCGCCGCGCAGGGCCGGATCGGCGCGACGCAGTACCAAGTCTCGCTCGGCCAGCGCTATGCCAGCGTCCGTTACCGGCCCGACCCGGTCGGCGATCTCGTGTTCGACGGTGTCGCCGGCACGATCGACCGCAGCAATCGCGCCGGCACCCTGCAGACGGACTTCGCCACCGAACTCGGCAACGCCCACACCCTGCGCTACGGCCTGTACGCGAGCGACGAGCGCCCGGTCAGCGACGACCTCGCGCGCGTGTTCCCGGCGGATGCCGCCGGCCAGCAGACGAGCAACGTACCGATCGTCGTCGTCGACGAGACACCGCGCATCACGGTGCGCACGCGCGGCGCCTATCTGCAGGACGAATGGGACCTGAGCGACCGGCTCACGCTCGACTACGGCCTGCGCGCGGACCGGGTGCACGCCTACCTCGACGAGGGCCAGTGGAGCCCGCGCCTCGCCCTGGTCTATCAGGCCAGCGAGCGCACCGCGCTGCACGCCGGCTACGCGCGCTACTTCACGCCGCCGCCGAGCGAACGGATCGCGCCCGCCGACATTGCCCGGTTCCAGGGCACCACCAACCAATTGCCGAGCGACGGCAACGCCGCGGTCCGCTCCGAGCGCACGCACTATTTCGACGTCGGCGTGACGCGGAAGCTCGGCGACGGCCTCACGCTCGGGCTCGACGCCTACTACCGCAAGGTGCGCGACCTGCTCGACGAGGGCCAGTTCGGCGCCGCGCTGGTGTTCGCACCGTTCAACTACGCGCGCGGCCAGGCGCGCGGAGTGGAATTTTCGGCAAATTATACGAATGGAAATTTCAGCGCGTATTTCAACAGCGCCGTCAGCCGCGCGCTCGGCCGCGCGATCGTCACCGGCCAGTACCACTTCGCCCCGGACGAACTCGCCTACCTCGCCAGCCACTGGGTGCATCTCGATCACGACCAGCGCCTGACCGGTAGCGGCGGTGTGGCCTGGGACTGGCGCGGCGTCACGCTCGGCGCCGACTTCCTGTGCGGCTCGGGCCTGCGCCGCGGCTTCGCCAATACCGACCACGAGCCGGGCTATTGCCAGATCAACGCCGCGGCCACGCGCGAACTCGATCTGCCGGGACTCGGCCGCCTGCACACGCGCCTGGCGCTGATCAATCTCGCCGATCGCGTGTATCCGATCCGCGACGGTTCCGGCATCGGCGTCGGCGCGCCGCAGTTCGGACCGCGGCGCGGGGTCTACCTCGGGGTGACCCGGGAATTCTGAGCAACGCCGCGCTACTTGCGCCCGCCGCCCGCCGGCGGCGCCACGCGCAGATTGTCGAGCAACGGCGCGGTCGGCCGCTGGATGACGAGGAAATCGTTGCCGGCGGCGCGATGGCAGCCGGTACAGGCGGCCGACAGCGCGTCGTAGGCACGCTCGAATTCGGGCTTGCTGGCGCGATCGATGGCGTCGCGCAGCGCGGCGACCGGCGCCCTGGTCATCGCCGGCAGCACGTCGGCCAGGCGCTGCGGCTGGAACACTGCGTGCTCGGGATTCTGCTCGACCACCGCGTCGAACGCCTCCTTCAATTCCTGCAACTCGTAGGCGGCGAGCGTCCAGTTCCGCGCCGCGCCGGCGAACCACAACCGCGCGTGCCGGATCTGGATGCCGAGCATCTGCTCGCCGAGTTCGGGGTGGTAGGCGTGTTGCTTGAGTTCGGCGATTTGCTGCTTCAGCGCGGCGATCTCGGCGTCCGGCGCAGCGGCCGGCAGCGGTGCGGCGAACGCGCACGCGGCGACCATGAGCGCCAGCCAGTCACGATAAGGTCGAAGCACGGCGATCCTCCCAGCGAAAAACGATCTCGCATGATGCCGCAATCGCGGCGCGCCGACCATGCGTCGATCAGCGGCCGCCGGCGGCCGCCTGCGCGCCCGCGCGTGCGGCCATCTCGGCGCGGAATTCGCCGAGTTCGCGCAGCAGCGTCTCGATGTTCACCTCGTTCTTCAGATTCACGCGGAAATCGGTCTCGGCGCGCACGCGGTCCTTCCGCGCCTGACGGTTCTGGCTCATCATGATCAGCGGCCCCTGCAGGCCGACCAGGATGCCGAGGGCGAGATTGAACAACTGGTACGGATACGGATCCGGCGGCGCCGGCAGCAGCAGATAGGAATTGGCCGCGCACCAGAGCGCGGTGAGCAGCAGCAGGAAGCCGATGAAGCGCCAACTGCCGTTGAGCTCGGCGACGCTGTCGGCGAGGCGGTCGCTCCAGGTCAGGGTCTTGTCGAATTCCTCGTCCACGTTCTTCGCCGCGCGCGCCGACAGCAGCGCATTGGTGCGGCGCAGGTATTCGGTCATGGTGCGCAGGAACGCGAGCGCCGCGCGCGGCCGCCGTTCGAGGTAGCTCTCGAGCGTGCCGCGCTTGAGCTCCAGCAGCACCGCGTCCGTGGTGGCGAGCGCGCTGGCGCTGCGCGGCTTGTCGTCGAACAGGGCGAGCTCGCCGAAGTATTCGCCGCGGCCGATGTCCTTGAGCGAGATGCGGCGCGAAGCCTCGCCCGGCAAGTGGATGTTCACGTCGCCGGCGGCGACGATGTACATCGCATCGCCGGCGTCGCCCTGGCGAAAGATCACGGCGCCGGCGGGATAGCGGCGCTCGCGCAGCGTCTCGGCGAGCGCGGCGAGATCCTCCTCCGACAGGCCCTCGAACATCGAGATCGAACGCAGCAGCGGCATGGCGTCCATGGCGATCCTCCGAACGGAACGGACCGCGTGAGCCTAGCGCGACGCGCGCGGCGGCCGCCAGCCCGTGCTCACTCGGCCGGCAGCGCCGCGGCGGCGCCGAAGCGCCGGCCCCTGGCCTCCGGGCCGAGCGCGGTGACCAGGGCGAGCGCCACGGCGACCGCGGCGATGAACGCCGCCATGGTCAGGCCGTATTGATGCCGATTGGCCTCCGCCAGCGCGGTCAACAGCCACGGCACGCCGGCCGAGACGAAATTGCCGATCTGATAGGTGAGTCCCGGCATGGTCGCGCGCACCGCGTCGGGCGAGAGCTCGTTGAGATGCACCGGCACCACGCCCCAGGCGCCCTGCACCATCACCTGCAACCAGAACGCGCCGAGCCCGAGCAGCAGCGGCGTATCGCTGAACGCCCACAGCTTCAGGATCGGCAACGACAGCAGCGCCGCGGCGACGATCGCGCGCTTGCGGCCGATGCGTTCGGACAGCGCGCCGAAGAACAGCCCGCCGAGGATGGCGCCGACCGGGCCGATCAGCGAGAGCCGGCCGGTGAGATCGGTGCCGTAGCCCTTCTCCACTTGCAGGAACAGCGGCTACAGGTCCTGGGTGCCGTGGCTGAAGGCGTTGAACAGCGCCATCAGCACGATCATGAATCCGGCGCGCCACCAGTTGCCGCGCATGACGGTGCGCAGATCGCGCTCGTGCGCGGGCCGGGTCTGGGTGTGCTGCCATACCGGCGATTCCGGCACCTGGGCGCGGATGTACAGCACGAGCAGCGACGGCAGGAAGCCGACCACGAACATGCCGCGCCAGCCGATGCGGTCGAACAGCAGCCAGAACAAGAGCGCCGCGAGCAGATTGCCGCAGGCGTAGCCCTCCTGCAGCAGCCCCGACACCCAGCCGCGCGAACGCTCCGGGATGATCTCCATGGTCAGCGACGAACCGAGCCCCCATTCGCCGCCCATCGCGAATCCGAACAGCAGGCGCAGTGCGAACAGCACCGGCAGGTTCGGTGCGAACGCCGAGGCGAGTTCGAACAGCGAGAACAGCGCGATGTCGAGCATCAGCATCGGCCGTCGCCCGTAGCGATCGGCGAGACGGCCGAACACCAGCGCGCCGAACGGCCGCGCGGCGAGGGTCAGGGTCACGGCGAACATGACTTCGTCGCGGCCGACGCCGAAGTCCGCGGCGATCGCCTTGGCGGCGAACACCAGGATGAAGAAGTCGAATGCATCCAGGGTCCAGCCGAGAAAGCCGGCGATCACGACGTTGCGCTGCACGGAATTCATCGCTCCCCTCCCTCGCCGCACCTCGTGCCGTCATAATGCGGCAACCGCGTGCCGCTACACCAGCACGCCCGCGCCAGGACCACCGCATGCCATCGTTTCGCCTTCGCCATCCGCTCGCCGTCGCCTGCCTGATCCTGCTGCTGCTCGGCGCCTGCGCCTCGACCTCGAGCGAGGTCGCATCGCCGACGCGCCACCGCGTGATCGTCTTCGTCTGGGACGGCCTGCGGCCCGATTCGATCAGCGAAGCCGACACGCCGCACCTCGCCGCGCTCGCCCGCCGCGGCACGTTCTTCGCCGACAACCACGCGAGCTATCCGACCTTCACCATGATGAACGCGGCGGCGTTCGCGAGCGGCGCCTATTCGGGCAAGTCCGGCTTCTTTGGCAACGCGATCTACCGGCCGGGCGCGCCGGCGCGCAACGGCAACGGCGAACCGGTCGATCTCACCGAACCGGTCTTCCTCGAGGACTACGGCATCCTGCACCAGCTCGACGCCAACGAGGACGAACACCTGCTGCTGGTCGAGACCCTGTTCCAGGCCGCCCAGCAGGCCGGCCTGACCACCGCGGCGGTGGGCAAGTCCGGCCCGGCGTTCCTGCAGGACTACAAGACCGGCGGCATCGTGCTCGACGAGAAAGGCGCCTTCCCGCTCGCCTTCGCGCGGGAGCTCGTGGCAGCGCACATTCCGCTGCCGGCCACCGCGCCGCTCGCCTACCGCCACGGCGAGCTCAGGCTCGCCGCCGACAACGGCGATCCCACCTTCCGCGCCGGCGCGCCGCGGCTCGCCGACGGCGTGACGGTGAATCCGGACGATCGCCACGGCTCGCCGCATGCCGCGGCCAACCGCTATCTGATGTCGGTGTTCCTCGACTACATCCTGCCGCGCAAGCGACCGGATCTCGCCGTAGTGTGGCTGCGCAATCCCGACAGCACCGAGCACGAGGTCGGCGTCGGCTCGCCGAACTACCACGCCGCGCTGAAGGCCCAGGACGAGCTGCTCGGCGCGCTCGAGGCGCGGCTTTCGGAACTCGGCCTCGACCGGAGCACCGATGTGCTGGTCGTCTCGGATCACGGCCACAGCAACGTGTCCGGCCCGCTCGACCTGTTCCCGCCGCGCAAAGTGGAAAATGGGAAAATGGGAGAAATCGACCCGGAGCACGGCTACGCCGTGTCCGGCGCCATCCGGCTCGCCGACGCGCTCAGCCGCGCCGGCATCCGCGCCTACGACGGCGGCGACTGCGGCGACGATCCGGTGCTGTCCGGCATCCTCGCCGACGGCCGGCCGCTGCACCCGGAGCGGCCCGCACCGGAGGGCGCCTGCGGCAATCACCTCGCCCGCTACACCACGCCGGCCTATCGCCTGCTGCATCCGTTCCTGCCGCGCGAGGCGTTCGTCGTCGCCAGCAACGGCGGCAGCGACTATCTCTACCAGCCGGACCACGATCCGGACCGCATCCGCGCCGCGGTGCGCTTCCTGCAGAGCCACGAGGAGTACGGCGCGATCTTCGTCGACGATCGCTACGGCGCGATCCCCGGCACCCTGCCGCTGTCGGCCGTGCGCCTGGAGAACGCCGAGGGGCGCCATCCGGACATCGTGGTCGGCTACACGTTCGACGAGCACGCGGTGATCCAAGGCATGCCCGGCATCGAGTTCGAGGGCACCTCGGGCTTCGGCAGCCGCGGCATGCACGGCAGCTTCAGTCCGATCGACGTGCACAACACGCTGATCGCCGCCGGACCCGACTTCCTCGAGCACTACACCGATCCGCTGCCGAGCGCCAACGTCGACGTCGCGCCGACCGTCGCGCACGTCCTCGGCCTCGCCCTGCCGCGCGCCGACGGCCGGCCGCTGGCCGAGGCGCTGCGCGGCGCCGGGCATGTGGATGCGTCCCGCTACCAGGTGCGCGCGCGGAGCGTGCAGCCGGCGGAACCGGCGCAGGGCCTCACGATCGTCTCGCCGGTGGGCGGCGAAACCGGCAAGAGCCGCTACAGCTTCGAACTGCACGAGCAGGAGCTGCGGCTCGGCGAGCGCGTGTACACCTATTTCGACTGGGCCAGGGCGACGCGGCAGTAGTCGCCGGCGCCCGGTGCCTGCCATTCCGCAGCGCAGCAGGCTGCGGGTATAATTTCCGATTCGTGCGTCCGCCCCAAGGCGGCGCGGGTTTCCGACGATCGGTAGGCCAGCGTGAACCTTCTCCAGCAATTCGCGGTGTCGTCCCAGCTTTCGGGCGGCAATGCCGCGTTCATCGAGAGTCTCTACGAGAGCTACTTGCGCGATCCCGGCTCGGTGGCGCCGGAGTGGCGCAAGTACTTCGATACCTTCAAGGGCCGCGAGGCCGGCGACGTGCCGCATTCGGACGCGATCGTCCGCATCGAGCAGGCACAGCGCCTGAACGGCCACGCGGCGGCGGTCGCGGTGCCGGCGAGTGACGCGCAGGCGCACAAGCAGGCGGCGGTGCTGAAGCTGGTGACGGCCTACCGCTCGCGCGGCCACCTCGCCGCGGATCTCGATCCGCTCGGCCTCGCCGAGAAGTCGCCGGCGCCCGATCTCGACCCGGCCTTCCATGGCCTCGCCGCCGCCGATCTCGACACCGAATTCTCCACCGGCTCGCTGGCCGGCCCGAAGCGGCTGAAGCTGCGCGACCTGATCGCGCGCCTGAAGGCGACCTACGCCGGCACCATCGGCGCCGAGTTCATGCACATCACCGACGCCACCCAGCGGCGCTGGGTGCACGAGCGCCTGGAGGCAGCCGCCGGCGACTTCGGCCTCCGCGCCGAGGAACGCCGGCGCGTGCTCGAGCGGCTGACCCAGGCCGAGGGACTGGAGCGCTATCTGCACACCAAGTACGTCGGCCAGAAGCGCTTCTCGCTGGAGGGCGGCGACAGCCTGATTCCGTTGCTCGACGAACTCGTGCGCCGCGGCGGCGCCGACGGCGTGCGCGACATGGTCATCGGCATGGCCCATCGCGGCCGGCTCAACGTGCTGGTCAATCTGCTCGGCAAGGCACCGCAGAAGCTGTTCGCCGAATTCGAGGGCAAGTTCGAACACGCCCACGATCCGGCGCATTCCGGCGACGTCAAGTACCACATGGGCTTCAGCGCCGACGTGCGCACCGAAGGCCACACCGTGCACCTCGCGCTGGCGTTCAATCCCTCGCACCTCGAGATCGTCAATCCGGTGGTGGCGGGCTCGGTACGCGCGCGCCAGACACGCCGCGGCGACCACGCCCGCGAGCAGGTCGTGCCGGTGATGATCCACGGCGACGCCGCGCTGGCCGGCCAGGGCGTCAACATGGAACTGCTGAACATGTCGCAGGCGCGCGGCTTCGCCGTCGGCGGCACGATCCACATCGTCGTCAACAACCAGATCGGCTTCACCATCTCCGATCCGCACGATGCGCGCTCGACGCTGTACTGCACCGACGTCGCCAAGATGGTCAACGCGCCGGTGCTGCACGTCAACGGCGACGACCCCGAGGCGGTGCTGTTCTGCGCGCGTCTCGCGTTCGATTTCCGGCTCGCCTTCAAGCGCGACGTCGTCATTGATCTGGTCTGCTATCGCCGCCACGGCCACAACGAGGCCGACGAGCCGGCCGCCACGCAGCCGCGCATGTACCAGGTGATCCGTGCGCGGCCGACCACGCGCGAGCTGTACGCCAAGCGCCTGATCGCCGACGGCGTGCTCGACGCCGCCGCGGCGCAGGCGATGGTCGATGGCTATCGCGCCAAGCTCGAGGCCGGCCAGCCGATCGCCGATCTCGATCCGGCGTTCCACGACGCCTACGCGGTGAACTGGACGCGCCACGCCGGCGCACGCCTCGACCAGCGGGTGAACACCGGCGTGCCGAAGGACAAGCTCGCCGCGCTCAACCGGATCCTGCTCGCGGTGCCGCCCGAATTCACCCTGCATCCGCGCGTGGCCAAGATCTACGAGGACCGCGCCAGGATGGCCGCCGGCGAGCAGCCGCTGGACTGGGGATTCGCGGAAAACCTCGCCTACGCCACGCTGATCGACGAGGGCCGCGACCTGCGCCTGGTCGGTCAGGATTCCGGCCGCGGCACCTTCTTCCATCGCCATGCCGTGCTGCACGATCAGGCGAGCGACGCCACCTTCCTGCCGCTCGCGCGCGTGCGCGAGCCGGCGAACGTGGCGGTGATCGACTCGCTGTTGTCGGAGGAGGCGGTGATGGCCTTCGAGTACGGCTACGCCACCGCCGACCCGAACACGCTGGTGATCTGGGAAGCGCAGTTCGGCGATTTCGCCAACGGCGCCCAAGTCGTGATCGACCAGTTCCTGAGTTCGGGCGAGGCCAAGTGGGACCGGCTGTGCGGCCTGGTGCTGTTCCTGCCGCACGGCTACGAGGGCCAGGGTCCGGAGCACTCCTCGGCGCGGCTGGAGCGCTATCTGCAATTGTGCGCGCTGGAAAACATGCAGGTGTGCGTGCCGACCACGCCGGCACAGATCTTCCACCTGCTGCGCCGGCAGATGCTGCGCGACTGCCGCAAGCCGCTGATCGTGCTCACGCCGAAATCGCTGCTGCGGCACAAACTGGCGGTGTCCACGCTCGACGAGCTGAGCGGCGGCGCCTTCGAGCTCGTGATTCCGGACCGCACCGCCAAACCCGGTCAGAAGGTGCGCCGCGTGGTGCTGTGCGCGGGCAAGGTCTACTACGATCTGATCGAGGACGCCGCCCGGCGCAACGTCAGCGACGTCGCCATCGTGCGCGTCGAACAGCTCTACCCGTTCCCGCGCGCCGAGGTGAAACGCGAACTGGCCAAGTATCCGGCGACGAAGGAAGTGGTCTGGTGCCAGGAGGAGCCGATGAACCAGGGCGCCTGGTACCAGATCCAGCATCATCTCTTGGCGTGCATCGGCGACGAGCACTCGCTGCACTACGCCGGACGCGTGCGCTCGCCGGCGCCGGCCGCCGGCCATCTCAACACCCATCTCGCCGAACAGGCGGCGCTGGTCGAGCAGGCGCTGATCGCGGCGCCGGGATTCGATCACGCCGCCGAGTAGAAAAATATACAAATTCCAGGAAGCCCAACCATGACCCTCGAAGTCAAAGTTCCGGTACTGCCCGAATCGGTGTCCGATGCGACCGTCGCCAGCTGGCACAAGAAGCCGGGCGACGCCGTCAAGCGCGACGAGAACCTGGTCGATCTCGAAACCGACAAGGTCGTGCTCGAAGTGCCGGCGCCGGCCGACGGCGTGCTCAAGGAAATCCGGCAGCCGCAAGGCGCGACCGTGACCAGCCAGCAGGTGCTCGCCCTCATCGAGGAAGGCGCCGCGGCGGCGGCGCCCGCGTCGGCCGCAGCAGCGCCTGCGCCGAAAGCGGCGGCACCGGCGACGACGGCTGCCGGCCCCCGGCCTGCCGCCCCCGGCCCTGCACCCACCGGCGCGCCCGACCTCTCGCCGGCCGCGCGGCGGCTGGCGACCGAGGAGAAGATCGACGTCGCCGAGGTCGCCGGCAGCGGTCGCGGCGGCCAGGTGACGAAGGAGGATCTCGTCCAGTTCATGCGCAGCGGCGCACCAGCCGCGACGCCCGCAGCGAAGTCCAGCCCTCAGCTCTCGGTCGCCGGCGCGGCCCCGCAAGGCGCGCGTCCGGAGGAGCGCGTGCCGATGACGCGCATGCGTGCGCGCATCGCCGAACGCTTGATGCAGTCGAAGAACTCGATCGCTATGCTGACCTCGTTCAACGAGATCAACCTCGCCAAGGTCAGCGCCATGCGCAAGGAACTCGGCGAGGCGTTCGAGAAAGCGCACGGCGTGCGCCTCGGCTTCATGAGCTTCTTCGTCAAGGCGGCGTGCGAGGCGTTGCGGCGTCACCCCATCGTCAACGCCTCGGTGGACGGCAACGACATCATCTACCACGGCTACCAGGACATCTCCGTCGCCGTGGCGACCGACAAGGGCCTGGTCACGCCGGTGCTGCGCGACGCGCAGAACATGAGCTTCGCCGACATCGAGCGTGCCATCGCGAACTTCGCCAAGCAGGCGCGCGAGGGCGGCCTGAAGCTCGAGGACCTGCAGGGCGGCACGTTCACCATCACCAACGGCGGCGTGTTCGGCTCGCTGTTCTCCACGCCGATCGTCAATCCGCCGCAGAGCGCGATCCTCGGCATGCACACGATCAAGGAGCGCGCGGTCGTCGAGAACGGCCAGATCGTGATCGCGCCGATGATGTACGTCGCGATCAGCTACGATCACCGCATCATCGACGGCAAGGATGCGGTGCTGTTCCTGGTCGACATCAAGAACCAGCTCGAGAATCCGCAGCGCATGCTGCTCGGCATGTGAGCGCTTTGGCCCCTCTCCCACCGGGAGAGGGGTTGGGGTGAGGGTCCGGCGCGCCGGACGCTCACCCGGTACCCCGAACCCTCACCCGCCCCTTGCGGGGCACCCTCTCCCGGTGGGAGAGGGAAAACAGCGAGACGACCATCATGGCAGACCACTACGACGTCATCGTCATCGGCGGCGGTCCCGCCGGGTATCACGCCGCGATCCGCGCCGCGCAACTGGGCCTGAAGACCGCCTGCGTCGACGCCTCCGTCGGCAAGGACGGCAAGGCCGCGCTCGGCGGCACCTGCCTCAACGTCGGCTGCATTCCGTCGAAGGCGCTGCTCGATTCCTCCAGGCAGTTCCACAACCTGCTGCACTCGTTCGCCGATCACGGCATCCGCGTGGCGAGTCCGGCCATCGACGTCAAGGCCATGGTCGGGCGCAAGGACAAGATCGTCAAGCAGTTCACCGCCGGCGTGGCGCTCCTGTTCAAGGCGAACAAGATCGCGTCGTACTTCGGCAAGGGCCGACTGCTCGCCGGCCGCCAGGTCGAGATCACCGCGCCCGACGGCACCCGGCAGACGATCGCGGCCGCCAACGTGATCCTCGCCACGGGCTCGGTGCCGGTGGAACTGCCGTTCGCGAAGTTCGACGGCAAGTTCATCGTCGACAATGCCGGTGCACTCGATTTCGACGCCGTGCCGAAGCGCCTCGGCGTGATCGGCGCAGGCGTCATCGGACTCGAACTCGGCAGCGTGTGGCGCCGGCTCGGCGCCGAGGTGACCATCCTCGAGGCGCTGCCGGATTTCCTCGCCACGGCCGACCGCGACGTCGCCCGCCTCGCCGCGCGCGAATTCGCCAAACAGGGTCTCGACATCCGGCTCGGCGCGAAGGTGAGCAAGGCCGAGGTCAAGGGCAACACCGTCGAGGTCAGCTACGGCGACGCCAAGGGCGAGCAGAAGATCGTGGTCGACCGGCTGCTCGTCGCGGTCGGCCGCCGCGCGTACAGCGAAGGCCTGCTCGGCGAGAACACCGGCGTGCGCCTCGACGAGCGCGGTCGCATCGCCGTGGACGAACACTGCTGGACCGGCGTCGAGGGCGTGTGGGCGATCGGCGACTGCGTGCGCGGCGCCATGCTCGCGCACAAGGGCTTCGAGGAAGGCATCGCCGTGGCCGAGCTGATCGCCGGCCGCGCCGGTCACGTCAACTACGACACGATTCCGTGGGTCATCTACACCGAACCCGAGATCGCCTGGGCCGGCAAGACCGAGGAGGAGCTCAAGGCCGCCGGCGTGCCGTACAAGACCGGCAGCTTCCCGTTCGCCGCCATCGGCCGCGCCGTGGCGATGAACGAGACCGCCGGGCAGGTGAAGATCATCGCCCACGCCGAGACCGACCGCATCCTCGGCGTGCACATGGTCGGCCCCGGCGTGTCCGAGCTGATCGCCGAAGCCGTCGTCGCGATGGAATTCCACGGCGCCGCCGAGGATCTCGCCCGCATCGTCCATGCCCACCCGACGCTCTCCGAAGCCGTGCACGAGGCCGCGCTCGCGGTCGACAAGCGGGCGATCCACAAGGCGAATTGATCCATTCCGTCGCTCGCGAGGCACACCGTGACCACGACATTCCACGCCTTCCGCATCCGCGCCGACCGCGAATCGCATCGCGCCGGCATCGAATCGATGCGGCCGGACGAGCTCTCGCCCGGCGAGGTGCTGATCAAGGTGGCCTACTCCAGCGTCAACTACAAGGACGCGCTGGCCGGCACCGGCAAGGGCAAGATCCTGCGCCGCTCGCCGCTCAACGGCGGCATCGACGTCGCCGGTTACGTGGTGCAGTCCGCCGATCCCGCGTTCAAGGAAGGCGATCAGGTGCTGTGCACCGGTTGCGGATTGTCCGAGACCCGCGACGGCGGCTATGCCGAATACGCGCGGCTCGAGGCGCAATGGACCATTCCGCTGCCGACCGGACTGACCCTGCGCGAGGCGATGATGCTCGGCACCGCCGGCTTCACCGCGGCGCTGGCGCTGTACCGCATGCAGCAGAACGGGCAGACGCCCGATCGCGGTCCGATCGTCGTCACCGGCGCGAGCGGCGGGGTCGGCATGCTCGCCATCGACATCCTCACCCGCGCCGGCTACGAGGCGCACGCGATCAGTGGCAAGCTCGAACAGTTCGACGAGCTGATCGCGCTCGGTGCGAAGCAGTGCATCTCGCGCCAGGACCTCTACTGGGGTCAGCGGCCGCTGGAGACGGCGCGCTGGGCCGGTGCGATCGACAACGTCGGCGGCGAGATGCTGGCCGGCCTCACCCGCGTGATCCAGCCCTACGGCAACATCGCCACCTGCGGCAACGCCGGCGGCATCGAACTCGCCACCACGGTGATGCCGTTCATCATCCGCGGCGTCAGCCTGCTCGGCATCGCCTCGGCCGGCACCGCGCGTGCGGTGCGCGACGAGCTCTGGGCGCGCCTCGCCGCGGACTGGAAGCCGGCGCATCTGGAACGGATCGTCACCCGCGAAGTCGGGCTCGCGGAGCTTACGGGCGTGTTCGAGACCATGCTGGCCGGCGGCTCGCACGGCCGCACTCTGGTCAAGCTCTAAGGGGGGCTGATCAAATGTCACCGTTCCTGCTTTCGGCCGTGGCGCCGCACCCCCACAACCCCCATCAAACCCTTGCTGCGCAAGGGTTTGATCGCCCCCTTAACTTAAGGGGGGCTCGAGGAGCCGAGGTTGCATCCTTCGATGGTTCAGAGATTCCCTGAGCCTGCGCATCGAATTCACCTCAAGATTCCCGCTCAACGGCTCGTTGCGCAAGGGGATTTTTCCGACGTCTCCGCGCCGCCCGCGAGCCGGATGGCAACCAGTTGGCCTGCACGCGCCGGCGCTTTAGAATGCGCTGTCTCCGCGCAAGCGGTACAGCTACGGAATTTCTATGGCGCGTATTCTGATCGTTGACGACTCGCCTTCGCAGTTGGTGAGCTTGAAGCGCATCATCGAGAAGATGGGGCATCAGACCATCACCGCCGAAGACGGCGCCGCCGGCGTCGAGGCGGCCAAACGCGAAGTGCCCGATTTGATCCTGATGGACGTGGTGATGCCGAATCTCAACGGCTTTCAGGCCACGCGCACCATCGCCAAGGACGCCAAGACAAGCCACATCCCGATCGTCCTGGTCACCACCAAGGACCAGGAGACCGATCGCGTCTGGGGCATGCGCCAGGGCGCCAAGGCCTACGTCACCAAGCCGGTGGACGAGGCCGAGTTGGTACAGACGATCCAGAAACTGCTGCCGGCCGCCTGACCCGGCCGCGCGCGGCATTCAACCGGCGCGCGGATCCCAGGCGAACGCGCGCGCCATCTGTTCGTAGAGTTTGCGCTGCGCCTCGCTGGTGGCGGGCGGCGCGCGCACCTCGAGGATGACGATCTGGTCGCCCGGCGGATCGCCCGGCATGCCGCGTCCGCGCAACCGCATGCGCCGGCCGCTGTCGGAACCGGCCGGAATCTTGAGATCGACCTGGCCCCCCAAAGTCGGCACGGTCACCGTCGCGCCGAGCGCCGCCTCCCACGGCGCGATCGGCAGGTTCACGTGCACGTCGCGGCCTTCCAGGCGGAAGCGCGGGTCCGGGCGGACGGCCACTTCGAGCAGCAGATCGCCGGCCGGCGCGCCATTGCTGCCGGGCGAACCCTGGCCGGCCAGACGGATCTGCTGACCCGGCAGGACGCCCGCCGGAATCTTCACCTCCAGCGTGCGCTCGCCGCCGTGATCGCGCAGGGAAATGCGTTCGCGGCCGCCGTGGAACGCGGTGGTGAGCGGAATCTCGATGCGTGCCTGGACGTCGCGCCCGCGGCGCGGACCGGCGCGCGTGCGCCCGCCGCCGCGGCCACCGAACAGCGATTCGAAGAAATCGCTGAAACCGCCCTCGCCGTGCAGATCGGCGAAATCGAATTCGGCGCCGTCACCGAAATGCGGCGGCGCGTGGAATTCGTCGCCCGGCCGGTAGCCGCTGGCGCGCAACTGGTCGTAGGCGCGGCGCTTGGCCGGATCGCGCAGCGCCTCGTAGGCCTCGTTGATGCTTTTGAAGCGCTCCTCCGCGCCGGCCTCCTTGCTCACGTCCGGGTGGTACTTGCGCGCGAGCTTGCGATAGGCGGCCTTGATCTCGGCGTCGCTCGCCTGCGGCTTGACGCCCAAGGTTTCGTAGTAGTCCTTGAACTGCATCGCCGTTCGCCCCTTTCGCCGGAAACATCACGGACGCCTCGCGCTCGCGCCCCCGACGCACCTTACGCCGCGGCCGCGCGCGTTACCACGGGCCGCGCGGCGCGCGCGAGTGGCATCCGCCAAATACACCGGACCCGCAGCCAGCCGCGCCGGCCGCGGGTCCGTGTCGCCATTCCGGCCGCCGCGCTCAGTGGTTGACCTGGATCTTGCGCGGCGTGGTCTCGGGCCGCTTCGGGATCGAGATCTCGAGCACGCCGTTCTTGCCGCTCGCGGTGATGCCCTCCGGATCGGCGCTGTCCGGCAGCGCGAAGCGGCGATAGAACTGGCCGTAGGCGCGCTCGATGCGGGTGAGCTTGCCGCCTTCGCCGGTGGTGTCGGCCTTGCGCTCGCCGCGGATCGAGAGAATGCCGTTGTCCATGCTGACCTCGATGTCCTTCGGCTCCACGCCCGGAATGTCGGCGAAGATCACGAAGCGCTTTTCCTCCTCCTTGATGTCCACACGCGGCATCCACTGGCTGGTGACGACGTTGGACTGGTCCGATTCCTCCTCACCGAAGAAGCGATCGAAGACTTGCTTGATTTCGTCCTGCAGGCGGTTCGGCGACGCCCACGGATAGTAGCGGGTGATGGTCATGTTGCCTCCCAAACGGTTCCGGGCACGGCGCCCGTATGGCGTCGAGATAGGGCTTGGCGCGGGCCTTTCAAGGGTGGGAGAATCCCGCTCCCGCCGCGCCGCGGCCGATGTCCCCACGGAGCACGTTCATGGCTATCCAAGTCGGAGACCGCATCCCGAACGCCACCCTCAACCATTTCAAGGACGGCGTGCAGGCGATCAACACGGACGAGATCTTCAAAGGCAAGAAGGTGGTGCTGTTCTCGGTGCCAGGCGCCTTCACCCCGACCTGCTCGGCCAAGCACCTGCCGGGTTTCGTGGAGAAGTTCGACGAGTTCCGCAAGCGCGGCATCGAGGTGGCCTGCCTCGCCGTCAACGACGCCTTCGTGATGAGCGCCTGGGCGAAGAACCAGAACGTGCCCGAGGGCCTGTGGATGCTGGCCGACGGCAACGGCACGTTCACCAAGTCGCTGGGGCTCGAGATGGACGGCACGGCGTTCGGCCTCGGCATGCGCGGCAAGCGCTTCGCCCTGTACGCCGAGGACGGCGTGGTGAAGAAGCTCCACGTCGAGGCGCCGGGCGAGTTCAAGGTGTCGAGCGCGGAGGCGATGCTCGCCGCGCTCGGCTGAGGCGAAACGCCGCGCGATGCGGCGTTCAGACGGCCGGCGGCTCCGCCGGCAGCGCGGACGCCGCGTCCTCCTCGCCCTCGCCGTTCAAGGTTTCGATGCGCACCACGCCGACCAGGCTTTCCTCGGCCGGCAGGCGGATCAGGGTCACGCCCTGGGTGTTGCGGCCGACCCGCGCGATTTCCGCCGCGCGCGTGCGCACCAGCGTGCCGAGATTGGAGATCAGCATCAGTTCGTGCGCCTCGTCGAGCTGCACCGCGCCGACCAGCGCGCCGTTGCGCTCGGAACACTGGATCGCAATCACGCCCTGGGTGCCGCGTCCCTTGCGCGGATATTCGGCGAGTTCGGTGCGCTTGCCGTAGCCGCGTTCGGTCGCGGTGAGAATGTCGCCCTCGCCGTCGGCGACGATCATCGAGACGACGTGGGCGCCGTCGGTCAGGCGGATGCCGCGCACGCCGTGGGCGACGCGACCCATCGGCCGCACCTCGTCCTCGGCGAACCGCACCGCCTTGCCGTTGGCGGCGAACAGGAACACGTCGCGTGTGCCGTCGGTCAGCGCCACGTCGACCAGGCCGTCGCCTTCCTCGAGCTCGATCGCGCGGATGCCGCTCGCGCGCGGGCGCGAGTATTCGCTGAGCGGGGTCTTCTTGACCGTGCCGTTGCGCGTGGCGAAGAACACGTAGCGGTCCTCCGGAAAATCGCGCACCGGCAGCACCGCCTGCACCTTCTCGCCGGGCTCCAGCGGCAGCAGGTTGACGATCGGCTTGCCGCGCGAGCCGGGGCCGGCGTCGGGAATCTGGTGCACCTTGAGCCACAGCACGCGCCCGGCGCTGGTGAAGGTGAGCAGTGTGTCGTGGGTGTTGGCGATCCACAGCTTCTCGACGAAGTCCTCCTCCTTGATCGCGGTGGCCATGCGGCCCTTGCCGCCGCGGCGCTGGGCGCGATAGATGTTCACCGGCTGGCGTTTGGCGTAGCCGGCGTGGGACAGGGTCACGACCACGTCCTCGGGCGCGATCAGATCGAGAATGTCGAGATCGTCCTGGCTCGGCTGGATCAGCGTCCGCCGCGGGTCGGCGAATTCGTCCTTGAGCGCGCGCAGCTCGCCGCGGATCACCTCGAGCAGCTTGTCTGGGTTCTCCAGGATCGAGAGCAGCTCGGCGATCGTGCCGAGCAGGCCGCGGTATTCCTCGTCGAGCTTCTCCTGTTCGAGGCCGGTCAGGCGCGACAGGCGCATCTCGAGGATCTCCCTGGCCTGCGCCTCGGAGAGCTGGTAGCCCTCGTCGCCGAGCCCGGCCTCGGCCGGCAGATCCTCCGGCCGGGTCACGCCGGCGCCCGCAGCCTCGAGCAACGCGCGCACCGGCCCCGGCGCCCAGCGCCGCGCCAGCATGCGCCGCCTCGCCTCCTCGCCGTCGGCCGAGGTCTTGATCAGCTCGATCATCGCGTCGATGTTGGCGAGCGCGACGGTCAGGCCTTCCAGCACGTGGGCGCGCGCGCGCGCCTTGCGCAGATCGAACACCGTGCGCCGCGTCACCACCTCGCGGCGATGGCGCAGGAACGCCTCGAGCATCTGCTTGAGGCTCAACGTGCGCGGCTGGCCGTCGACCAGCGCCACCATGTTGATGCCGAAGGTCACCTGCAACTGGGTCTGCAGGAACAGGTTGTTGAGCACGACGTCGGCCAGCTCGCCGCGCCGCACCTCGATGACGATGCGCATGCCGTCCTTGTCGGACTCGTCGCGCAGCTCGCTGATGCCTTCGAGCTTCTTCTCCTTGACGAGCTCGGCGATCTTCTCGATCAGGCGCGCCTTGTTGACCTGATACGGCAGCTCGGTGACGATGATCGTCTCGCGGCCGTTGTCGTCGCTCTCGATGCTGCACTTGGCGCGCACCAGGATGCGGCCGCGACCGGTCTTGTACGCCTCGACGATGCCGGCCGAGCCGTTGATGATGCCGCCGGTGGGGAAATCCGGCCCGGGCACCAGGCGCAGCAATTCGTCCAGGCCGAGCCCGGGGTGGTCGATCAGCGCGAGACAGGCGTCGAGGATCTCGCCGAGATTGTGCGGCGGCACGTTGGTCGCCATGCCGACCGCGATGCCGGCCGAGCCGTTGACCAGCAGATTCGGGATGCGCGTCGGCAGGACGGTGGGCTCGAGTTCCTTCTCGTCGTAGTTCGGCTGGAAGTCGATCGTTTCCTTGTCGATGTCGGCGAGCAGCTCGGCGGCCAGCCGCGTCAGCCGGCACTCGGTGTAGCGCATCGCCGCCGGGTTGTCGCCGTCGATCGAACCGAAGTTGCCCTGGCCGTCGATCAGCAGATAGCGCAGCGAGAAATCCTGCGCCATGCGCACCAAGGCGTCGTAGATCGAGGCATCGCCGTGCGGGTGGTATTTGCCCATCACGTCGCCGACCACGCGCGCGCACTTCACGTAGGGGCGGTTCCACGAATTGTTCGCCTCGTACATGCCGTACAGCACGCGCCGGTGCACCGGCTTCAGGCCGTCGCGCACGTCCGGCAGGGCGCGGCCGACGATCACGCTCATCGCGTAATCGAGGTAGCTCTGCCGCATCTCGTCTTCGATGTTGACGCGAATGACCTCTTTGGCGAGCTCAGCCATCAGCAATTCTTCCCGGTGGATTGCGGCGCCGGCGACGCCTCGCGCGGGCGCCCGCGGGGCGTCTCGGAAAAGCAAAATTCTACCATAGCGGGCGGGTCGGAATGCCGCCGGAAACGCCGCGCACGGGCCGCGCCGCGGGGTGCGCGCTCAATGGCTCGCCGGATGGCGGTGGTGCCGGTAAACCCAGTGCCGCGAGGCGAGGAAATTGACGCCGAGACCGGCCACCGAACCGGCGGCGACGGCCAGCACCAGCCACTGGCGGTCGATGTCGAAAAAGTATACCAGCGCCGAATACACCGCGAAGTTGCAGGCGAATCCGCCGCTCATCGCCAGCACGTAGCGCGCCCATTCGACGTGCAACGTGTGGCGGCGCGGGCCGCGAAAGGTGTAGCGGCGGTTGAACAGCCAGGTCGCGGTGGCCGCGGCGAGGAACGAGATCAGGCGCCCGCTGTAGCGGTCCCAGGCCAGCCCGATCACGAGCAGTTGCAGCACGCCGGCGTCGACGGCGAAGCCGACCACGCCGCCGACGCAGAAGGTCGCGAGCTGGCGCAGCCCCGATCTCATGCCGCGCCGCGCGCCGCCGGCGCGAAGGCCGCGCGCAACCGTGCCGCGTCCGGCCGCTCGATCACGCCGCGCTCGGTCACCAGCGCGTCGATCAGCGCCGCCGGGGTGACGTCGAACACCGGATTCCACGCCACCGCGCCCGCCACCGTGGTGCGTTGCCCGGCGAACGCGAGCAGCTCGGCCGGATCGCGCTCCTCGATCTCGATGCGCGTGCCGTCCGGCGTGGCGAGATCGACGGTCGAGGACGGCGCCGCCACCATGAACCTCACGCCGTGGTGGCGCGCCGCGATCGCGAGCGCATAGGTGCCGATCTTGTTCGCGGTGTCGCCGTTCGCGGCGATCCGATCGGCGCCGACGATCACCCATTGCACCGCGCCGGCGCGCAGCAGGTGCGCGGCCGCGGCGTCCGCGATCAGCCGCGCCGGAATGCCGTCGCGCACCAGCTCCCACATCGTCAGGCGCGCGCCCTGCAACCAGGGGCGCGTCTCGGTTGCGTATACTTGTGCAATTTTTCCGGAGGCGAAACCGGCGCGGATCACGCCGAGCGCGGTGCCGAAGCCGGCGGTGGCGAGCGAGCCGGTGTTGCAGTGGGTGAGCACACCGCTGCCGGGCGCGATGAGCTCGGCCCCGAGCGCGCCCATGCGCCGGTTCGCGGCGAGGTCCTCGTCCTGGATCGCCTGCGCCTCGGCGGCGAGCACGGCGAGCGGATCGGCGGGGGCGCGCGCCAGCGCCTCGCGCATGCGCGCGAGCGCCCAGGCGAGATTCACCGCCGTCGGCCGCGCCGCGGCCAGCCGCGCGGACGCCGCCGCGAGCGCGGCCGGCAGCGGCTGCCCGAGCGCCGTCGCACGCCGCGCCTCCAGCACCAGCCCCCACGCCGCGGCGATGCCGATCGCCGGCGCGCCGCGCACGGCGAGATCGCGGATCGCCGCCGCCACGTCCGCGGCGTCGCGACACTCGAGATACGTCTCCGCGGCCGGCAGCCGGCGCTGGTCGAGCAGGCGCAGCACCTCGCCGCCAAAAGCGACGGCGCGGATGGTATCGTGGCGGTCGAGCGTGGACATCGGCGGTTCCGGCAAGGGCGCGCAGGATACCCCAAGACGGGCGCGCCGTGGGACGAAGGGCGAGCGACGGTGGGCGCAGTACCAGCGGGATCGAAATCGCGACGCGTGCCGACGCGGCGCATGGCGCCGGCGTCGGCCGATGCGCGCTTCCTCGCGCTGTTGCGCCGGCACTGCCTGCGCGCGGCCCTGATCGGCGCGATCTCCGGCGCCGTCGAGGCGCTGCCCGGGCTGCGCCAGGCGCTCAGCCTGCTGTTCGGCGAACTCGCCGACGCCGCGCTGCTGGCCGCGACCCAGCGCGCGCTGGTCGAGGAAACCTTCGGCGTGTACGGCTTCGCGCTGCCGGCGTCGGTGCACGGTATATTTGTGGAAAACATCCAACTCGCCGGCACCGCCGCGAGCCTGACCGGCGATGCGCTCGCCCGCCGTCTGCTGCGGCACGCGCTCGGCGCGACCGGCGCGCGCCTGCTGCGGCGCGTGCTGCCGCTCGCGCCCGTGCTCACCTCGGCGCTCGCCAATGCCGCGGTCACCTACGCGATCGGCCAGCGCGCCCGCGCCGTGGCGCGGCTCGGTCGCGCACCCGTCGGCAGCCTCGCCGACGCCGTGCGCGCGTTCAGCGGCGTGGACGAGCGACGCATCCTCGACTGGTCGCTGACCGCGGCGAAACGCACCTTCGCTACGCTGCGCGGCTTGCTGCCCGGCGCCGGTGCGCGGCGGCGTCCGCGCCAGCCCGCGGCGACGCGACGACCGCGCCCGGCCTGAACGCCGCCGCCGAACCCGCCGCGCGGATCAGCCGGTGCGGCCGGGCTGCAGGAAGAACTCGCCCGCCTCGTGGCCGGCGAACTGGATCGGCGCGTACTCCGGTGCCTGTTGCAGGCCGGCGCGCGCGCTGCGCAGCGCCATGCCGGCCGCGATCTCGCGGAACAACTGCTGGCCGGTCAGCAACTGGTTGTTCTGCTTGAGCACCGACAACAGCGCGCTCGCGAACACCGAATGTTCGCTGTTGGTCGCCGCATCCGCCACCGGCGCCACGCCGCCGGAGGTGAGCGCGGTGCGCGAGCGGCCGGCCACCATGGTCTTGACCCAGTCGCCCCAGGCGCTGTCGGGCATGCCGCCGCCGAAGGTGGCGAGCGAGGAGCGCGTCATCGTGCCCGAATAGCAGGAATCGGCGATGACCAGCACGTGGCGCGCGTTCATCGTCGTGAGGATGTCGCTGACCGCGCGGTTCGAGATCCAGCTCGTCGGCTGGTTCTGCTGCGCATCCACCGGCAGCCAGTAACCCTGACGCGCAGCGTCGATCTCGCCGTGCCCGGCGTAGTAGACCAGCAGATTGTCGTTCTCGGTGAGCTGCTCGCGCAGGTCGTTCAATGCCGACAGGATCTCGAAACGGTTGGCGTTGATGAGCTGACGCACCTCGTAACCGTAGCGCGACTTCAGCACCTCGGCGATGGCGCGGGCGTCGTTCTGCGCGCTCTTCAATGTCGGATAGGCGGCGTAGGTGTCGTTGCCGATGACGAGCGCGTAGAACCTGCCGAGCTTGACACCGGGCGGCAGCGTGTCGATGCGCACCGTGCCGCCGGTCGTGCCGCGCGCCTCGCCCTTCGCGCCCGGCCCCGGCACGAGCACGAAATCGAGCACCGCCTTGCCGCCGCTCTTGTCCAGCGCGGCCACCTGCACCGGGGTGTTGTCGCCGGCGAGCGCGACGTGCGTCTTGAACAGGCCGGCGGCGTCCACGTTCACCGTCTGCCCGTTCAGGCTGAGCGTGGTGAGACCGGCCGGCGCCTGCACGCGGCCGACGACGTCGATCCCGCCCGCCGCCGGCGGCACCGATGCCGCCGGTTTGTCGATGCCGCGGGTCAGCGCCAGCGCGGGTTGCAGGATCTCCACGCGCAGATCGCCGGCGACGCTGGCGGTGGTGTACGCCGGCGGCAGTCCGGCCACCCGCTCGCTGTCGATCTGCGATTGCAGGCTGGCGATCTGGCTGCGTTGCGCGGTGAGCTCCTGACGCTTTTCGCCGAGCTGCGCCTCCATCAGCTTGAGCAGGCGCCGCGCCTCCTCGTTCTGCGCGCGCTCGCGCGCCAGTTCCGCGCGCGCTTCGTCGTACTTCGCCTGCGCCTCCTGACGTTGCCGTTCGTTGTCGGCCATCTGCTGCTGCAGCATCTGCAAGCGCTGGCGCGCCTCGCGCAGGGCCGTATCCATCTGCGCCGCCGATTGCCGCAGCGTGGCCAGATCGCGGTCGGCCGCGGGCGATCCCTGCTGCGCCTTGAGCGCCTGTTCGCGCGCCTTGAGCCGTTCGATCTCGGCCTCGGCGTCGGCGAGCTGTTTGGCGCTCGCCTGGCGCGCGGCTTCGAGTTCCTGCTGCTTCGCCGCGAGCTCGCGCTCGCGCGCATCCGCGTCGGCCTTGAGTTTGCCGAACCCGGGATCGCGCTCGACGCCGAGCTTGGCGGTCTCGGCATCGAGCCGGCTGCGCAGGTCGTTGAGCTCGGCCTGCGAGCGCTGGTAGCTCTGCTGCCGGTGCTGCAGTTCGGCCTTGAGCTTGTCGAGTTCGGCGCGCAACGCGGCCGATTTCTGCTGTTCGCTCGCGAGCTCGGCGCGCAATTGCGCACTCTCGGCTTTCGCCGCCCGGACTTCGGCGGTCACGGTCGAGGCGAACACCAGCTTGTCGTTGTCGATCCCCGACGCCTCGCGGTAGAGATTGAGCGCCCGGGCCATGTCGCGGTCCACGCCCAGACCCTGCTCGTAGAGATAGCCGAGGTTGATGCGCGCGCGCCGCGAGCCCTGCGCCGCGGCCTTCTCGAACCACTCGCGCGCCTTGCCGTAATCGGGTTCGGTGCCGAGTCCCTTGAGATAGATCTCGCCGACGTAGTTCTGCGCATCCGCGTCGCCGGCCTCGGCCTGGCCCAGCCACACCTTGAGCGCGGTCTGGTAATTGGCGCGGTCGTAGGAGACGTATTCGCCGCCGCGGATCTCGCAATCGGCCTGGGTGGTGCGGATCGGCCGGCGCGCGCTCATGAACGTGGCCGAGCGGCCGAGCTTGCGCACCTGACCGGGCAGCAGGCAATCGACGATCAGGAGATCCTCGGGATTGCGCGTCTGCACGGTGGCGTGCGCCACGGGAGCCGGCGCCGCGAAGCCGGCGATCGCGGCAAGCACGATGCCGATGGCCATGCTGCGGGGATAAAACCGCCTGGGCAACGAGCTTTCGAGCATGCTGGCCATGATCCTCTCCGACGGTGGTCCGGGTTGAGAGCGCCGCGCGTTTTTGCCGTTATACTTCAATTATAGGTCGGATACGGGGAGGTGGGGACATGCGCACGATCATGCCGCAACCTTCGATGCACGCGCGCCATCGGACGTCCGGACGGGCCGCTCGCTGGCTTGCCATCGCCGTGGGTTTCCTCGCCCTCGCCTGCGCCGACCTCGCCGGCGCCCAACAGTACCCGCCGGGCAGCATCAACATGATCTATGTGAGCGGCGACAACCAGACGGCGCAGATCGGTTCGCCGGTGCCGAATCCGCTGACCGTGCAGCTCGCCTTCGGCGGCGGCTTCGAAGTCGCGCCGCCGCCGGTCAAACTCGCCTGGTCGATCGTGAGCGGCGACGCCACCTTCGCCGAGAGCTCCGCGACCACGTACACGCAAACGGTTCCGGTCGACTTCGACCAGCAGACCGCCATGGTGGTGCCGCCGCCGCCGTCCTCGGTGCACGTGGTGTTCGGCAGCACGCCGGGCACGGTCCGGGTGAACGCCTATTGCGCCGCCTGCTCGCAGAGCGGCGGAACCTACCTCGCCAATTTCACCCTGACCAGCACGCCGGCCGCTCTTGCCATCGTCTCCGGCGCCGGACAGACCGGCGCCCCCGGCAGCATCGGCGATGCGCCGCTCGTGGTGCAGGTCGGCAATCCGGGCATTCCGGACCAGACCGTCAACTGGCGCGTGGTGTCCGGTCAGGCGACGCTGAGCGCGACGACCACGACCACCGACAGCAGCGGCAAGACCTCGATCACCTTCACCTTCGGTTCCACGCCCGGCACGGTCGTGATCCAGGCGAGCACGCCGAACGGCGCGGTCACCTTCCAGGAAACCGCCTTCGCGCCGCAGGCGACCACGCTCAGCGGCAACAATCAGACCGGCATCGCCGGCAGCACGCTGCAGCCGTTCGTGCTGCAGATCGGCGGCTCCGGCACGGGTTCGTCGATCAAGGGCCTGGGCGACGGCGCGGGCACGAATTCGGCGACCCAGGGCCTGGGCGGCGTGGTGGTGAACTGGACCGTGCTCCAGGGCGGCGGCAAGCTGGCCGCGCCGACCACGATCACCGACCCCAGCGGCAGGACCAGCAACACCCTCACCCTCGGTCCGCAGGCCGGCGTCAATGTGGTGCAGGCCAGTGTCCCGGGCGCCGGCAGCATCACCTTCACCGCGACCGCCATCGCCAGCGTGCCGAGCAGCAGCGTGTTCACCATCGTCTCCGGCGACAACCAGGCACTGGTGCCCGGACAACCCTCGCAGCCACTGGTGGTGCGTCTGGCCACCAGCCAGGGCCAGCCGATCAGCGGCGCGACGATCGCGTGGAGCGTCTCCGGCAGCAGCGGCAAGCTCGACAACCCGACGACGCCGACGGACGCCAACGGCCAGGCGCAGAACCGGCTCACCGTGATCCTGCCGGCGAGCTACACCGTGACCGCGCAGGTCAACGACGCGTCCGGCGTGCCGCCGCTCACGTTCCACTTCAGCAACGCGGTGGCGAATCTGCCGTCGCTGACGCCGGCGCAGATCAGCGTCGCGCATGCGATCGATCGCGCCTGTCCGGCGCTCGCCACCTCGAGCACGCCGCTCACCGCGCCGCAGCAGGACCTGCTCGCACGCTGCTCGGAAATCGTCGTCGGCGCCGGCAGCCACCCCGAGCAGATTCCCGAAGCGCTGAACCAAATGCTCAACAACAAGGCGCAGCCGCAATCGAGTCTGGCGACGAGCGTGCAACTGAGCCAGCTCGGCAATCTCAACACGCGCCTGGCCGAGCTGCGCCAGGGTGCGAGCGGCCTCAGCCTCGGCGGGCTGACCCTGGTCAACGACGGCCGCAGCCTGCCGCTCGCGGCGCTGAGCGACCTGTTCAAGCGTTATCTCGCCGAGCCCGCCGCCAACGACGAGGCCGGCAAGGACTTCGCGCGCTGGGGTTTCTTCGCCACCGGCATGATCGATCGCGGCGGCGCCAGCGCCGACGGCGTGCGGCCGGGCTTCGATTTCCACAATGCCTCGCTGACCGCCGGCGTCGACTACCGCTTCAGCGACGCCTTCGTCGCCGGGCTCGCGCTCGGCTACAACCAGAGCCGATCCGACCTCGATCTCGGCGCCGGCAAGATCGACGTCGACGGCTACAGCCTCAACGGCTACTTCACCTGGTACCGCAACAACGATTTCTACGTCGAGGGCTCGCTGGTGGCGGACTGGCTCAACTACGACCTCCGCCGGCACATCGTCTACGGCATCGCCAGCCTGAGCGGCGGCGAGACCGACGTCGACCAGACCGCCAAGGCCTCGCCGAACGGCCATCAGTACTCGCTGGCGCTGTCGCTCGGCAAGGACTTCAGCCGCGGCGCCTGGTCGTTCAGCCCGTACCTGCGCGGCGTCTACACGCACCTCAGCCTCGACGGCTTCAGCGAGACCATGAGCGATCCGAACGCGCCCGGCGCCGGCCTCGGCACGCGCGTGGAGGCGCGCGCGTTCAACTCCGCGCTCGGCGTGCTGGGCGGCCGCGTCAGTCGCGCGATCAGTTTCGATTGGGGCGTGCTGGTGCCGAATGCAGTGGTCGAATGGAACCACGAATTCCGCAACGATCCGCAGACCGTCGTCACCCGCTTCCTCGCCGATCCGACACAGACGCCGATCGTGCTCACCGACCGCGCGCCCGATGCGAATTACTTCAATCTCGGCATCGGCCTGAACGCGGTGCTGCCGCAGGGCCGCTCGGGCTACTTCTACTACGAACACGTGGCCGGTCTGAGCGGCGCGCACGAGAACCGGTTCTCGCTCGGCATCCGCATCGAGTTCTGAGGTGAACGCCATGCCACCGGCACCGTCCCCGAGCGCTTGCGTCCGCGGCGATCGGCACGGCATGCTATGGACGCCGCGTACGGCCAGGCCGGAACGGGCACGAGCGCCGTTGGGGGAGCCCGCAGCTAACCGGTCCGCGCATGATTGAATTCGGCCACAGCACGCACGTTGGCTTGCGCCGCGAGCACAACGAGGACACCTACTACGCCGACGCCGAACTCGGCCTGTGGCTGGTCGCCGACGGCATGGGCGGACACGAGCACGGCGAGGTGGCGAGCGCGCTGGCGCGCGATGCCGTGGTGCGCGAGGTGACCCGGGGCATGCCGCTGGCGCAGGCGGTGCAACGCGCCGACGAGGAGATCATCCAGCATTCCAGCAAGAAGGCCGAGGCGCTGCCGATGGGCACCACCATCGCCGCCTTGCGCGTGCGCGGCGACGAATACGAGATCTGCTGGGTCGGCGACAGCCGCATTTATCTCTGGAACGGCGAGCTGAAGCAGCTCTCGCAGGATCACTCCTACGTGCAGGAGCTGATCCAGCAGGGCGCGATCACGCACGAGCAGGCGCGCACGCACCCACACCGCAACGTCGTCACCCAGGCGCTCGGCGTCACCGATCCGCAGAGCCTGCGCGTGGAGACCCTGCGCGGCACGCTCAAACCCGGCATGCAGATCCTGCTCTGCTCCGACGGCCTCACCGAGGAAGTGGACGACCACGAGATCGCCGCGGTGTTGGCGCGGCAGGACTTGTCCGCGCAGGAATGCGTCGATCACCTGATCCTCGCCGCGCTCGAAGGCGGCGGCTCGGACAACGTCACGGTGATCCTGATCCGCAACCGCTGAGCGGCGGCGCGTGGCACCTCGTCAGCCGCCCTGACGTTCGGATTTCGCCAGCTCCGTTTTCAGCTTCAGCAGGCCGCCGTGGTTGGGATCGGCGCGCAGACCTTTCTGGATGAACTCGTCGGTCGCGGTGTACAGGCCGTTGCGTAGCGCGCCGCGCGCCGCCTGCTCGTAGAACGCCGCCACCGCCGCCAGCCCCTGCTGCGCCCGCGTGTTGCCGGCGTCGCGTCGCAGCGCCTCACGGAACAGATCGATGGCGTTGTCGCCCGGCGGGAACTCCAGCTTCTCGCCGAAATTCTTCTGGCCGTAGGCCAGGTACTCCTCGCCGCGCGCGAGCAGCGTCGGCAGATCGAGCTTGGCGAGCAGCGCGCTCGCCGCCGGCTCGTCGCCGGCCGGCAGGGTCGGCGCCGGCGGCGTCGGCGTGGGGGTCGGTGACTCCGTCGTCGTGCCGCGCGACGGCGGCCGATGCCAGACCATCCAGCCGCTCGCCGCGACCACGCCGACCAGCACCAGTGCGGCCGCGATCCATAGCGGCTGCCGCGAACGCCGCGGCGCGGCAGCAACTGCCGCGGGTGCGGCGGCCGCGACGCTCGGCAACGCGGCGCGCTTGCGCGAAATGCGCTGTTCCCTGGATGCCGGCGTGGCGAGTTCGGGGTGCTCGGCCAGCATGCGGTCCACCGCGGCGATGAACGCCTCGCCGGTGGCGAAGCGCTGGTTCGGGTCCTTCGCCATCAGCCCGTCGATCAGCGGCTGCAACACGGCCACGCGCTCCGGCAGCTTCGGCACCGGCTCGGTCACGTGCATCAGCGCGACCGCGTAGGGATCGTTCGCCTGATAGGGCTTGCGTCCGGCCAGACATTCGTACAGCACCGCGCCGAGGCTGTACAAATCCGAGCGGCCGTCGATCCGGTTGGCCTGCGCCTGCTCGGGGCTCATGTAGTCCGGCGTGCCGATGGCGTTGCCGGCCATCGTCGCCGCGCTGACCGAGGTCATCGCCTTGGCGATGCCGAAATCGGCGAGCACCGCGGTGCCGTTGGCGCGGAACATGATGTTGCCCGGCTTGACGTCACGATGGACGAAGCCCTTGTCGTGCGCATAGGCCAGACCCGCGGCGATGTCGCGCGCGACTTCGAGCGCCTCGGCCGGCGTGATGCGATCGATGCGGTCGCGCAGCGTCCCGGCGGGCAGGTATTCGCTGGCGAGATAGTAGATGCCGTTCTCGCAGCCGATGTCGTGAACCGTCATCAGGTGCGGATGGGTCAGCTTCGCCGCGATCCGCCCTTCCTTCATGAACTGCTCGCAGAAGCTCGCGTTGGCCGCCAGCACCGGCGACATCACCTTGAGCGCCACTTCGCGATCGAGCGATTCCTGCAGGGCGAGATAGACGGTCGCCATGCCGCCCTCGCCGAGCTTGCGGATCACCTTGTAGCCGGGTACCTCGACGTGTTCAGTCATTCCGGATCATCGTTGTGGCCGGCGCGGCGCGCGCCGGCCGCGTCACGGCGCCGCGGCGCGCAGTTCCTTCAGCGTGGCGTCGAAGCGCGTCATCGAATAATTGTTCTCGTCCTTGACCGCATCGTAGAGGCGATCCAGCTTGGCGCGCAACGCGCCGGCCTGGTCCTTGCTCAGCTTGCCGTCGTTCTCGAATGCGAGGATCACCGACTGCGAGGCCATCGCCACCTGCTCGGCGGCGGCGAAGTCGCGGAACTCGCCGCGGTCGCCGTCGGCGGCGATGCTGGCGAGGATCGCGTCGAGACTCGCCGGGTCGTAGCGGAACGCCGCGACCTTGGGCAGGGCCTCGGCGAGGGTCGCGCGCAGGCTGCGCGCGGCGGCGAAGGTCGCCTCGCGGCTCTGCGTGGTGGCGCGATGCAGTTCGCGGGTCTGCTCGAACACGCGCTGCGCCAACGCCTTGTCCACCGGCGCCAGCACATGCCGGAACATCACCAGATTCGCGTCGTTCAGCCGCACCACACCCGGCCCGAGCCCGGTGCCCTGGCGCGGTCCCCAACTGTTGTCCTTCATCAGCTTGTGGCAGGCGTGGCAGTTGAACAGCACGAGCTCGGGGAAGATGCCCTGCCAGCCGGTCTTGGGATCGAGCAGGAGATCAAGCAGATTTTCCGCCGCCACACCCTGGCCCACGGCCCAGTCGCGCACGCCGCTCCAGTCGCCCTTGCGCTTGATCCAGTTGGCGTCGATCTTGTAATGCGGGTGCAGCCAGGTGAAGGTGTCGAGCTCGAACGACAGGCGCGGATGCCCGGCACCCATGATGCGGTGCGTGATCATGCGCTCCTTCTCGCCCATGTGGCACGACAGGCAAAGCTGCGCGCGCTGGATCGGGTCCTCGGTCGGGTACATGCCCTTGGCGAGGTTGTCCGCGTGCGTCACCTTGCGGTCGGCGTGCGAGTTGAGCCATGCCTCGGCGCCGCCATGGCAGGCTTCGCAGCCCACACCGTCGGAAATCTGGAAGCGCTCGCCGCGCCGGTCGGCGGGCTGGTGGTCGGCGTGACAGTCGAGGCAGATCGCCGCCTGGGTGGGATCGCCGAGGCCGAGCTTCTGCGCGATCGCCTTCGACTGCGGGCGCTCGAGCACCTGATAGGCCTTGGCGTGCGGATCGAACTCCTGCCAGATCGCGAATTCGTTCTGCATCACGTCGGAATCGCGGAACGGCTGCGAGGCGCCGTGGCACACGCTGTTGCTGCAGCTCGCCACGCCGAGATGCTTGTGTGCCGCGATCGCCTCGACCGCGGTCCCGGCCCATGCGCTCGACGCCGACAGGATCAACGCCGCCAGTAGCAGTCTCATTGCCGTCCTCCCCAGGCTGGCAAAGCCGTCTGGCGCCATCATACCGCAGACGCGTCCGGATCGTTATTCGCCGGACGATGTGATCTGCCGCCACAGGCACGCGCCGTTGCGTGCGCGCTCGATGCGTGCGAGATGCGCTTCGTGCAACGCCACTTCGGCAGCGTCGGCGCGACGGACCTTGCGCGGCGCGCGCGGAACCGTCGCCGCCGCGCGCGGCGCGGTCGGCACCGCGGCGGCCAGACCGAGATCGCCCTGCCCGCCGGTCATGGCGAGGTAGACCTCGGCGAGCAGTTGCGCGTCGAGCAGCGCGCCGTGCAGTTGGCGGTGCCGGTGGTCGATGTTCAGGCGCTTGCACAACGCATCGAGACTGTTCTTCTGTCCCGGATACTTCTCGCGCGCCAGGGTCAACGTATCGAGCACGCGCGCGTGCTGCTCGATGCGGCCGAGCGCGGCGTCGGCGAGCGCGAGCTCCATGTCGAGAAAGGCAACGTCGAAGGCGGCGTTGTGGATGACGAGCTCGGCGCCGGCGATGAATTCCAGGAACTCGCGCGCGATCTCGGCGAAGCGCGGCTTGTCGGCGAGAAACTCGTTGTCGATGCCGTGCACGGCGAGCGCGCCTTCGTCGACGCGCCGGCCGGGATTGAGGTACTGGTGGAACGTGCGCCCGCTCGGCCGACGCTCGCAAAGCTCCACGCAGCCGATCTCGATGATGCGATGCCCCTGGCCCACTTCGAGGCCGGTGGTTTCGGTATCCAGCACGACTTGCCGCATGCGCCGCTCCCGTCCAGTGTTCGATCGTTGCGTGCGCTCAGCCGCGCGGCGCGGCCTCGCGCGCCACGGCCAGCGCTGCCTCGCGCGCCAGCTTGTCCACCTGCTCGTTCTCGACGTGCCCGGCGTGAGCGCGCGTCCAGTGCCATTGCACGCGATGCGGCGCCGCGGCCGCGAGCAGGCGCTCCCACAGGTCCCGATTCTTCACCGGCTTGGCATTCGCCGTGCGCCAGCCGCGCGCGCGCCAGCGCGGCAGCCAGACTTCGATGCCCTGTTGCAGGTATTGCGAATCCGTGGTCAGGCGCACCCGGACCGGACGCCGCAACGCCTCGAGTGCATGGATCGCCGCGAGCAGTTCCATGCGATTGTTGGTGGTGTTGGCCTCGCCGCCGGAAAGAACCTTGTCCAGCGTCTTGTAGCGCAACAACGCCGCCCAGCCGCCCGGCCCGGGATTGCCGAGACAGGCACCGTCGGTGAAGATTTCGACTTTCGGCCGCTCCCGCGTCATGCGCATTCGCGGTGCGCGCCGGGCACCAGATGCGGTTTGACCGCGAGCTCGCGCCCGGCCGTGCGCAACCGCAGCGGCGTCAGCGTCGAGCGCCGCTTGTGCGCGAGCAGCAGCCAACTGCTGCCGAATCGGGCGAATCGCGCGGCGACGCGCGCGGCATGCGGCGCGGGCAAGGTCTCGCGCGGCCACAGCGTCCCGGGAAACCGCACGTCGAGCGTATCGATCTGCTCGCGGGCGAGCAGCTCGCGCCAGCCCGCCGCCGAGCGCAGATACAGACGCGCGCCGTTGCGCCGAGCCTGTCCGCTGAGCCACGGCCGCCACGAACCCAGCGGATTGAAACCGAGGATCAGCGCCACGCCTTCCGGCGCCATCACCCGCGCCAGCTCCGCCGCCACTTGCGCGCTGTCGCCGCAGCACTCGTAGCAATGCTGCGCGATCAACAGTTTGAAACTCTCGCTCGCGAAGGGCAGATGCCGGGGATCGCAGCGCACCTCGCCCCGGCACTCGCCGGCCGGCGTCAAGGTCAGTTCGACGATGCGGTTGAGCAGATGCGGCGGCAGCGGCAACCGCGGCGCCGCGGAGGCGCGCAGAAACAAACCGTAGTTGCCGTAGACGCCGGACAGGATCGGCGCCAGCGCCGCCAACTCGCGCGCGAACAGCGCCTGCATCTGCGCACTGCCGAAGAAGCGATAGGGATCCTCGTTCACACGCCTGCCCGCACACCGGGGAATCCCGCGATTGTGCGCGAAAACCGCGGCCGACGTAAATCGCCATGCTGCAGCGCAAGACCGCCGATCGCCGAAGCCGGTGCCGCAAGCTGCTATAGTGCGCGCTCGTTTTGCCCAGGGGGCGTTGGCCGCGACGAGGTCGAGATGCGAACGCGGGCTGCGGTTTCGCCACGCCGACGAGTACCGGCGCCGCACGGTGCGCCGAGCGCGCACGTCGCCGCGCCGCGACGTGTCGGGCGCGACTGGCCGCTGGCGCTGCTCGGCGGCGGCTGCTGCACGCTGGGCGCGGCCTGCCTGCTGCTCGTCGCATGCAGCGAAACCCCGACCAGGCCACTCGCCGTTCCGACCGCGACCGCGCCGCCGAGCGCGGCCCCCGTGGCGGAGCCTCCACCCGCGCCGCCCGCCGCGATCCCAGCGGATCTCGCCGCCGTACCTTCGCCCTGGCCGCGCCTGCGCCAGCGCTTCGTGATGCCGGGCTGCCACTACAACGCCGCGGTGCGACGCTGGTCGCGGTCGTACACCGAAAGCCCGGCACGCTTCGAGGCCTCGCTCGCCGAGGCGATGCCGTACCTGCTCATCGTGCTCGACGAGATCGAGCGGCGCGGACTGCCGGGCGAATTCGCCTTCCTGCCCTACATCGAGAGCGGCTACGCGCCGCTGCCCGCCAGCGGCGACCGCGCCGCCGGCATCTGGCAACTGATGCCGGACACCGCGCGCGAGGCCGGCCTGCGCATCGACGCCGAATACGACGGCCGTCTCGACATCGTCGCCGCGACCGGCGTCGCGCTCGACCTGATCGACCGCTACGCCCGCGAATTCGCCGATTGGCGGCTCGCCGACATGGCCTACAACGCCGGCGAATACGGGGTGAAGAACGTCGCCGGCCAGAGCGTGCAGACGCGCAGCGCGGCGGAACTCGCCCGTCTGCGCATCAACCCGCAGGCACACGAGCATCTGGCGAAGCTGCTGGCGGTCGCCTGCGTGGTCGCCGATCCGGCGCGCTTCCGCGTCGAGTTGCCGGAGCCGACGTCGGACGATGCGCTCGCCGCGCTCGAGCTGCCGGCACCGGTCGATTTCGCCCTCGCCGCGCGGCTGGCCGGGCTCGAGGTCGCCGAACTGCGCCGCCTCAATCCGGGCTACCTCGCAGCCCGCATGCCGAGCGCGGGGCCGTACCGCCTGCTGGTGCCGGCGGCGCGCCGCGCGCACGTCGAAGCCACGCTCGCCAGCCTGCCGCGCGCGCTCTGGCGCGACTGGCACGAAGCGACGCTGCACCAAGCCGAACCGCTCGTCGTGCTGGCAAGCGCGCACGAGCTCACACCGGAGGCGCTCGCGGCAATCCACGGCGTCGCCGTGGACGCCACCATGCCGGCCGGCATGCGCGTGCTGCTGCCGGGTCGCGCGCGCGACGCGGACGTCGCCACATCGGCGCCCGCCTCCGTCGCGCCGGCCGCACCCGAACCGGCCGCGAGCGTCCATGTGGTGCATGCCGGCGACACCTTGTGGAACATCGCGCAGCGGCGGCACGTGCGGCTCGCCGATCTGCTGCGCTGGAACCGCCTCGGACGCGACGCGACGCTGCACCTCGGCCAGCGCCTGCGCCTGCGCGACACCGAGACGGCGGAGACCGGCGCCGTGGGCGCCGTGGGCGCGCGCTGACGCCGTCCGCGCGGTCGGCTACACTCGCCGCCCTGATCCAGCCACCCACGGAGGCGTCATGGGATTTCTGCACGGCAAGCGCGCGCTCATCACCGGCATCGTCAGTCAGCGCTCGATCGCCTGGGGCATCGCCAACGCGATGCATCGCGAAGGCGCGGAGCTCGCGTTCACCTATGTCAATGACAAGCTGAAGTCCCGCGTCGACGAGGCCGCGGCCACGTTCGGCTCGAACATCGTCCTGCCGTGCGACGTCGGCAGCGACGAACAGATCGAGCGGCTGTTCGTCGATCTCGCCAAGCACTGGGACGGCCTGGACATCCTCATCCACTCGATCGGCTTCGCCCCCGGCGAGGCGCTGGCCGGCGAATTCCTCGCCGGCCTGACGCGGCAGAACTTCGCGATCGCGCACGACATCTCGGCGTATAGTCTGCCGGCGCTGGCGAAAGCGGCGCGGCCGCTGATGAAGGGTCGCGGCGGTGCCATCCTCACTCTCACCTATCTCGGCTCCGAGCGCGCACTCGCGAACTACAACGTCATGGGTCTGGCCAAGGCGAGTCTGGAAGCCGCGGTGCGTTACCTCGCCTTCAACCTCGGTCCCGAAGGCACGCGCGTCAACGCGATCTCGGCCGGGCCGATCAAGACCCTGGCCGCCGCCGGTATCGCCAACTTCCGCAAGATGCTCGAACACGTCGAGCACAACGCGCCGTTGCGGCGCAGCGTGAGCATCGACGAGGTCGGCAACGTCGCCGCGTTCCTGTGCTCGGACCTCGCCTCGGGGATCACCGGCGAGGTCACCTTCGTCGATGCCGGCTACAACATCCTCGGCATGACGGGGATCTGAGCGCACGCGCGCGCAAGGCCGCGTGCATCCGTCGGTCGGTTCGGCGTCTCGCGTTTGCTTGCCGAAGTCAGAGCTTCCGCTCGGCCGCAGGCCGAGCGGGTCACTTCTTTGCTGACCAGAGCAAAGCTTCCGCTGTCCTTCGGACAGCGGGTCACTTCTTTGCTGGTGCAAAGAAGTAACCAAGAAACACCTCGAAAGCAGAGCATCCC
>JAJPHA010000131.1 GCA_021325475.1 Rhodanobacteraceae bacterium | reverse complement strand
TGTCCGATCCGAACGGCGTGATCCGCGCACAGTGGCCGACCGCGCTCGGCCTGTTCGCGATCAACCTGGCTCTGCTGTTCCTGTTCGCGTTCCGATGACGCGCGCGCAAGCTCCCGTGCTGCTCACCGGGTTCGCCCCGTTCGGCGGCGAGCCGGTCAATCCCTCGCAGGAGATCGCGCGCGCGCTCGACGGCGCGACGCTCGCCGGCCAGCGCGTGATCGGCGCGGTGCTGCCGACCGAATTCGCGCGCGCGCTGCCGGCGCTGTATGACCTGCTCGATGCGCACCGCCCGACGCTCGTGCTGGCGACCGGCCAGGCCGGCGGCCGCGCCGGCATCTCGCTCGAGCGCGTGGCGATCAACCTGATCGATGCGCGCATCGCCGACAACGCCGGGGCGCAGCCGATCGACGTGCCGGTAGTGGAAAATGCGCCAAAAGCGTATTTTTCCACATTGCCACTCAAGGCCATGCTGGCGCGGCTGCGCGCCGCCGGTCTGCCCGCGGCGATCTCCTACAGCGCCGGCACCTTCGTCTGCAATCAGGTGTTCTTCGGCCTCGCCCACCGGCTCGCCAAACGCCGCCGCGGCACGCGCGGCGGCTTCGTGCACGTGCCGTACCTGCCGGAGCAGGCGGCGCGCCACGCGCCCGCGCCGGCCATGCCGCTCGCCGACATGATCGCCGCGGTGCGGCTGTGCCTGGAGGTCGCGCTGACCGTGCGCGAGGATCTGCGCGACAGCGCCGGCACCGAGGCGTAGCGCGCTACACGGCGCCTCAGCGCGCGCCGCCGCCCTCGCCGATCGCGGGCGGCGTGCTGTCCGCGGCCGGGGTCGGGTCGGCGAGCGGCTGCCGCTTGCCGTCGAGGTCGATGAAGGCATCCAGGTGCTGCGCCTGCGCGGTGACGGCGACGATGTGCTTCTGTTCGGTGGTCGCCTTCTCGCCGTTGCGCAGGACGATGCCGGTGATCTTGCCGCTGTCCTTGAGATCGGCGACGTAGCCATACAGCTCGGCCTTGCCGAAGGTGAACTCGGCGGCCTCGAAGCGATCGTTCTTGACCGGCTTCAGTTGCAGCTTGCCGTCGTCGATGGGATCGCGCGCGAACGCGGCGGCGGCGAACAGGAACGGGACGAGCGAAACGAGGATGGCATGGCGCATGGCGGTTCCTCCGATGGGCGTGGCGACGATGGCCCGCGTCATTCGACGACCTTGATCACCTTGAGGCGACCGTCGTTGTCCTGCACGTAGGCCTCGATCTTGAGATCGCGGCAGATGCTGGCGAGCGCGGCGACGTGGGGGTTCTTGATCTTCTCCTTCTCGCCGGGCTTGAGCAGCAGCGCGTGCACCGGCTTGCCGACCTCGGCGAGATAGCGGATGTGGCCGCGCAGGTCCTCGGGCGTGAGCGTGGCGCCGTCGAAGTCGAACTGGCCGTCCTTGTCGGCGGCGACGGTGAGATCGAACGCGGCCGGCACGTTGACCACCTCGGCGATGCCCTGCTTGATCTCGTTGCGGCCGCAGGCGGCGAGCAGCGCGAGCGCCACGGCCAGGAAGGAAATGCGCAGCATCCGGGAAAAATATACTTTTTGCATCGGTAACCTCGTGGGTGCGGGCCGCGGCGTCACGCCTTCGGCAGGGTCACGCCGGTCTGGCCCTGGTACTTGCCGCCGCGATCGCGGTAGCTGGTGCCGCAGACCTCGTCGGATTCGAGAAACAGCATCTGCGCCACGCCCTCGTTGGCGTAGATCTTCGCCGGCAGCGGCGTGGTGTTGGAGAATTCCAGCGTCACGTGGCCTTCCCATTCCGGCTCCAGCGGCGTCACGTTGACGATGATGCCGCAGCGCGCGTAGGTGCTCTTGCCGAGGCAGATCGTCAGCACCTGGCGCGGGATGCGAAAGTACTCCACCGTGCGCGCCAGCGCAAATGAATTCGGCGGGATGATGCACACCGGTCCGCGCACATCGACGAAGCTGCGTTCGTCGAACGCCTTCGGATCGACGATGGTCGAGTTGATGTTGGTGAACACCTTGAACTCGTCGGCGCAGCGCACGTCGTAGCCGTAGCTCGAGGTGCCGTAGGAAATCAGCTTGTCGCCGCCGTTGCGCCGCACCTGCTGCGGCTCGAACGGCTCGATCATGCGGTGCTCGGCCGCCATGCGGCGGATCCAGTGGTCACTTTTTATCGACATGGCCTGACCTTGTGTGAGCGGTGAGCAGTGCGCGGTGAACCGCGAGCGGAAAGGCCGCGGCATGCGTGCGAATGGCCGTGGAACATGCGCTCTTTCCGCTCACCGCTTGGCCGCTCACCGCTCATGTGTTCTGGATCACGATCTTCGGAAACTGGATCGCCTTGCTGCGCGCGCGCAGCGAAAGCTTCGCCGCCGCCTTGCGCGCGATCTCGCGGTAGCTCTGCGCGACGCGACCGTCGGGCTCGGCGACGACCGAAGGCGTGCCGCCGTCGACCTGTTCGCGGATGCGGATGTCGAGCGGCAGGCTGCCGAGCAGCGGTACGCCGTACTGCCGCGCCATCGCCGCGCCGCCGCCGGCGCCGAAGATGTGCTCGGCGTGGCCGCAGCGCGAGCAGACGTGCACCGCCATGTTCTCGACGATGCCGAGCACCGGCACCTCGACCTTCTCGAACATCTTCAAGCCCTTCTTCGCGTCGAGCAGGGCGATGTCCTGCGGCGTGGTGACGATCAGCGCGCCGGACACCGGCACGCGCTGGCACAGGGTCAACTGGATGTCGCCGGTGCCGGGCGGCAGGTCGATCACGAGATAGTCGAGATCGACCCAGTTGGTCTCGTGCAGCAACTGGGTCAGCGCCTGCGTCACCATCGGCCCGCGCCAGATCATCGGCGTGTCCTCCTCGATCAGGAAACCGATCGACATGGTCTGCACGCCGTGCGCGAGTTTCGGTTCGATGCGCTGGCCGTCCTTCGAGTCCGGCTTGCCGGATACGCCCAGCATGCGCGGGATGCTCGGGCCGTAGATGTCGGCGTCGAGCACGCCCACGCGCGCGCCCTCGGCGACCAACGCCAGCGCCAGATTCACCGCGGTGGTGGACTTGCCCACCCCGCCCTTGCCCGAGGCCACCGCGAGGATGTTCTTCACGTTCGGCAGCGGCGTGAGGTCCTTCTGCACCTGATGCGCGCGCACGCGCCAGCCGACGTTCACCACCGCGCCGGCGATGGCGGGATCGGCCGCGAGCGCCGCGCGCACCTGCCCGGCCAGCGCATCCTGCCAGCCGCGCGCGGGATAGCCGAGCTCGAGCTCGACCGCCACGCGGTCGCCGTCGATGCCGATGCCCTTGACGGCGCCGCCGGCGACCAGGTCCTGATCGGTGTGCGGATCGACGATGCGGGACAGGAGCTCGCGGACGCGCTCCTCGGTGATGCCGGCCATGCGGGAATCTGCGACGGGAGGTAACCGGACGATTGTAGCCGAGCCGGGCGCGCCCACGAAGACCGGCCGTGGTCCGGCCCGCGCGTGATAGTTGCAGGCGCGTTTTCCCGTCTTAAGATGGTGCATGCCGGGATTCGCACAGGGGAGAAGGCACATGTACGCACGCGCGCTCGCGGCACCGGCATTGGTGGCCGCATTGCTTGCCGGATCGGCCGACGCCGCCATCGATATGGGTGTAGGCTGCGACGCCGGTGTCGGCCGCAGCACCGATCTCATCAATGCGATCAATCTCGCCAATATCGAAGGCGGCGGCACCATCCGGCTCGCCGCCGGTTGCACCTACACCTTCACCCAGAAGAACAACGACTGGTACGGCCCGAACGCCCTGCCGCCGATCCAGTCCGCCATCACCATCGAGGGCAATGGCGCCACCCTGGTCGCATCGCACGTCGGCGATCCAACGCCCGCCACCGCGAACGCATTCAGGTTCTTCTACGTCTCCGGCGGCATGGAATCGCCGGCGGGCGCCCTCACCCTGCACCGGCTTACGCTCCGCGGCGGCTATGCCAAGGGTGGCGACAGCGGC
>JAJPHA010000061.1 GCA_021325475.1 Rhodanobacteraceae bacterium | reverse complement strand
GGCTCGAAAAGCCGGAGCGGTACATTCCCGATCGTTCAGGACTTGAGTCGCTATATTCTGTAGGAGGGTCTGGTCAAATCCGCATGTTGCCGTCTTCGGCTGTGCCGTCGCACCTCCACAACCCCCATCAAACCCTTGACGCAACGGGGCGCGAAGCGCCGGAGCGGTATACTTCAAAGGTTCAGGGATTTCCCAGGACGCGCGCGGATGCCGGCGCCGCCGCATGACTCGATCGTTCTCGCCATGGCCACCACCCATCATCCCCGTGAAGGCAGCAACGTCGTCCAGTTCCGCGGTCGCGGCGTGCGCGCGCAGTTGCGCGAGGCGCTGGAGACCCGCGTGCCAGTGCGCGTGGCGCGCGAGAACCTCGTGCCCGGCTGGGTGCACGGCTTCATCGTCGGCCTGTCCGCCGAGTTCTGCCTGATCGCCGAGGTCAGTGAGGCGATGCGCTTCGACGGTTTCCTCGCCATCGCCGTCGGCGACGTCAGCGCGGTGGAGCAGGATCCCGGTCGCGCCTTCGTCGAGCGCGCGCTCGAACTCAACGGCGAAACCCTGCCGACACCGCCGCCGATCCATCTCGACGACTGGGCCAGCATCGCCGAATCGGCGGCGCGCGAAACGCCGCTGATCTCGCTCAACATGCTCGACGAGGGCGAGGGCGAGGTGAGCTACATCGGCCGTCTGACCGGCATCGAATCCGACGCGCTGATCCTGCAGGAAGTGGATCCGAACGCGCAGTGGTATCCCGACACCGGCGCCTACGAGTTCGCCGACATCGGCTCGATCGGCTTCGGCACGCAGTATCTGCTGCTGCTCGCGCGCGTCGCCGGTCCGCCGCCGATCCCGGTGCCGGCCGGCGAGTTCTCGGTGTGAGCGCCGCGCCGCGGCCGACCGGGCTGACCCTGCACCGCGCCTCGCACGTCCTCGAAGTCGCGTTCGACAACGGCGAAGTCTTCCGGCTGCCCTGCGAATACCTGCGCGTGCACTCGCCGAGCGCCGAGGTGCAGGGCCACGGTCCCGGCCAGCGCGTGCTGGTGCCGGGCAAGCGCAACGTCAACATCGCCGCGATCGAGCCGGTCGGCCAGTACGGCGTGCTGCTGCGCTTCGACGACGGCCACGACACCGGCATCTATTCCTGGGACGTGCTCTACGACCTCGGCACGCACCAGGCCGAGTACTGGCAGGCCTATCTCGACGCGCTGGCGGCCGCGAATCTCGCGCGCGATTGACCGGCGCGGCCGCGGGGCCATGCCCTAGCGCGACGACCCACAGCCGCCGGCCGGCTCGAAGTCGTCGCGGAACACGTGGTCCGGGTTGTCGAGAATCGTCACCGTGGTCGTGATCACCTGGCCGAGCGTGGCGCCGGCGGACGTGGCGCTGATCGTCTTGACGGCGCGCTACGGCGCGCAGCATCCGCTGGTCGCCGCGTTGCGCGAGCACTTGCGCGAGCGCTAAGCGCGCGGCGTCGCCGTCGCATCGGTCTGGAAGAATTCGAACGCGCGGAATCCGGACGGGCGCGCGAGCAAGCGCTCGGGAAAGCGCTCGATCCCGGTGTTGTAGCGACGCACCGCCTCGTTGTAGTCGCTGCGCGCGCGCTGCAGGCGATCCTCGGTATCGACGAGCTCGCGCTGCAACGCCAGGAAGTTCGCGCTGGCCTTGAGCTCGGGATAGCGCTCGGCCAGCGCCAGGAGTTGCTGCACGCCGCTGGCCAACTCGGCCTCGATCGCGCCGCGTTCGCCGACCGCTTGCGTCGCCATGGCGCGGCTGCGCAGCGTGGCGACGGTGCCCAGCACCGCCTGCTCGTGCGCGGCGTAACCTTGCACCGCGGCGACCAGCGCCGGGATCAGATCGTGCCGACGCTGCAAGGCGACGTCGATGTCGCTCCACGCCGCACGCACGCGGTTGCGCGAGGCAATGAGCTCGTTGAAGGTCACCACCACCAGCGCCGCGACCGCGAGCGCCGCGCAACCGAACAGCCACAGTCCCATGCCTGTCTCCTCCCCGCCTCGCGGCGATGATGGCACAGCGGACGCGATCGATGGCCGCGACCGCGGATTGGTGGATAATGCGCGCATCCGGCGCGGAAAGGCGAGACGACGATGCCCGAAGGTCCCGAAGTCGATACCGACCGCCTGCGCGAAACCATCGACGAGGAAATCGAGAAGGAAGGCGGCGCGCTGCTGCGCACGATCGCGCTGACCACCGCGCTGTTCGCCGCCCTCGCGGCCATCGCCGCGCTCGAGGCCGGCAGCACGGTGAACGAGGCGCTCGCGCTCAAGACCGAAGCGACGCGCCTGCAAGCCGAGGCTTCCGACCAGTGGGCCTACTATCAGGCGAAGAATCTCAAGGCCACGGTGACGGAAGGTTCGCGCGCGATCTATCTCGCGCTCGACAAACCCGCGCCGGAGGAGTTGACCAAGAACCTGGAACGCTACGCCGAGGATCAGCGCCGTGCGAACGAGAAGGCCCGGGAACTGGAACGCGAGCGCGACGCCAAGGGCGCCGAGGCCGATCATCTGATGCATCGGCATCATTACTTCGCGCAGGCGGTGGCGCTGTTGCAGGTCGCCATCGCGCTCGGCGCGGTCGCCGCACTCACCCGCCGGCGGCCGGTCTGGCTCGGCTCGACCCTGCTCGGCGCGATCGGCGCCGCGCTGTTCGGCTGGACGCTGCTCGCCGGCTGAGTCCCATGCCTCGGCTGCGTCCGCTGGGTGCGCTCGCGCTGTGGTTGGCGGCGGCGCCGCTGCCCGCGACCACGATCGAGATCGGCCCGGGCGACGACTTCCGCGGCGCGATGCAGAACCTCAAGCCCGGCGACACCCTGATCCTCGACGGCGGCACCTATGCCTTCAGCGGCTACTTCGCGCTCGCCATCGCCGGCACCGGCGCACAGCCGATCGTGATCCGCGCGCAAACCGGGCAGCACCCGCTGATCCAGTACAACGGCACTGACCAGAACATCGTCAATTTCATCGGCGTGCAGTTCCTGACGCTCGACGGCATCGAGTTCAGCGGCGGCTCGCGCGGCCTGCGTTTCACCGGCGGCAACGACGTGATCGTGCGCAACTGCCATGTCCACGACACCGCGGCGAACGCGATCTCGGCGAACGACGACGGCTACGTCTACGCGCGCTTCCAGTTCGTGCACAACGAGATCGACCACACCGGCGCCACCGGCGAGGGCTTCTATCTCGGCTGCAACAACGACGCCTGCCGGATCCACGATTCGCTGGTGGCGAACAATTACATCCACGATCTGAACGGTCCGTCGATCACCCAGGGCGACGGCATCGAGATCAAGCAGGGCAGCTATGCCAACGTCGTGCGCGACAACGTGATCCACGACACCGGCTACCCGGGCATCACGCTGTACGACGTCCACGGCGAAGGCGCGCCGAATCGGATCGAGCGCAACCTCGTCTGGCATTCCGGCGACAACGGCATCCAGGTCACGGCGGACGCGATCGTGCGCAACAACCTCGTGCTCGGCGCCGCGGCGAGCGCGTTCGCCTCGAACGCGGTGCAGGGCGGCAGCGCGGCGAATCTCGTCATCGTCAACAACACGTTCCTGATGCCGAACGGCAACGGCATCAAGCTCAACGGCGTGAGCGGCAGCGTCACGATCGCGAACAACGCGATCTACGCGCCGAACGGCCGCGCGATCGACGCCAACGGCGCGCTCGGCGG
>JAJPHA010000110.1 GCA_021325475.1 Rhodanobacteraceae bacterium | reverse complement strand
CTGAGGACTGAGGACTGAGGACTGAGGACTGAGGACTGAGGACTGAGGACTGAGGACTGAGGACTGAGGACTGAGGGCTGAAAACCGTAGCTCTTCCCACTTCCTACTTCCCACTCCCGTTCACCGCTCACGCGCAAGAGCTGAGGGCGGTGGGCGGATGGCGGTTCATGCGTCAAGAATTCTTGCGTGCACGCGATTCGCCGAGCAGCGGCAGTTGCAGGCCTTCGAGCTCGGGCAGATCCTTCTCGAGCCGCTCGATTTCCTCGCGGAACGCCTGCACGTCCTCGAAGCGGCGGTAGACCGAGGCGAAGCGCACGTAGGCGACCTGATCGAGCCGCTTCAACTCCGCCATCACCCACTCGCCGACGCGGCGCGACGGCACCTCGCGTTCGTTGACCGCGCGCAGCCGCCGCACGACCTCGCGCACCACGCCGTCCACGGCGTCGCTCGCCACCGGACGCTTCTGCAAGGCCCGCTCCACGCCGGTGCGCAGCTTGCGCTCGTCGAACGCCTCGCGGCGCCCGTCGTTCTTGACGATCGCCGGCAGCTTGATCTCCACCGTCTCGAAGGTGTTGAAGCGCTCGCCGCATTTCGCGCATTCGCGGCGACGGCGGATCGTGCTGCCATCCTCGCTCACGCGCGAGTCGATCACGCGGGTGTCTTCGTACTGGCAGAAGGGGCAGTACATGGCCGGTCAGCGGTCAGTAGTGAGCAGTGAGCGGACGAAGCGCAAGCCGGATCACGATGCGAACGTTCTTTGCCGCTCACCGCTCACCACCCGGCCGCTCACGAGTACACCGGAAACCGCGCACACTGCGCCGTGACCTTCTCGCGCACCTGCGCGATCACGCCGGCGTCGTTCGGCGCATCCAGCACGTCGGCGATTCCGTGGGCGAGCTCCACACAGTCCGCCTCGCGGTAGCCGCGCGTGGTGACCGCGGGCGTGCCGATGCGCAAACCGGAAGTGACGAACGGTTTCTGTGGATCGTTCGGCACGGCGTTCTTGTTCACCGTGATGTGCGCCTTGCCGAGCGCCGCCTCGGCGTCCTTGCCGGTGACCTTGCGGCCGATCAGATCGACCAGGAACAGGTGATTCTCCGTGCCGCCGGAGACGATCTTGTAGCCGCGCGCGATCAGCGTCGCCGCCATCGCCTTGGCGTTGTGCACCACTTGCCGCTGATAGTCCTTGAACCCGGGCTCCAGCGCCTCCTTGAAGGCGACCGCCTTGGCCGCGATCACGTGCATCAGCGGGCCGCCATGGATGCCGGGAAACACGATCGATTGCAGCTTCTTCTCGAGCTCCTCGCCGGGATGCTTCGCCAGGACGATGCCGCCGCGCGGGCCGCGCAAGGTCTTGTGGGTGGTGGAGGTGACCACGTGCGCGTGCGGCAGCGGACTCGGGTAGACGCCGGCGGCGACGAGGCCGGCGACGTGCGCCATGTCGACGAACAGATACGCCCCGACCGCATCGGCGATGGCGCGGAATCGCGCCCAGTCGACGATCTGCGAATACGCCGAGAAGCCGGCGACGATCATCTTCGGCTGGTGCTCGCGCGCCAGACGTTCGACTTCGGCGTAGTCGATCAGCCCCTGGTCATTCACACCGTACTGGACCGCGTTGAACAGCCGGCCGGACAGATTCACCTTGGCGCCGTGCGTCAAATGCCCGCCGTGGGCGAGACTCATGCCGAGGATCGTGTCGCCCGGCTCGAGCAGCGCGAAGTACACCGCCTGGTTGGCCTGCGAACCCGAATGCGGCTGCACGTTGGCGTAGTCGCAGTCGAACAACTGCCTGACGCGCTCGATGGCCAGCCGCTCGGCGACGTCGACGAACTCGCAGCCGCCGTAGTAGCGCTTGGCCGGGTAGCCTTCCGCGTACTTGTTGGTGAGCACCGAACCCTGCGCCTCGAGCACGCGCGGACTGGCGTAGTTCTCCGAGGCGATCAGCTCGACGTGGTCTTCCTGGCGGTGGCGCTCGGCCGCGATCGCGGCGGCGAGTTCGGGATCGTAGCCTTCGATGCGCATGCTGCTCGGAAACATTCGGAACCTCGGCTTCGGAAGGCGGGCAAGGCGGAAATGGTAGCCGAGACGGGGGTGCAAGCCTAGGCCGCGGTGGCGTGCGGGGCGCGGCTCGGCGATAATGCTTCGTTTGCCGCGATCGCGGCCCTATGCGAACGACTCATGCAATACATCTACACCATGATCGGGGTCAGCAAGGTCGTGCCCCCGAAACGCGAGATCATCAAGGACATCTCGCTGTCCTTCTTCCCCGGCGCCAAGATCGGCCTGCTCGGCCTGAACGGCGCCGGCAAGTCCACCGTGCTGCGCATCATGGCCGGTGTGGACAAGGACTACAACGGCGAGGCGCGCCCGCAGCCCGGCATCAAGATCGGCTACCTGCCGCAGGAGCCGCAGCTCGACCCCGACAAGACCGTGCGCGAGTGCGTCGAGGAAGGCGTCGCCGAGATCCGCGACGCGCAACGGCAGCTCGAGGCGGTGTACGCGGCCTACGCCGAGGAAGGCGCCGATTTCGACAAGCTCGCCGCCGAACAGGCGCGACTGGAGGCGATCATCGCCGCGAACGACGGCCACGCCCTCGAACGCACCCTGGAAGTGGCCGCCGACGCGCTGCGGCTGCCGCCGTGGGAAGCCAAGATCAAGACCCTCTCCGGCGGCGAGAAGCGCCGCGTGGCGCTGTGCCGGCTGCTGCTGTCGAAGCCGGACATGCTGCTGCTGGACGAACCGACCAATCACCTCGACGCCGAATCGGTGGAGTGGCTCGAGCAATTCCTGCAGAAGTTTCCCGGCACCGTGGTGGCGGTCACCCATGATCGCTACTTTCTGGACAATGCCGCAGAGTGGATTCTGGAACTCGACCGCGGCCGCGGCATTCCGTGGAAAGGCAACTATTCGTCGTGGCTGGAGCAGAAGGACGAGCGCCTGCGCCAGGAGGAGGCCGCCGAGAAGGCCCGGCAGAAGGCGATCCAGCGCGAGCTCGAATGGGTGCGGCAAGGCGCCAAGGGCCGCCAGTCCAAGGGCAGGGCGCGCCTGAACCGCTTCGAGGAGCTGAACTCGATCGAGTACCAGAAGCGCAACGAGACCAACGAGATCTACATCCCGCCGGGCGAGCGACTCGGCGATCTGGTGATCGAGTTCCGCAACGTGTCGAAGGGCTATGGCGACCGCCTGCTGATCGAGGATCTGAACTTCAAGATCCCGCCCGGCGCCATCGTCGGCATCATCGGCCCGAACGGCGCCGGCAAATCGACGCTGTTCAAGCTGATCACCGGACAGGAGAAGCCCGACCGCGGCGAGATCGTGCTCGGGCCGACGGTCAAGCTGGCTTACGTCGATCAGTCGCGCGATGCGCTCGACGGCAGCAAGACGGTCTGGGAGGAAGTGTCCGGCGGCCGCGACATCATCACCATCGGCCGCTACGAGACGCAATCGCGCGCCTATCTCGGCCGCTTCAACTTCAAGGGCACCGACCAGCAGAAGATCGTCGGCCAGCTCTCGGGCGGTGAGCGCGGACGTCTGCATCTGGCCAAGACCCTGCTCGCCGGCGGCAACGTGCTGCTGCTCGACGAGCCGTCCAACGACCTCGACGTCGAAACCCTGCGCGCGCTCGAAGAGGCGCTGCTCGAGTTCCCCGGTTGCGCACTGGTGATCTCGCACGACCGCTGGTTCCTCGATCGCATCGCCACCCACATCCTCGCCTTCGAGGGCGAATCGCACGTCGAGTTCTTCCAGGGCAACTATCAGGAATACGAGGCGGACAAACGTCGTCGCCTCGGCGAGGAGGCGGCCAAGCCGCATCGCGTGCGGTTCAAGAAGATCGGCTAGCGGAGAGTCAGGGAGTAGGAAGTGGGGAGTGGGGAGTGGGGAGGAGAAGGAGCGGCGGCCCTTAGCCCTTAGCCCTTAGCCCTCAGCCCTCAGCCCTCAGCCCTTAGCCCTCAGCCCCAGGAGGCAACCATGAACTTCATGCGGATGCTGGAAGCGGCCTGGGCGCGCAACGATTCCCTCGTCTGCGTCGGCCTCGATCCGGAACCGGGGCGGTTCCCGGCCAAGTTCGCCAACGATCCGGATGCGATATTCCATTTCTGCGCGGCGATCGTCGACGCCTGCGCCGATCTGGTCTGCTGCTTCAAGCCGCAGTTCGCGCACTTCGCCGCGCAGCGCGCCGAGGCTGCGCTCGAACGCCTGATCGCGCACATCCACGCGCAGCATCCGGGCGTGCCGGTGATCCTCGACGCCAAGCGCGGCGACATCGGCTCGACGGCGGCGCACTACGCGGCCGAGGCGTTCGACCGCTACGGTGCCGATGCGGTGACGGTCAATCCCTATCTCGGGCGCGACTCGGTGCAGCCGTTCCTCGATCGCACCGATCGGGGCGTGATCCTGCTGTGCCGCACCTCGAATCCCGGCGCGCGCGACCTGCAGGATCTCTTCGTCGACGGCCGGCCGTTGTACCAGCACGTCGCCACGCTCGCCGCGCGGGAATGGAACGCCAACGGCAACTGCGCGCTGGTGGTCGGCGCCACCTACCCGGCCGAACTCGCGGCGGTGCGGGCGCTGGTCGGCGACCTGCCGATCCTGGTGCCGGGCGTGGGCGCACAGGGCGGCGACGTCGCCGCCGTGGTACACAATGGGAAAAATTCCTGCGGCACTGGCCTGATGGTGAGCTCCTCGCGCGCCATCCTGTACGCCGGCTCGGGCGTGGATTTCGCCGCCGCGGCGCGCCGCGCCGCGCAGGCCTTGCGCGACGAGATCAATCGCTACCGCTGAATCCGCGCGCGCAGGCCCCGCCAGCCGTACCAGGGGGCGAGCACGACGAAGTGCGCCCACAACCCGCACCACACCAGCGCGCGCAGCACCGGATTGCGCGCCGCCGGATCGAACGTGACGAACCAGCGCCACATGCCGCGATGCTTGTGCCAGGCCACGAACAGCGGCCGCGTGCGGCTCGATGTCCCCTTGCGATGGACCACTTGCACGTCGTTGGCGCAGACCACGCGTCCGCCGGCGTCGCGCACGCGGCGGCAAAGATCGAGGTCCTCGCAGTGCAGGAAATAGCCCTCGTCGAAGCCGCCGATGCGGTCGAAGACTTCGCGCCGCACCAGCAGCAGCGCCCCGGAGACGGCCTCGACGTCCTCCAGCGCAACGCCACCCGGAGTCGCCGGCAGCGCGACGCCGGCGAGCGCCGGCCAGCGCGATTCCCAGTGCGCCAGACCGCTCAGCGTGCACAGCGCGCGCCGCAACAGCGGATCGCGGCGCCGGCTCGCCGGCTCGGGCGTGCCGTCGGTGCCGACGATCGCCGCGCCGACGATGCCGATGCGGGGATCGCCGTCGAGCACGCCGCGCAGCCGCGCGATCGTGTCCGCCGCGAGCCGGCAATCCGGATTGAGGAACAGCACGGCATCGCCGCGCGCCGCGGCCGCGCCGCGGTTGCCGGCGGCGCCGAAACCGAGATTTTTCCCATTGTGGACAATGCGCACTCGCGCATCGTCGCGCCATCGCGCGGCCACCGCCGCGACCGAGCCGTCGGTCGAGGCGTTGTCGCTGACGATCAGCTCCACCGGCGTCGTGCTCGCGAGCACGCTGCACACGCAGTCGGCGAGATCCTCGCCGCTGTCGGCGGCGACGACGACGACGCTGGTCAGTTCGCTGCCGCTCGTCGCCTGTGCGCTCGCCACGATGCCGTGCCGGTCACGCCGCGGCGAGCAGCTTCTCGCCCTGCTCGGCAGCGTAGTTCCACAGGTCCGGCCAGTGCTCGCAGGCGTCGGCGAAGCCGGTCAGCTCCTCGGTGAGCGCCCGCGCACAGCCGGCATCGTCCAGGTCCTCGGGCCACTCCGCCAGGCGTGGCGGCGCCTTCGCCAGCAGCGCCTTGGCGTTGGCCTGCACGATCGCGCGCACGTCCGCCTGCCAGTAGACCGGCGCCTCGGTCAGCGCTTCCAGGCGGTGCTGCAGGCGGTCGATCAGATCGGCGCGCACAAAGCTCAGATATTCGTCGAGATGATTGACGCGCTCACCGGCGCCGGCATGGGCGAGATCGCGCAGCACCTCGGCGAGGAAACGCAGGCGCCGGGCCGGGTCCTCGGCCTTGAACAGGCCGAGATGGCGGCGCACGAACTCGCGCAGGAAATCGTTCACCCGCGGACGGAGCGCCGTGCGGGTCTGCGCCGCTCGCGGCCGCGGGCTTTCCTGCACGTGACCGATCGCCACCGGCAATTCCAGCGCGACCGTGTCGGGCAGGCAATAGCGCATCAGCGCGCCGACGAGACTGTCCTCGCCGCGGCCCACCGGATTCGTGCACGGCAGCAGGCGGCCGGCATCGAGCAGGAATGGCGTGAAGCCAGGCACCGCATCCGCGCGCGCGTGCGAAACCCCGTACAGCAGAAAATGTGCTTCGACGTTGCGCAGATAACTTTCGCGGTCGCGCCAGAAGTCGGCGAGGCTGGCGGCATCGAGGGACTGGTACAGCCACAGATTCGACTCGGTGCGCGTGCTGCCGTAGCTGCCGTGGTGCGTGGTGACGATGCTCGCCTGCGGCGTGAGCAGGTCCAGCCGGCCGAGATTCAGCCCGCGCAGTTTCGCGCGATCCAGCGGGTAGCGGTCGCTGGTGACCGCGCCGAGCGCCTGGCCGCACACCGCCAGGTGCAGCTCGAACGGATCTTCGTCGACTTCCTCGCCGGCACCGAGGGCCTGCTCCATGTTGGCGAAGAAGCGCGCCTGCGCCGTCGCATTGGGATTCGGATCGAACCCCGGCGCGGCGAACTCGGGCCGCTTGAGCGGCAGGCGTTGATCGTCATCGAGCAGCACCAGGCGTGCGCCGGCGGCGAGCAGCAGGGCGAGATTCACCCCGCGACCGCCGCCGAAGCGCTGTGGATGCGGATGGGCGTCGCGCTGCAACAGCCGGGCGATCGTCGCGCGCGCGCGCGGCTGCGCCTTGCCGAGGCGTTCGACGATCCGCGCCGTTTCGGCGCGGCCGATATAGCTCACCCGGCAGCCGGTGGTGCGCGCGAACTCGCGCAACAGATCGCGTTGCTCGTTGACATGCGCGGCCAGCGCCGAGTCGTCCAGCAGCACGTAGTGGCGATTGGCGCGGAAGCGGCGCTCGTAGTCGGCCAGCGAGGTGAGCAGGTGCGCGAGCTGCGGCGGCCGGTCGCAGGCGCGCACGAACACCGCGCGCAGTGGCGCGGGTGTGCGCCGCGTCGCGCGCTGCAGGCGCGCGACGAAATCCGCGTCGGAGACGAGCAGCTCGCGCTGGACCAGGCTCTCGAGCACGCGCCGGATCTCCTCGCGCTTGCCGGCGAGGCCGGCGATGGTCGATTGGATGCGCGCGGCGTGTTCGTCGAGGGTGCGGAATTCCCGGCACAGGTCCATCGCCTGCAGCACCTGGAACGTCATCACGTGGGTGGCGCCGGTGCGGGTGAGCTTGAAGATGCACTCCTGACTCGACAGCGAGGCGACCAGGCCGTCCTCCGAGGCATACAGCGGCGCGTCGGTGGCCGGCGCGGGCGCCGACGCGAGCGGCGCCGCCGGGGTGAAGGTGAACTGGTAGTTCAGGGTATTGGCCATCGATCGGAGGTTTGCGAAAACGGAACGAGGTTCAACGCGCGCGGCCGCGCCACCAGCGCCGCCACCACGGCCGCTGGCCGGATGCCGCATCGGCGCCGCGCAGGCGCGCGATTTCGGCTTCGAGCTCGGCGATGCGCGCGCCCGCGGCCATGTTCTTGCGCACCTCGCCATTGTAATGCCGATACACCGATTCCTCGCGGTCGCCGAACAGGGCGAGGTCCGGCAAATCCGCGGGCAGCGGCGCACGCGAGGCGACGGCGACGAAGTACAGCGGATCGTAGCCGAGACCGGCGGCGGGCGCGCGCGCGGCGCCGGTCGCGGTGGCCGCCTCGAGCCGGCACGGCGGCGCGTCGAGCCGCCAGATCGCCGACTGGAACAGGAGCTTCTGCCCGTACAGGCGCACATGTGGAAAATGCGGCATCAGCAGGGCCAGCAACTCGTCGCGGTACAACTCGCGCACGTGGTATTCGTTGCGAAAGCCGCTGACGTCGCTGTAAGTGCGCTTGTCGGGCGAGGAGATCACCAGCACGCCGTCGGTCGTGAGCGCGCGCGCGAAGCCGGCGACGAGCGCTTCCTGCGCGGCGACGTGTTCCAGCGTCTCGAACGAGACGACGACGTCGAAGCTCGCGGCAGGGACATCGAGCGCGGTGCAATCGCCCTGCCGGAATTCGAGATTCGGCAGGCCGCCGTAGCGCGCCCGCGCGTGCGCGATCGCCGTTTCGGCGATGTCGATGCCGACCACGCCCGCCGCCACCGTGGCCAGCAGCGCGCTGCCGTAGCCCTCGCCGCAGGCGGCGTCGAGCACGCGCCTGCCGGCCGCGAAGCGACGCGCGAACACGTACCGGTGCCAGTGCTCGTACCAGATCTCGCGCACGCACTCCGGCGTGAAGCGCTCACCGGTGAATGGAAGTGGCGGCGTCTCAGCCATGGCCCGTATCCGCGGCGCGCCGCGCCGCCGCCAGCGGCACCGATTGCGACCAGACGTGCGGCAGGCGGACCAGGCCAAGCTCCCGCGATTCGCCTCGGATCAGCAGGTTGCACTCGATCGTGTCGAACAGACGCACCCCCTCGGGATCGAGCGGATGTGCCTTGATCACATAGGCACCCGGCAACAGGGGCAGCTCCGGGAACGTGAGCTCCGCGACGTACACCGTCTCGCTCTCGCGCAACGGTGCCCGGCCGTCCATTTCCGTGCTCACTCCATACACCGGAGTCCCATCGCCGCGCACCACGCCGAAGACGACGATCGGTACGCGCCCGTCGCGCGAATGAACTCGCGTTCGCACGCGCAGTGTCGAGCCCTGCGCCACCACCAAGGTATCCGAGGATTCGCCATTCAAGGTCAGATCCAGCAGATGAAACTCGAGCATCGACCGCGCTTCCGCGATCCCACGGGCGGTCTCGGCCTTGTTGGATTTGCGCTCCAGGTAGGCCAGGTACGCCTGCGTCACCTCGAAGACGTCGCCATGGCGCTCGACACGCCCACTGCGCAGCCAGCACGCCTTCTGGCAAAGCTTCTGCACGTGATACATGCTGTGCGAAACCAGAATCAGCGTGCCGCCGCCGCCGAGATAGTCCTCGATCCAGCGCACGCACTTCTTCTGGAACGACTCGTCGCCCACGGCAAGCACTTCATCGGTGATCAACAGCTCGGGCTCCAGCGCCGTGACGATGGCAAACCCCAGACGCACGACCATGCCGGACGAGTAGTGCTTTACCGGTTCATCGATGTAGCGCCCGATGTCGGCAAATCCGATGATGGCATCCGCCTTCTCCCGGATCTGCGTCGCGCTCAGGCCGTGGAGTGCGGCGGACAACGCGATATTTTCCCGCCCCGAGTATTCGGGATGAAATCCGGCACCGAGTTCGAGCAGCGCCGCGACACGGCCCGACACCCGAACGCTGCCGGTGGTCGGGGTCAGCACCCCAGTGAGCAACTTGAGCAGAGTGGACTTGCCGGCACCGTTCTCGCCGATCAGACCGAGCGATTCGCCACGGCGTACCTGCAACGAGACATCCTCGAGCACCGGCACCGAATTCACCTGTCGGCGTCCCGCCAGAAGCTGCCCAAGCGCGCGCAGGCGATCGCGAGAGCGAAAGACCAGGGGATAGGATTTCCCCAAGTGCCGGGTCTCGACGAGCGCCGTATCGTTCACAGGAAATCCTCGAAGAACGGCTCGAGCCGGCGGAACACGGCAAGACCCATGGCGAGGACTAGCATGGCGACAAGGAATGAAACGACATGCGCGACCATCGTCTGGGCGCCGCTCTGCAGCAGGATGCTGCGAAAGAACTCCGGGTAATAGGTGAATGGATTCCAGTCGAGCCAGCCTTGGTAGCGTTCCGGCAGCGCGCTACGTTCATAGAATACGGGCGAGGCGAACATCCACAGCATCAGCATCTGTGGCAGCGCCGGCGCAAGATCGCGAACGAACACCTGCAGTGCCGCAAGCATCAGACCGCAGCCGAGCGCGAATACGAAGAGCTGCGCGTAGCCCAACAGCGCAACGGGCAATGCGACCAAGTGAATCGGTATACCGAACAGGCGCAGTGCGACGCAGATCGCGCAGAAGCCGAGGATCTGGATCAGAAAGCTCGCGACCACCGTCGAGAGCACCAGCAGTTCGCGCGGCAGCGCCACTTTGCCGATCAGGGCAGCGTTGTCCTGGATCGCCGTCGTCGAGCGCGTAACAGCCTCGGCAAAGGCGTTCCAAGGCCAAAGCCCCATGACCAGGAACGGTACGAAGCCCGGAGCGTTCGCGCCCGGCACCGGCGAATGAAACACGTAGACGAAGACGAAGCCGTAGACACCAAGTTGGATCAGCGGCTGCAACAATGCCCATGCGCCTCCGCTGATGCTGCCGAGATAGCGGTTGCGGACTTCGCGGCGAACGAAGTGAGCGGTCAGGCTGAGCGCGGACATCGTGTCGTTTCGGGCCGAGGGCCGCGGGATTATCCCAAAAGCTCCGCGTGCGTGCGCGGGGCATGCCGTCCGGCTCCGTGTGCGTGTGCTGGGATGAGCCGGCGGCGGCGTCCGACTCCAGGCAAGCCCTTATCTCAATGTCCGGCCGATTGAGCGCTGTCCTTCTGCGGAGTCGGCGGCGGCTGGCTATCGAGTGGAACGCCGTAACGGGCTGGCAGTGCGGCCAAGGCATCGGGATTCGGGTCGAGCGGCTGACTGGTCAACTCGTCGAGAAAATCCCGGCGTCGATTGTCGACATATTGCGTGCGCAGGCTTTCCAGAAGTTGGTCCTTGATCTCATCGAATTCGCGCTGCCGCCCCGGCGTGCGATTCAGCAGCTTGATGACGCAATAGCCTGCGCGGGTGCGCACCACTGGCGAAACGGCGCCGGGCTCCTTGAGGGCGGTCACGGCTTCGACGATTTCCGGAGGCGAGTTTGTCGCGACGACGATCTCGCCTTTTCCATGCCGCTCCGCTTTCGACGGCTCGTCCGAATATTCCTCGACCAGACGATCGAAATCGTCCGATTGCGCCAACGCCAGTGATCGTACCTTCTCGGCCAATTGCCGGGCCTCATCGTCCGAGTGCTTGGCGGTCGAAATCACGACTTGCTGTATTTCCGCCTTCTCGGGGATGAAATACTCCTGCTTGTGCGTGAGATAAACCTCGCGGGCGAGCGTGGTGAGATCGGGGATCTGGATGCCCTTGGTGAACTGCTCGAGGCGACGGCGCGCCAAGTCTTCCTCGCGCGACCACGGCAAGGGGCTGGTGCCGTCGTCGTCCGGATCGAGGGTCGGGTCGAGCTTCATCTGCCGCGCCTGTCGCGCAAGTTGCTTGATGCGCAGCATGTTGAGCAGCATGCTCTCGACACGCTTCGGACTGTCGATGAACCCGGCGCGCTTGTCTTCCGGCACGCGCTGCATGTACTGATCGACGTCGCCCAGCGTTACCGTCACGCCCGCTTGGCTGACGACGCGGACGTTCGCGTCATCGTGCGGTGGCTGGGCGGCCACTACTCCGCCCAGCACAAGGAACGAGCTCGCGAGGAGCGCCCACGCCTTCGCCCTCATCGATCAGTTGCCCGTATACAACCCGATGCCGATCGTGCAGCCCGAACTGCAAGTGGTAATCCACTGTCCGTTCGCCGCGTTGTACTGAGCGAGCGCAATGTTCAGCCAGTACTGTTGCGAGCTGTTCAGCTTGCAGGTAGTCCCGAGAGGATACGGCACTGTTGAACTCGCTTTCAAACTCGGGTTGCCGCCCGACTGACCGCAGATCACGTTGCCGGTGGTGTCGGTGCTGGCGCCGCTGCTGTTGTAGGTACCGAATACACCGGGCTGCTTGCTGATCGCCATGGTCAGCGGCTTGGGCGTATAGGTCTGATTCTCGGAGAAATTCACGCCGCCCGTGGGACTCGGCGTGAACGGAATCGCCAGGAACTGGGTCGAGCCTACCGAAAACACCATGGTATCGCCGTAGTAGCTGCCCGGCCACGGCGCACCAAATACGAAACTGTACGTGTACGCGCTCGGGCCGAGCGTCGTGATGCCCGGGTTGTGCAGCGTCATCACGCCCGAGCAGAGCGCCGTGAAATTGGGGATGTCACCGGTGCTGCCTTGCGTACAAGACGTCCCACCACCACCGCCGCCGCTGCTGCCCGAGACGGTCACGCTCTGGGTCGCGAACACGCCCGCGTTGCCGGAGGCCGTAAGGCATTGCAGGCCGAACGTGTACGTGCCATCGGTGCCGTTCAGGATCGGCGTGGTCGTGACCGTGTTCGTGCCGCCGGTGCATTGGTTGTTGGCGCAGCTTACATTCGTGTTGGTCCAGGCATTGGGAAATTCCGTCGCGACTCCCGCACTCGTGCCCGTGGTGTTGCAGCTCGACACATTCTTCGCCGTCCAGGTGATCGTCGCCTGCGTCTGGCCGGCGGTCAGTGCGGTCGGCGCGATGTTCAACGTCGCGGTCGGCGCCGTGCCGGAACCGAGACCGCAGGCGGCCGAAAACGTGGCGCCAGAAGTGATTGCCACGAGGTTACCATCCGCCTGTCCCGTCAGATTGGTCAGATTACCGACGGCGCAACTGTTCTGGCTTTCGCTGTTCATGTAGATGGAAAAAGTTCCGGCTGCATGTGCCGGGGAGGAGAGGAGCAGAGCCAGCGCAAGCGGCGTGAATGTCAATTTCATTTTTCAAGAACCTGTGTTGACGAATGAGCAGCGGACAAAAGCGAGCCGTATTCTACGCATCCGCGCAGCAGGGGATGCAAAGAAGTCATTAAGGCAAAAAAAGAGGGGCTCTTGCGAGCCCCTCCGGAATGGCATTGCCTCTACGCTATCAGGAGCACGCGTTCGCGCCGTTCGTGCACTTGCGCAGATACTTGTGGGTGAACAACGCGCTGTAGTTCGCGAGCACGCCTTGGCTGACGTTGGCGTTGACATAGTTCTGGACGTTGAAGCCGGTGGCCGGCAGTCCGAAGAACGTGTTGTTGCCAGCGCTGCCCGTGCCAGTCAGCTGATGGGCACCAGCGGCCACGGCCACCTTACCCGGATCGAAGCCGATGTCCGCCCAGCCAGCCAGGAAACCGGTTGCGAGCGGGATGTTGGCAGTCAGCGTGGAACCCAGCACCGTCGAGGACGAGCCGGTCTGGTTGAACGTCACCACCTGCGCTTCCCAGCACAGCGCGGTACCAGCAACCGTCGGCGGCGGCGAGAAGTCGACCGGAACCGTGGTCGTCGCCTCTTCACGATCGCGGTAGGAAAGCGCAACCGGATCGCACGACGCACCGTCGATGCTCGCACCGAACAGTTCGTCGAAAGGCGGAATCACGGCAGCCGTGATCGCCGGATCGACGTAGAAACGCTTGGTCGGGAAGTTGACCACCCACTCGGTCGAGGCGCCGGTGCTCGGGTCCACTTCGTACGTGTTGTAGATGTCGTCAACCATGAACACGGCCGAGACCGCATCGCGCGACGCGGTGAACGTGGTCGTCGCCGGCTGCACCGTACCCGTCGCCGGATTGAAGGTGAACGTGTAGGCGACGTTGCTGCTGCCCGAAGCGATGTTCGGCAGCACGCTGCCGGGGGCCGTGTGCTGCGCGGCCGCGACGCCACCGACATAGAAGCCCTGGATCGCATCGGCGCTGTAGCCGGCAACCGTGCCTTCGCCCACGTTCACGATCATGCCGGTGCCGAACAGGCCGCCATCCGGAGCACCGATGTCGATCGTCGAATTGGTGGTCCAGTAGCCACCCGAGGCCCACGCTCCGACCACCTGCGAGCACTTCGCCGGCGTGCCGCCCGGGGTGCCGCTGTGCGTGATCGCACTCAGGCTGCCATTGGTCGCGTTGGTCACGGTGCCCATTTCGATCAGCTCGACATAACCTTCGCGAGTACGCGAAAGATCGGTCGGACCGGTGTCGGCGTTCGAGCCGGCATAGGCGTTGTTGCGGAACGGCACCACTGTGCCGCCGGTGAACGACGGAACCGTGCAGCTATGGTCGTTGGTGACCACGCCCGCGCCGGCTCCCGAGGCCGTTACCGAGGCCGTCCACACGTCGAACGGCGACATGTAGAGGTTGAAGTCCAGCACTTCGCGGCTGTTGCGGGCTTCGAGGAAGCGGACCTTCACCGCCTTGCCTTCCGCCGTGGTGTTGACCACGGTGAGCAAGGTGTTGTTGTTGTTGTTGACCGTGTAATAGGGATAAATGAGTACGGAACCGGTACCGTCGCTACTCAGGTTCACCGCACCCGCCATGTTGGTGATGCCTGCCACGCCGGCGAGGCCGGCAATGACGGCAGTCGTCAAACTGGTTCTTTTCATCTCAACACTCCTAGGATTAACCACAGGGCTCATGCTTTACCGACCTGGCCCCCACAGGACTAACGGTATACCCCGCCTTGCCGTGTACGGGAACAGGCAACAGCAGCGGCATCCTACGATAAAGGCTGCGGCTACGCAACCCCTTGAGGACGGCCCGGGTGACAACCTGTCCGTCCCGCGAAATCATGGCCTTGGGGGGATCCGCGGGGCCGTGACACGCGATTCGGGGAGCAGGTACCACTTGCCTTGCTCACGAATCCAGTGTTCGTTGACCTGTGACGTCGACTCGACTTCGCGCTCCGTCCCCGCGTTCACCTTGGCCAGATACGTCACCTCGATCACGACGTCGCAAACGTCCTGATCGCATTTCTGTTCGACGAACTTCGCCGTCTTCCAACGCACCGGCCGATTGTTCATCTCCTTGGCGTATTCCTCGCGACTCTTGGTGGCGCGGTAGCCGGGCGAGAGGTAGTCGTAGGCCTTCTCGGCCTGGTGGGCGATGAGGAAGTTCCAGCGCTCGACCGCGCGCTGGCGGATCACCGAGCTGTCTTCCGGCTTGACCGGCATGGCGCAGCCGGCGAGCACGAGCAGGCCGAGCGCCAGCCAGGGAGCGAAATATACTTTTTTACTTTTCACTTTGTCCACCTTCTTGCGATTTGGATTGGGGTTCCGGCGCCGGCGGCGCGGGCGGAGGCACCGTCTCCGCCGGCGGCGATTTCGCCCGCAACGGCGCGAGCGATTCGAATTTCTGCTGGTATTCCTGGGTGACCTGCACGGCGTCGTCGGGCGTATTGATGACGCGCGGCGTGATCAGCACGATGAGCTCGGTGCGCTGGCGGCTGTTGGACGTATTGCCGAACAGCCGGCCGAGCAGCGGGATGCGGGCGAGCCCCGGCACGCCGGTCTGGCTGTCGGTGTCGTTTTCCTGGATCAGGCCGCCGAGCAGCACGGTCTGCCCGCTCTGCACCGCGACCTGGGTTTCGAGCTGGCGCTGGTTGATCGGCGGATTGCTGCCCGCGGTCGCCGTGCCCGGACTGCTGACTTCCTGCGAGACGTCGAGATACACCAGCCCGCCCGGATTCACGCGCGGCGTGACGGTCAGCATCACGCCGGTCTGGATGTAGGTGGTCGAGCCGATGCCGGTGTTGGTGTAGCCGCCGACCGGGGTCGGCGTGGTCGTGCCGCTGGTCAAGCCGGTGATGCCGACGATCGAGGTCTGCAGGATCGGCACCGAGGTGCCGACGTTGATCGAGGCCGGCTGGTTGTTCAACACCACCATCGAGGGCGCCGACAGCACCTTGGTGTTGCCGCTGGTCTCGAGCGCATTCAGCGCCACTTGCAGATTCTTGTTCAGGAACGAATAGAACAGGCCGCCATTGCTGATCGGCGCGGCCGTGCCGGACGCGCCCAGCGAGACGCGATGGCGGTCGGCGGGATTGCCCTGGAAGCCCGGACCGTAGTCGAAGCCGGTGGAGGAATCGCTGCCGCCGGTCTTGGTGTTGATCAAGCCCGCCAGCCACCACTGCACGCCGTACTGGAGATTGCCGGTGAGGCTGACCTCGAGGATCTTGGTCTCGATCTGCACCTGCAGCGGCGCGATGTCGAGGCGATGGATCGCGGCCAGGATCGAATCCCACTCGGCGGGGGTCGCCATCACCAGGAGCTGGTTGTTCTCCTCGATCGGCGTGATGCGGATGTCGGTCTGCTTCGCGCCGGCGGCGGTGCTCGGCGCGCCGGTGCCGGTGGTCGTGAGGTTCGGCGTGGCGCCGCCGGCCGCCCCCGGTGCGCCAACGGCGAGCGCCTTGCCCTGGGGTTGCACCCCCATGGGGTAGTTGGTCTGGCGCTGTCCGAGTGCGCCGCCACCGCCGACCGTGGCGCCCACCGCGCCGACCGTGACCGGCCGCAGACCGGGCGCGACATTGCCGCCGGCGGTACTCGAACGCTGGCTCACCTGGCCGGTGAAGATGGCATTGAGGTGATCGGACAGGTCGATGGCCTTGACGTTCTTGACGTCGTAGACGTAGAGCTGGGTGCCGTTCTCGCCGGCGCCGACGTCGAGCCGGTACAGCCAGGTCTCGGCCTTCTTCAGGTACTCGGGCTGCGAGGTGATGACAACGATGGAGTTCGTGCTCTCCATCGGAATGAACCGGAACATGCCGGCGAGCGGCGATTCGCCGGCGCTGCCGAACACCTTGTCGAGTTCCGGCTGGATCTTGGTGACGTCGGTGTTGCGCAGGCTGTAGACGCCGACCGACATGCCCTTCAGCCAATCGACGTCGAACACCTCGATGGTGCGCTGGTAATTGGCGAGTTCGGACGCCGTGCCCGCCATGATCAGCATGCTGCGCGCGTTGTCGGCGGCCACCACCGCCTCGGCCCGGGCGAACGGCTTGAGCAGTTTCTGCATCTCCGTCGCCGAGATGTACTTGAGCGGGAACACGCGCACCTCGTAGCCCTTGGCGAGGTTCGGCGGCGCGATGCGCGGCGTGAGATTGCCCGGAATCGCGTCCTTGACCGGCAGCACCTCGTAGCGCCCTTCCTTGCGCACCAGCGCGTTGTTGGTCCACGACAGCAGCATTTCCAGGATCGGCAACGCCTGCTCCGGCGTGATCGGCCGGGAGGTGGAAAACGTCACGTTGCCGGTGACGTTCGGCGCGATCGTGTAGTTCTCCTTCAGCAGCGCGCCGAGGATGGCCTGCACCACGGCCTGGATCGGCTGGTTCTCGAAGTTGAAGGTGATCTGGCCTTCCGCCGGCGGCGCCGCGCCGCCGCCGGGCGCGGGCGCGCGCGCGGCCTGCTCGTCGACGAAGCTGCCGCTGCCCGGCACGACTTCGGCCTGGGTTTCCTGGCGCGACTTGTCCTGGGTCTGGATCTTGATCGGCTTTTCGTCGTCCACCGTCGCCGCCGGCGGTTTGACGGTCTGCGCCTGGGTCGCGGCCAGCTCGCGCGCGATCGGGTCGTTCGAGCGCAACGGCGAGCTCGCGCAGCCGGCGAGCAGCGCCGCGAGCAGGGCGAGGAGCAGGGAACAGGGTCGTAGGGACACGTGCGGCACTCCGTAGACGATTCGCTTCAGTGTTGCGCCGGATTCTGCGGCTGTTTCAGGCGTTCGGCTTCCTCGCGCATCTGCCGGCGACGCTCCTCGATGCGGCGCTGCAGTTGTTCGGCCGATTGCGGATTGGGCTGCGCCGCGGGCGGCGCAACGGGCGGCGCCACGGGCGCGACCACCGCGGCCGACTTCGCGCCGGCGACCGGCGCACCGGCCGCACGCGGCGGCGCGCCGGGCTTCTGACCGGCGACCGCGGTGCTCAGTTCCACTTCCACCTCGTCACCGTTGGTTTCCTTGAAGACGACGCTGCGCGGCTTGATCTCGGTCAGCGTCCAGCCGCCCTGATCGCCCGGCATCGGCATGCCTTCCTTGAGCGCGACGGCGACGTTCCTGGTCTTGTCCTGGATCAGCGCCATGCGTACCTGCGGGGTCAGCACCACGCCGGTGAGCGCGATGTTGAGCGGCGCCGAGGGCGGCGGCGGCGCGGCCGGTTCGTCCGGCGTCTCCGGCGTGGGCTTGCGGTCCTCGTTGAAGATCGGTTTCGCCTCGATCGCGGCAAACGCGGTTTCGGGCGGCAGCTTGAACGGCTCGCGATCGATGCCGGCGACGGTCAATCCCGGATCCTCGACGCGGTCGGCGTCCAGCCAGCGGTAGCCGCGACCGAGACCGAACTCGAGCGCGAGGTCGAGCAGCAACAGCACGCCGCAGGCGCCGGCCAGCACCAGGCTGAGCAGGTTGGCGCCGCGCACGCTCATTCGCCCTTCCCCGATTTGCGCAGATACCCCGACAGATTGAAGCGGATGTCGAGCGTGGACGGCGGCGGCTTGCCGCCCGGCGGCACGTAGCCGGCCTGCTGGCGGAAGATCATCAACTGGTCGACGAACAGGTATGGGCTGCTGTTTTCCAGATCGTAGAGGATGCCGGCGAACGGCTCGAGCGGACAGCGCAGACGCACCTGGATGGTGACGCGGCGATAGGTCTCCTCCTCGCCGCCGCGGAAATTCGAATTGCTGACGATCGAGCAGCGGCTCTCGTCCTTGACCCGCGCGCCGATGATCTGCTTCAGGCGCTGGGTCAGGTCGGAAAACGCGCTGTTGGCATCGGCGTCGGCGAGGAACGACTGGTTGTTCTGCTCGAACGCGCGCACTTCGGCCAGGCGCTTCTCGATCAGCGGCCGCTGCGCGGCGATCTGGCGGAAGCGCAGCTCCTGTTCGCGCAGGTCCTGCATCTGCGCGGCGATCGCCGCATGCGGCGCGACGAACCACCAGTGCACGCCGACGAGATAGCCGAGCAGCACGGCGATCAGCAGCAGCACCACCGCGAGGAAGCGGCGGTTACGGCGTTCCGGCATCAGGCGCATTCCTGCCTCCCGCCGGCTTGCGGCCGCCGTGCTCGCCGCCCTTGGCCGCCGCCTCGGCGAGCTTGCGGAATTCGAGCGTGATGTTGAAGCGGTCCTTCTTGGTGCGCGGGTCGGGCTGGATCGTGCCCTGCACGCCGGGATTGACGAACACCTCGGATTTCTGCAGCAGCGCGATCAGACGGGAGGCGTCGGTACTCAGGCCCTGCAGCTCGATCTTGTTCTTCTCGTCCACGTTCAGGCGCTCGAGGTAGGTGTCGTCGGGCAGACGCTCGGTGAGCTCCTCGAGCATCTGCACCATGAGCGGCGTCTCGCGCTTCTTGCGGCTGAGGAAATTGGCCGATTCGATCGTGTCCTGCAGGGTCTTGCGCAGTTGCGAAACCTGGCGCGCCTCGTTCTCGGCCTTCTCCACTTGCGCCGTCATCGCCGCGAGCGCCGAGGCGCGGTTGTCGAGCGACAGCAGCATGCCGGTGACGAGCAGCACCAGCGCCGCTCCGGCCAGCGCCAGGTTCAGGCGCGCCGGCAGATTCCTGCGCTTGCGCCGGCGCTCCGGCGGCAACAGGTTGAGGCCGGCGCGGGCGCTGCCGGAACCGTCCCGCCAGCAGTCCACGCCGTCGAGCGGCACGGCGGCGGCCGCGAGCTTGGCGAGTTCGGCGTCGAGCTGCGCGCGCGGCACCACGGTGAGCTCGATGTGCAGATTGCGATCGGCGGCCTGGCGCTCGGCGAGGCGGTAATCGAAATACACCTGATCGGCCTTGAACGGCGTCTGCCGGTCCATCTCGAACGCGAGCACCTGGCGCAGATTGTTCTCGGCCGCCACCGGCAGCGTGATCGGACGACGCAGCGCGCGTTCCGCGCCGATGCACAGGAAACACGGCAGATCGGGATTCTCCAGCGGCCGGCGCAGCGCCGCGAACGCCGCGCGCTGCGCTTCGGCCGGCTCGCCGAGCGCGACCCGGCCGAGCTCGACGCTGCGCTCGCCGGTCTGCCGCCACAACACGAGTTCGTCGCCCTGCGTCTCGAGCAGCAGCATGTCGGCGCGCTCGGCGAGCAGCGCGCGCCAGCGCGCCGGCAGCAACGCGACGAGCTCGCGTCCCCACCAGGCGAAAAAGCGCGGCAGCGGCGTGCGCGCGTAGCGCATCCGCAAGCGGGCGAGCTGGCTGTCGAACGCCTCGGCTATCGTCATCGGGAAACTTCGTCATCGCGCCAGCGCAACACGGTGTACGGCCGGCCGCCGGCGCTGACGCCGGCCAGGCGGACACTGGCGTCGATCACCGCACGGACGCCGCTGGCGAGCGTGGCGCGGGATCGGATAGTGTACGTGTTCCCGCCGGCATTGGCCACGACGGGCGTGCCGTCGGGCAAGGTCAGGCCCGCCAGCGGCTGGCCCGGCGGCACCTGCTGGCGCGCTTCGATCAGTTGCCGCGCCAGCTCCTCGCTCATGCCCGGCAGCGCGCGCAGCGCCTCGAGCGGCGCGTAGGCGGCGTTCGGCTGGCCGCCGCTGCCGTAGATCGTGATCGCCGGCTCGATGCGCGAATACAGCTCGTAATTCATGCCGAGCACCTGCTGCACTTCGGACGTGGTCTGGAACGGCGCGTTGCGCGGCACGTAGGCAAGTCCGGCGGCGCGGTATTCGTTGGCCTCGGCGCCGTGCGGACGCGGCAGGTCGTCGGGATCGCGCCAGTCGATCACCGCGTCGGCCAGCGCCGCGGCCCGCTCGGCATCGACGCCGACCGAGACGAACAGCGCCTGCAGCAGGGTCTCGTCCGCGGTGTTGATGTCGATCTTGCCCGATTCGTCGGTGATCTCGACGCGCAGGTGCGCGTTGTCGAAATCGAACTCGTATGGCCGGCCGTCGCCGACCCAGCGCGTGGCCGGGTCCGGATTGCGCAATTCGTACACCGCGCGCTCGAGCCCGGCTTCGGCGGCGTAGCGCGCGGTGGTGCCGTCGAATAGATGGCGCGCCTCGAAGTTCTCGGTGCGCGCGATCAGCGCGAAACTGCCGAGCAGCACGGTCATCAGCGCGATCACCCAGATCACCAGGATCAGCGCGACGCCGCGCTGGCGGCGCCGCGGCGCAGCGACGGTCATTGCGCGCGCCTCGCCGGGATCAGGGTCTGCGGCACCGTCACCCGCGCCGCGCCGGCGTTGAGCTTGAGCGGCACGTCGAGCACCGGCCACGCAATCGGCACGCCGGGTTGCATGGTCAGGCGGATGCGCACCATCATCGGCGTGATCTGCGGATCCGGCCATTCGCGCAGCCAGTCGGTGAGCCGGCCCTGCTCGTCGAGCGTGCGGTACTCGAAGGCGCCGTCGCGGATGTGATCGAGCACCACCACCGGCTCGTCGGCGTTCGCGCCGGGATTTTTCGCGTCGTAGCCATTGAGCATCGCGTCGGTGAACTTCAGTTGCAGACCGTCGTCCGCGCGCACGAGTTCCAGCGTCTGCACGTATGGCCCGCCGCGCGACAGGTAGCCCGGCATCGGCGCGACGAAGCGCATGTGCTCGGCATCGCCCTCGAACACGTGCTGCATGGCGGTGCCCTCGTCCTGGGCGAAGGCGAGCGGCATGACGTGGCTCAACTGGCGTCGCAGGAATTGCTGGGCGGTGCGCAGCCGGTCGGTGCGGTCGATCGCGCGCTCGCCGGCGTGCATGGCGCGCGCCGCCGCGCGAATGCCGCCGTAGGCGCCGGCGATCAGCAACGCCAGCAGCGTGACCGCGAGCAGCACCTCGAGCAGCGTGAAACCGCGCGCCGCACGCGTCGCGGCGTTCATGGCTTGGCTCCCGGCACGGGACGCATCGCCGCCGGCGTGGCCGTGCGCGGCGCGAGCGGATTGCCGCTGTCGGCGTTCTGTGCGCGCAGGGTGACGAAGCGGGCGTGGTGGGTAAGATAGAAGCTGTCCCAGCTCACCACGAGCTCGAGCTGGTAGAGCTCGATGGGCACGGGCGGCGGTGCCGCGACCGGCACCACCGGCGCGTTGGCGGCGCCGGCCACGGGCGCCTGCAGCGGCGACGGCGGCGGCAGCTTGCGCACGCTGAGCTGCCAGCGGTAGCGGTCGTCGAAGCGGCCGCTCGCCTCGCCCTCGCGCAGCGGCTCGCCCACGCCCTGCACGTCCAGCAGCGACTCGGCCCACAGCGCGGCGCGGGTGTAGTCCGCCGCCTGGGTGGTGGTGTGCAGGCAGGTGGAAAGAATCTGCAGCAGCACGCCGAAGCCGAGCGCGAAGATCGCGAACGCCGCCACCAGCTCCACCAGGGTGAAGCCGCGCGCATTCGCCCGGCTCGTTCCGCCGACCGCCGACCGCCGCCCGTTCATTGCCGCACTTCCTTGCGTTCGACCTCACCGGTCAGCCAGTTCACGTTGATGCGCCACTCGCGACGGCCGAGCAGCACGGCGATGTGGCCGCCGGTGGAGGCGCCGTCGGGAAAGAAGCGGATGCGGCCGGAGGTGGCCGCGGTCTGCTCGGTCTCGGCGGTGGTGAGGGTCAGGCGCATGTCCTTCGGCAAGCGCACCAGCGGCCGGTCCGGTGCGCGGTAGGTATTGTTGGCGACGTCGATGTCGAGCGCCTGCTGTTCGCCGCGCACGATCGCCCGGCCGCGGGTGTAGCGCAACGCGGCGACCAGATCGCGGCTGGCGGCTTCGACCTGGGCGCCGCCGAGGCTCTTCGAGAACGACAGCGACACCACCGCCAACGCGATCCCGATCAGCGCCACCACGGCGACGAGCTCGATCAGGCTGAAGCCGGCGGCGCGGGCCGCACCCGGCACGGCACCACCGACCGCGCGCGTCCGCACGCCGGCTGCGGCGCGCTGGTCCCGTCGTTCACCGCCCACCGCACACCGCCCGCTCACTCCCAGTTGCCGTAGTCCTTGTCCATGCCCTCGCCGCCGGGCTTGCCGTCCTTGCCGAGGAAGATGATGTCGAAATCGCCGTGGTCGCCCGGCGCCTTGTACTGGAACGGATGCCCGAACGGATCGGTGAGATCGCCGGGCTTGGCGTAGGGGCCGTTCCAGTTGGCCGCATTGCCGGGGCGCGTGACCAGATCGTTCAGGCTCTGCGGCGCGCCGCCGTTGTCCAGGATGTACGCCTGCACCTTCATTTCCAGCGAATGCACCGCCGCCTTGCCGGCGCTGTACTTGCCCTGATTGAAGCGCTGGAACGCGTAGTTGCCGACGATGCCCATGACGATGCCGATCAAGGCGATCACCATGACCATTTCGATCAGGGTGAAGCCGCGCGTGCGCGCCAGGTTCGCGGGCAGGCCGGTGCGCGCGGCGCGGCGGAGGATGCGAATCGAGTTGTTCATGTGGGTCTTCTCACTGGATGGAACCGCTGATACTCATGATCGGCAGCAGGATCGCCATCATGACGAAACCGACGACGAAGGTCATCACCAGGGTCATCACCGGCACCAGCGCGGCGAGCAGGCGATCGACCGTGTTCTTCGCCTCCGCGTCGAAGGTGTCGGCGACCTTGAGCAGCATGTCGTCGAGCGCGCCCGATTCCTCGCCGACGCTGATCATCTGCAGCGCGAGCTTCGGAAAGCGCTTGCCGTGGCCGAGCGCGAACGCCAGGCCGCCGCCGGTCTTGACCTCCTCGCTGGCCCGGTCGACGCTTTCGGCCAGCGCCGAATTGCCGAGCACGTTGCGGCCGATGCCGAGCGCGGTCAGCAAGGGCACGCCGTTCTTCAGCAACGTTCCCAGGGTGCGCGCCAGGCGCGCGGTTTCGAGCTTGGCCAAGAGCGGCCCGATCACGCGTTGTCGCAGCAGCCAGGCGTCGAACGCCAGTCGCGCCGCCGGATCGGCCAGCCGCCGCCGCACCAGCACGACGGCGCCGACGATGCCGACGACCAGCAGCCACCAGTAGCCCTGCAGACCGGTGCCGACGAACAGCACGATGCGGGTGAGCAGCGGCAGCTCGACGTTGAGATCGCGGAACATCGGCACGAACTGCGGCACGACGAAGATCAGCAGCACGACCAGCGCGGCGAACACCATGACGACCAGGATCGCCGGATAGATCATGGCGTTGATCACGCTCTCCTTGAGCGCCTTGGCGCGTTCGAGGTAGTTCGCCAGGCGCGCCAGCGTCGCCTCGAGCGAGCCGCCCACCTCGCCGGCGCGGACCATGTTCACGTACAGTTTGGAGAACACGCCGGGCTCGGCTTCCAGGCCGTCGGACAGCGGCGCGCCGCCGCGCACGTGGTCGCGGATGCGTTCGATCACGCGCCGCGCCTTGTCGCTTTCCGGCAGCTCGAGCAGGATTTGCAGGGCCCGATCGAGCGGCTGGCCGGCGCCGAGCAGGGTGGCGAGCTGCTGGGTGAACTGCAGCACCTGCGCCGGCCCCATCGCCGCGCGCCGGAACAGCGTGCCGAACCCGCCGCCGCCGGCCGCGCCCGCCTCGCGCACGTCGAGCGGGATGTTGCCGGCGTCCTGGATGCGCGCGATCGCCTCCTCGTTCGAGGCGACTTCCATCTGGCCTTCGAGGATCTCGCCGGCGCCAGTGACGGCTTTGTAGCGGTAGAGCGCCATGTCAGCGGTGAGTGGTGAGCGGTGAGCGATGAGCGGGAATACGCTCTTGCGGAAAGCCGGGCTGGCAGGCATGCCGATGCGCCGCAAAGCACAAGCCAGCGCTCTTTTTTCCGCTCACCGCTGACCGCTCACGCATCCTCACGTCTCCGACGTCACCCGCAGCACTTCCTCGATCGTGGTCACGCCCTTGAGCGACTTGACCAGACCGTCCTCGTACATCGTGCGCATGCCCTCGGCGCGCGCCTGTTCCTCGATCTTGCCCATGTCGGCGTGCTGCATGACCAGGCGCCGGATCGGATCGGACATCACCAGGAACTCCATGATCGTGGTGCGGCCGAGGTAGCCGGTGGCGGTGAGCGGCGACGGCACCGGTTTGTACAAGTATACTTTTCCCTCCGGCTGGAAGCGGCGCAGATCGAATTCGGCGATCACCTCCGGCAGCGCCTCGTAGCGTTCGGCGTGGGTCGGCTCCAGCCGCCGCACCAGGCGCTGCGCGAGCACGCCGTTGACGGTGGAGGTGAGCAGATAGTCCTCCACGCCCATGTCGAGCAGACGGGTCACCGCGCCGGCGGCGTTGTTGGTGTGCAGGGTGGACAGCACCAGATGCCCGGTCAGCGCGGACTGGATCGCGATCCGCGCGGTCTCGAGATCGCGCATCTCGCCGATCATGATGATGTCCGGGTCCTGGCGCACGATCGAGCGCAGGGCGTGGGCGAAGTCGAGGCCAATCTGCGGCTTGGCCTGGATCTGGTTGATGCCTTCGATCTGGTACTCGACCGGATCCTCGACGGTGATGATCTTGACGTCGGGCGTGTTGAGCTTGCTGAGCGCGGTGTACAGCGTGGTGGTCTTGCCCGAGCCGGTCGGGCCGGTGACGAGCAGGATGCCGTGCGGCAGCTCCAGCACCCGGAGGAACTGCGGCAGGAACTCGTCGGTGAAGCCGAGGGTGTGGAAATCGAACACCACCGATTCGCGGTCGAGGATGCGCATCACCACCGATTCGCCGAAACTGGTCGGCACGGTGGACACGCGCAGGTCCAGCTCCTTGCCCTGCACGCGCAGCATGATGCGGCCGTCCTGCGGCAGGCGGCGCTCGGCGATGTTGAGCTTGGCCATGATCTTGACGCGCGAGATCACCGCCGCGGTGGATGCCGCCGGCGGCGATTCCACTTCCTGCAGCACGCCATCGATCCGATAGCGCACCTTCAGCCGGTTCTCGAACGGTTCGATGTGGATGTCCGAGGCGCGGCTCTCGACCGCGCGCTGGATGATGAGATTGACCAGCCGGATCACCGGCGCCTCGGAGGCCAGATCGCGCAGGTGCTCGATGTCGTCCTCGCTGCGCGTCGCCTCGTCGGTGAGGTTCTCGACGATCGCGCCCATCGCCGAGCGGCCTTGGCCGTAGTAGCGTTCGATCAGGTCGTCGATCTCGGAACGCAGGCCGACCTTCACCTCGACCGTCCGGCCGGTGGCGAGTTCGACCGCCTGGATCGGATAGCGGTCGGCGGGATCGGCCACCAGCAGGGTGACCGTGCGCTCGCTCTCGCCGATCGGCACGACGTGATGCTGCTTGAGGAAGCGCACCGACATCTGCACGTTCGGCGGCGGCGTCTCCGGGCACTCCTTGGCGCCGACCAGCGGCAGGCCGAGCAGCTCCGACAGCGCATCGCCCATGTCGCGCTCGGAGACGAGGCCGAGCCGGGTCAGCAGCGGCACCAGGCTGCCGTCGGCGCTTTCCTCGTGCAGCCGCCGCGCGCGCGCGAGATCGGCCTCCTTGAGCCGGCCGCGTTCGACCAGGAACTCGCAGATGCGCTCGTCCAGCGGCGCCACGGGCGTCGGCGAATCGGGCGCGGATACGACGGCTGACATGATTCACTCTCCCCCGTTCGTGGGGACTTCGACCCCGCGCGCCGCGGCAGGTTCCGCGGGCGCGGGCCGGACCAGGGTTTCGATGAAACGCCGGTTGCAGACGATCCAGAGCGCGGCCGGCACCAGCGCCGGCAGGATCAGATAACCGAACTGGTAGGCGAGCGCAATCAGCTCCGGCGCCAGGCCCGCGCGCCGCAGCGCCTCGAGGCCGGCCGGCCCCGCGTCCAGCCCGACGCTTTTGAGGCTCTCGGCGATCACGCCGAAGGTCTGTGCGAGCAGGATCAGCGCGCCACCGCCGGCGATCTCGAGCGCGCGCCGGCGCGGCGGGAGCGGCGTGGCCAGCACCAGACCGGCGAACAGCGGCAGCGCGTAGCCGTAGATCATCGGATTGACCACCGGTTCGAGATACCCGAACCGCGGCGGTGCGCCGGGGGGCGCCGCATTCACCAGCACGCCGCTCGACAGTTGCATGAGATAGCCCGCATGACCGAGCACGCGACCCTGCGCGTCGAGCAGATCCGCGCCCTGGCTGACCGCGGTGATGAGATCCGGCCAGAGCTTGAGCAGGACGAGCTTCGCCAGCGCGATCACCGGCCACACCAGCGGACCGGCGAACGAGAACCAGAGAAAGAACGTGAGCGGCAGCCACAGCAGCGCCGCGAGCAGGAAGCGCTTCAGGGGCGAGAGGGTCACTTGCCACCGTTCGCGCCGCGCGCAACGTGCGCAGCACGCGGAGCCGACGTGCCCCTGCCCTTCGACTGCGGCGCGTCGCGGCTGCGCTCGGGGCGAACGGCCCTGGGGTGCGCGCCCGCCATCATCCCACCCAGACGCGCGCGTTGCGGAACATGCGCAGCCACGGCGAATCCTCGCCCCACTCGCGCGGCGCCCACGACAACTGCACGCTGCGGAACACGCGCTCCGGGTGCGGCATCAGCACCGTGACCCGACCGTCGGCGGCGGTGAGGCCGGCGATGCCCTTCGGCGAACCGTTCGGATTGAGCGGGTAGGCCTCGGTGACCCGGCCGTGGTTGTCGACGTAGCGCAGGCAGACCTCGACGCGCTTGGCGTCGCCGCGCTCGGCGAACACGGCGCGGCCCTCGCCGTGCGCGACCGCCACCGGGATGCGCGAGCCGGCCATGCCGCGGAAGAACAGCGAAGCCGATTCCTGCACCTCGAGCGTGGCCACGCGCGCCTCGTATTGCTCGGAGGCGTTGCGCGCGAAGCTCGGCCAGCATTCCGCGCCGGGGATGATCTGCTTCAGCGCCGCCAGCATCTGGCAGCCGTTGCAGATGCCGAGCGCGAACTTGGTCGGATCGGCGAAGAACGCCGCGAACGCGTCGCGCAGCGCCGGGTGGAACAGGATCGAGGTGGCCCAGCCGCGGCCGGCGCCGAGCACGTCGCCGTAGGAGAATCCGCCACAGGCGGCGAAGCCGACGAAATCGTGCAGACGATGGCGGCCCTGCTGCAGATCGGTCATGTGCACGTCGTAGGCGTCGAAGCCGGCGCGGGTGAACGCGGCGGCCATCTCGACCTGGCCGTTGATGCCCTGATCGCGCAGGATCGCCAGCTTCGGCCGCACGCCGCGCGCGACATACGGCGCGGCGACATCTTCGGCCGGATCGAAGCCGAGCCTGGGCGTGATCCCGGGATCGTCGTCGGCGCAGCGCCAAGCGTATTCGGCGCGCGCGCATTCCGGATTGTCGCGCCGCGCCTGCATGGCGAAACTGGTCTCCGACCAGGCCGCCATCAGTTCGCTCCACGGCCAGCGCGCGATGGCCTCGTCGTTGAGCCAGAGCTTGACGCGCTTGCGCGCGTGCGGATTGCCGACGAAATGCGCGCACCCGCGCAGGTCGTGGTGCACGAGCAGCGTGAGGAACGCGTCGCGGTCGGCGCGGCGGATCTGCACCACCGCGCCGAGTTCCTCGCTGAACAGCGCCGACAGCGTGTTGTCGGCCCAGCCGGTCAACTCGACGTCGAGGCCGCAATGGCCGGCGAAGGCCATCTCGATCAGGCTGACGATGGCGCCGCCGTCGGCGCGATCGTGGTAGGCGAGCAGCAGGCCGGCGGCGTTCGCTTCCTGGATCGCGGCGAAGAACCGCGCGAGCAGGGCCGGATCGTCCACGTCCGGCGGCAGACCGCCGGCGCGGTTGTAGACCTGCGCCAGCGCCGAGGAGCCGAGCCGGTTGCGGCCGCCGCCGAGATCGAGCAGCCACAGCTCGCTGTCGCCGCGATCGAGCTTGAGCTGCGGGGTCAGCGTGCGGCGCACGTCGGCCACGCGCGCGAACGCGCTGACGATCAGCGACACCGGCGCGACGGTGCGGTGCGGACGGCCCTCCTGCTGCCACACCGCCTGCAGCGACAGCGAGTCCTTGCCGACCGGAATGGAAATGTTCAATTGTGGACAAAGCTGCATCGCCACGGCTTCGACCGCGTCGAACAACGCGGCGTCCTCGCCGGGATGGCCGACCGCGGCCATCCAGTTGGCCGACAGCTTGATCTCGCCGAGCGCGGCGACCGGGGCGGCGGCGAGATTGGTGATCGCCTCGCCCACCGCCATGCGCGCCGAGGCCGGCGCCGACTGCAACGCGATCGGCGTGCGCTCGCCCATCGCCATCGCCTCGCCGGCATGGCCGGAGAAATCCGCCAGCGTCACCGCGCAGTCGGCCACCGGCACCTGCCACGGCCCGACCATCGGGTCGCGCGCGGCGAGGCCGCCGACGGTGCGATCGCCGATCGTGATCAGGAACGACTTGCTGCCGACCGCGGGCAGGCGCAGCACGCGACCGATCGCCTCCTCGAGCTGGATGCCGTCGAGGTCGGGGACGAGGTCGAAGCGCGGTCGCGCGCGGCGGGTGTCGCGCTGCATCTTCGGCGGCTTGCCGAACAGCACGTCCATCGGCAGATCGATGACCTGCTGCGCGGGCTGCGGGCCGAGGGCCGAGGGCTGAGTGTCTTCCACGATCAGCCGGCGTTCCGCGGTGACCGTTCCGACGACCGCAAACGGGCAGCGCTCGCGCGCGCACAGCGCCTCGAACAGCGGCAGATCCGCGGCGCTGAGGCCGAGCACGTAACGTTCCTGCGCCTCGTTGCACCAGATCTGCATCGGTGACAGTTGCGAATCATCGCTCGGAATTCGGCGCAGCTCGATGCGGCCGCCGACGCCGGCGTCGTGCAGCAGTTCGGGAATCGCATTCGACAAACCGCCGGCGCCGACGTCGTGCAGGCTGAGGATCGGGTTGGCCTCGCCGCGCGCCCAGCAGCGGTCGATCACTTCCTGGCAGCGGCGCTACATCTCGGCGTTGTCGCGCTGCACCGAGGCGAAGTCGAGTTCGGCCGAGCTGTCGCCGCCGGCGACCGAGGAGGCGGCGCCGCCGCCCAGGCCGATCAGCATCGCCGGACCGCCGAGCACGATCACCAGATCGCCCGGCGCGAGCGGACGCTTGGCGACGTGCGCCGGACGCAGATTCGCCAGACCGCCGGCGATCATGATCGGCTTGTCGTAGCCGCGGCGCAGCGTCGGATCGCGGCATTCCGCCTCGAACGTGCGGAAGTAGCCGCCGAGACAGGGCCGGCCGAATTCGTTGTTGAACGCGGCCGCGCCAAGCGGGCCGTCGCGCATGATCTCGAACGCGCTCGCCAGGCGCGGCGGCAGCGGCCGCTCGCGCTCCCACGGCCGCGGCAGCTCGGGGATGCGCAGGTCCGAGGTGGTGAATCCGGTCAGACCCGCCTTCGGCTTGCCGCCGCGGCCGGCGGCGCCCTCGTCGCGGATCTCGCCGCCGGCGCCGGTGGCCGCGCCCGGGAACGGCGCGATCGCGGTCGGATGGTTGTGCGTCTCGACCTTGATCGCGTACGGAATGGATTCTTCCACAATGCCGTATTTTCCACTTTGCGGATCGGCGAAGAAGCGCCGGCCGACGCTGCCCTCGACGATCGCGGCGTTGTCGCGATAGGCCGACAGCGTGTGTTGCGGCGCCCGCGCGTGGGTGTGCTTGATCATCGCGAACAGCGAGCGCGCCTGGGCCACGCCGTCGATCGTCCAGTCGGCGTTGAACACCTTGTGCCGGCAGTGCTCGGAATTGGCCTGCGCGAACATCATCAGCTCGGCGTCGGTGGGGTCGCGGCCGAGTTCGCGATAGCGCGCGGCGAGGTAGTCGATCTCGTCCGCCGACAGCGCCAGGCCGAGCCGGCGGTTGGCCGCCTCCAGCGCCGCGGCGGCGTCGGCGCCGAGCGCGATCCGGCCGAGCGCGCCGGGCGCGCCGTCGCGGAACAGGCCGGCGGCGTCGGTCAGCCGCGTCAGCACCGACTGGGTCATCGGATCGTGCAGCACGCGCACGAGCTGCTGCCACGCCGGTGCGTCCGGCGCCGGCACGCGCTCGATCAGGAAGGCGACGCCGTGTTCGACGCGCCGCACGGCGAAACCGCAGCCGTGCAGGATGTCGGTGGCCTTCGACGACCACGGCGAGATCGTGCCGAGCCGCGGCACCACCCACAGCGTCGCCGACTTCGGCGCGCCGGGCGTGGCCCGCAACACCTCGCACAGCGGCCCGCGGTCGGGCTCGGCCGCGCCGGCGTCGCCGGCGATGAAATAGACGTTCCACGCCTCGAGCAGGCGGCTGCGCAGGCCGCGGCGTTCCAGGTCGCGATTGATCCGCTCCAGGCGAAACGCGGAAAGGGCCGGAAGCCCGTCGAGGACGATCATGGCGAGCGCGGCGGCGCGGTCGGTACGCGGGGGCGCGTATTGTACGGCGGCCGCGGCGAACGCGGAAAGGGCGCCGCGCGGATCAGCGCGCGGCCACCGGCGCGCTGGTCTTCTTCGCTGCGGCCTTGCGTTCGAGCTCCGCCAGCAACTGCGCCGGCACGGTCGCCTTGGCGTTGTCGATCGTGCTGCCGTCGTCGGCGAGCACGGTGGGCGTGGCGTTGATGCCGAGGCGCACGCCGAGCGCCTTGGTCTCGGCCACCGGATTGGTGCAGGTGGCGTGGCCCGGATCCTGGCCGTTCATCGCCGCGGTATAGGCTTCGTTGCGATCCTTGGCGCACCACACCGCCACCGCCTTCTGGTCCGCGCCGGGGTGGATGTCGAGCGGGTACATCACGTAGTTCACCGCGATGCCGAGCTGGTTGTACTCGGCGATCTGCTTGTGGAACTG
>JAJPHA010000100.1 GCA_021325475.1 Rhodanobacteraceae bacterium | reverse complement strand
CGGTAGGCGCTGCCGTCCTCGGCCTTGATCTCGGCCAGCGTCACGACCTCGTCGACGATGCCGGGCAGTTCGAGGCTGGTCTTGCTGCCCTCGATCTGCGGCACGAAGACCTTGCGGTTGTAGTCGTCGAGCCTTTCGTCGAGGATGGCGACGAACACCACGTTCTTGCCGCGCGCGTGTTGCAGGTGGGTCAAGGCGCTGACCATTTCCTGCCCGAGCAGGCCGTAGGCACCGCGCATGTCGGGCTTGCCGGTGCGGTCGCTGGTGGCACCCGGTTGCGTCTTGCACCACGCGAAGCACTGGCGCGAGAGCTGCGTGATCGAGTCGAGGAAGAAGGTGTGGTAGCGGTCGAGCTGCGCCGGATCGCCGAACTTCTCGACGACGTGGTCGTAGTGCGCCTGCGAGAACGCGGCGTCCGGCGGCAGCGACTTGTCGGGCCCGGCGAGGAACACGAAGAAATCGCGCGACTCCGGCCACGATGCCGGACGGATGGTGTCGCCGGGCCAGTCGGCCACGGCGAGATCGCCCGCCTCGATGTCGAGGAACAGCGTGGTGGCCGGATCGAGGTCTTTGAGCCGGGTGGTCTTGCCTATGCCGGACTTACCCAGCATCAGCAGCTTCACGCCCTTGCGCTCGGCCATGCGTTGCTGCGCGGAGATGATCGGGAGGGACATCACGCCACCTCCTTCAACTTCTCGGCGACGGCGGGATTCCAGAGGATCTGATAGCCGCTGTGGCCGTTGCGCGAGTAGGGCATGGCCTCGGCCCACGCTTCACCGGCTTCGGTCAGTTCCCATTCATCGCGGTCGTTGCGGAACTGGAGGCCGCCCGCCGCCAGCAACTGGTTCGTGGCCTTGGCCGAGCGGTTGAGCAGCTTTCCGAGCTGGGTGGCGTTGAGCGAGCAGATCGGCTCGTTGGCAGCGGGCAACGCGCGGCGCAGGGTTTCGACGGCGAGACCCGTGTTCTCGTGGATGCAGGTCAGCGTCGCCGCCATCGCAATGCCGGTCTTGACGCCCGGCACCCTGGTGACCGCCTCGCCTATCAGTAGGATCGCGCTCACGCGGTCGTGGGTCGGCGCGGGCAAGGCCGCCAGCGTGCCGGGAACGGAGTACGCGCCGGTCTTGCGGATTGCGGGCAGCACCTCGCCGGTCACCCAACGCTTGAAGCGTTTCGCGGCGTCCTTCGTGCTGCCGAGGATCAGGGCGTAGAGGCCCGATTCGTTGACGTGGTTCTGGCGCTGGCGGCCACCTGCCGTAAGGGTCTCCAATTTCTGGAGATCCTCGGCATCGACGTGGGACTTGATCGCCTGGGATGGGTTGCCCATCTCCAGCGCGTCGCAGACGTCGGTGGCGTTGAACCACGGCAGGCCCGCGTCGTCGACCTGCACGCGCACGGCATGCGCTTCGAACTGGAAGGGAATGATCGCGCTCATGATCAGCCCTCCCACGCGACGTCGGCGATGCGGTCGGCCCCGCGCGCGGCGCGCTTGCGCGCCTCGGTGTGGAGTTCCTCCAGCGCGGTGCGGCGGCGGCCGAGCGCCAGGGCTTCGGCGTTGGCGGTCTGGATGGCGAAGGCCAGTTCGTCCACCGTGGCCGCGTCGAGCGCGACGACCACGTCATGGCCGTCGGCATCGCGATAGCGGATGTCGTCGGGAAGGTGTTCGCCGTAGATGGACGGCAGCTGCTTGCGCAGCGAAGCGATGAAACTGGTGCTCATGATCAGTGCTCCGAATCGAGAGAAAGGGTGAAGGACGGCTTGCCGGAATCCACGGTGCGAGCGGCGGCGAACTGCTGCTGGAGCGCCGGAGGCCAGTTCGTGAAGCGGGATTCGGAGACGGACAACTTGATGTCGAGGTAGCCCTCGACCTTCTCGCCCGAGGCCACGATGCGCTCGGCGATTTCTGCCAGTTGCTTCTGATCCCAACTGACCTTCTTGGGCAACTCGAACTTGATGCGCAGCTGGCCGTCGTCGAGGTGCACGGTGCCGAAGTCGCGGCCCGAATCGCGCAGTGCCGTGCGGGCCTGCTCGCCGTAGGCGGCATCGAGCGCCGCGTCGAACTTGGTGCGGGCCTTCTTGAGCCAGTCGAGGGCCTCGTCGAGGTTCTTGTCGATCTCGGCCTTCTGCACGGCGGGCAACGCGGCCAGTTGGCCGACGGACATCGCGGCGATGTCGGCGGGAAAGAGGGTGATGTCGTTCATGGCATCGCTCCTCAGACCGCCGCGCGCTCGGACGTCGAGTCGTGCAGCGCCTGGCGCTCGAACTCGATGACCGCGTCCACGGGATAGCCGACGCGCTTGGACAACTTCAGGTAGCGCGGGCCGCGACCTTCGCTGCGCCAGCGCTGGAGGGTCTTGGGGCTGACGCCCCACCGCTGCGCCAGTTCGTTTTCGTTGAGCACCCGGCGGTCGCCGGGTGAGAGGCTGTTGATCGCCTGATGCGGCGACTGGGGGATGGTGCTGGCTGGTGTCTGCATGGAATGCTCCTGTGACGTTGTTGAGGAACAGGTGTCATTCCAAACTTCGGGTGGCGAACCTTTAAGGGACGCAATGGCGAACCACGCGGGAACTTCGGGTTCGCCAATCCGCCGGCGTGCAAACGCAGACGGCGAGCGCATGGCTCGCCGTCATCGGGGAAATCGGGGGTATGGATTTAGGCTTCGGGGAAGCCCAGCAGCCGACGCTGCTCGGCCCAGTCGCGGGGCAGCAGGTCCTGGCGGCCACGCAGCGTGTGCAGATTCAGATGCCGGGGCTGGCGGCCCTCGAAAATCGCCTCGACGATGTCCGGTGCCAGCATGGTCATGCGCAGCACCTCGGCCGCCCAGCCTGGCTCCAGTTTCAGCGCGCGCGCCAGGTCGGCGGTCGTCGGATAGACGCCTTCGTCGATCAGCCGCTTCCAGTAGAACGCCTTGCCGAGCGT
>JAJPHA010000004.1 GCA_021325475.1 Rhodanobacteraceae bacterium | reverse complement strand
GCCAGCTCGATGTGGCCCATGCGCTCGCGGCGCACCTTGGTCAGGGTCACCTCGGTGCCGCACTTCTCGCAGACCACGCCGCGGTGCTTCATGCGCTTGTACTTGCCGCACAGGCACTCGTAGTCCTTGATCGGACCGAAGATCGCCGCGCAGAACAGGCCGTCGCGCTCCGGCTTGAACGTGCGGTAGTTGATCGTCTCCGGCTTCTTCACTTCGCCGTACGACCAGGAGCGGATCAGCTCCGGCGAGGCCAGACCGATCTTGATCGAGTCGAAATCCAGCGTCTGGCGCTGCTGATTGAAGAGGTTGAGCAAGTCTTTCATTATCTTTTCTCCGGGAGGAGCAATCATTCGTCGAGGGCTGAGGGCTGAGGGCTGAAGATCGAGAGCGTCGGGGTCTGCTGGGTCTTGACCCTCGGCCCTAGGCCCTCAGCCCGTTCTCGGCTCAGTGCTCCTCCAGCTCCATGTTGATCGCCAGCGAGCGGATTTCCTTGACCAGCACGTTGAACGACTCCGGCATGCCGGCCGCCATCTCGTGATTGCCGTCGACGATGTTCTTGTACATCTGGTTGCGTCCGGGCACGTCGTCGGATTTCACCGTCAGCATTTCCTGCAGCGTGTACGCCGCACCGTAGGCCTCGAGCGCCCAGACCTCCATTTCGCCGAAGCGCTGGCCGCCGAACTGCGCCTTGCCGCCGAGCGGCTGCTGGGTGACGAGCGAGTACGGCCCGGTCGAGCGCGCGTGCATCTTGTCGTCGACCAGATGATTGAGCTTCAGCATGTGCATGTAGCCGACCGTGACCTGGCGATCGAACGCCTCGCCGGTACGGCCGTCGTACAGCGTGGTCTGGCCGGACTCCGGCAGACCCGCGAGCTTGAGCATCGCCTTGATCTCGTTCTCGTGCGCGCCGTCGAACACCGGCGTGGCCATCGGCACGCCGTGCTGGAGGTTCTGCGCGAGCGCGAGGATCTCCTCGTCGGTCAGCGACTTCAGGTTCACGCGCTGACCGAGGCCGTCCTTGTCGTGGTTGTAGATCTGGTCGAGGAACTTGCGCACCTCGGCGGCCTTCTCGTTCGCCTCGAGCATCCGCCGGATCTTCTCGCCCAGTCCCTTCGCCGCCCAGCCGAGGTGCGTCTCCAGGATCTGGCCGATGTTCATGCGCGAAGGCACGCCCAGCGGGTTCAGCACGATGTCGATCGGCGTGCCGTCGGCCATGAACGGCATGTCCTCGACCGGACGGATCATCGACACCACGCCCTTGTTGCCGTGACGGCCGGCCATCTTGTCGCCCGGCTGGATGCGGCGCTTGACCGCGAGGTATACCTTTACCATTTTCAGCACGCCCGGGGCGAGGTCGTCGCCGGCCGTGATCTTGGCCTGCTTGTCCTTGAAGCGCCGGTCGAACTCGGCCTTGTGCGCCTTGATCTGCTCCTGCGCCTTCTCCAGCAGCTCGGCCGCGTCCTCGTCCTTCATGCGGATCGCGAACCACTCGTCCTTCTTCAGCGTGTCCAGATACTCGTGGGTGATCGCCGCGCCCTTCTTCAGCCCGTGCGGGCCGCCGTTCGCGGCCTTGCCGACGAGCTGGGTGCGCAGGCGGTTGTAGATCGCGCCTTCGAGGATGCGGAACTGGTCGTCGAAGTCCTTCTTGATGCGCTTGATCTCCATCTCCTCGATCTGCTTGGCGCGCTTGTCCTTCTCGATGCCGTCGCGGGTGAACACGGTGACGTCGATCACCGTGCCGTCCATGCCCGGCGGCACGCGCAGGCTCGAATCCTTCACGTCGGACGCCTTCTCGCCGAAGATCGCGCGCAGCAGCTTCTCCTCGGGGGTGAGCTGCGATTCGCCCTTCGGCGTGACCTTGCCGACCAGGATGTCGCCGGCCTTGACCTCGGCGCCGATGTAGACGACGCCGGACTCGTCGAGACGGGACAGCGCCTGTTCGCTGACGTTCGGGATGTCGGCGGTGATCTCCTCCGGCCCGAGCTTGGTGTCGCGCGCCGCGCAGGTCAGCTCCTCGATGTGGATCGTGGTGTAGCGGTCTTCCTGGACCACCCGCTCGGAGATCAGGATCGAGTCCTCGAAGTTGTAGCCGTTCCACGGCATGAACGCGACCAGCATGTTCTGGCCGAGCGCGAGCTCGCCGAGATCCGTCGACGGACCGTCGGCGAGCACGTCACCCTTGGCCACGACGTCGCCGACATTCACCAGCGGCCGCTGGTTCATGCAGGTGTTCTGGTTGGACCGGGTGTACTTGGTGAGCGTGTAGATGTCCACGCCGGGATCGTTCTCGCCGATCTCCTTTTCGTGCACACGCACCACGATGCGGCCGGCGTCGACCTGGTCGATCACGCCGCCGCGCCGCGCCACCGCGGTCACGCCGGAGTCGCGCGCCACCGCGCGCTCGATGCCGGTGCCGACCAGCGGCGCCTGCGAGCGCAGCGTCGGCACCGCCTGACGCTGCATGTTCGCGCCCATCAGCGCGCGGTTGGCATCGTCGTGCTCGAGGAACGGCACCAGCGCCGCCGCCACCGACACGGTCTGCATCGGCGAGACGTCCATGTACTGGATCTCGGCCGCCGGACGCAGCTCCGACTCGCCGCGGAAGCGGCAGGAGACGAATTCCTCGGCGAAGCTGCCGTCCTTGTGGAGCGGCGAGTTGGCCTGGGCGATGACGAATTCGCCCTCCTCGATCGCCGACAGGTATTCGACCTTGTCGCTCACCTTGCCGTGGACCACCTTGCGGTACGGCGTCTCGAGGAAGCCGTAGGAGTTGGTGCGGGCGTAGACCGCGAGCGAATTGATCAGGCCGATGTTCGGGCCTTCCGGTGTCTCGATCGTGCAGACGCGACCGTAATGCGTCGGGTGCACGTCGCGCACTTCGAAGCCGGCGCGCTCGCGGGTCAGGCCGCCCGGTCCGAGCGCCGAGACGCGGCGCTTGTGGGTGACCTCGGACAGCGGATTGTTCTGGTCCATGAACTGGGAGAGCTGCGAGGAGCCGAAGAACTCCTTGATCGCCGCGGCCACCGGCTTGGCGTTGATCAGGTCCTGCGGGGTGAGCCCTTCGGCCTCGGCCAGCGACAGGCGCTCCTTCACCGCGCGTTCAACGCGCACCAGGCCGACGCGGAACACGTTCTCGGCCATCTCGCCGACCGAGCGCACGCGACGGTTGCCGAGGTGGTCGATGTCATCGACCGTGCCGCGACCGTTGCGGATCTCGATCAGCACCTTGAGCACGTCGAGGATGTCGGAGGTCTGGCCGAGCTTCCGGACCAGCGCCTTCGATTCCTCGTCGTTGCGCGCGGCGAAGTACTGGTGGTCGTACAGCACGCCGGGACCGGTGATGTCCTTGCGGCCGACGCGGCGGTTGAACTTCATGCGGCCGACGCCCGACAGGTCGTAGCGCTCGAAGGTGAAGAACAGGTTGTGGAACAGGTTCTGCGCCGCTTCCTTGGTCGGCGGCTCGCCCGGCCTCATCATGCGGTAGATCTCGACCAGCGCCTCGAGCGGGGTCTTGGTCGGGTCGATGCGCAGGGTGTTGGAGATGTACGGACCGCGGTCGAGATCGTTGACGAACAACGTGCCGATCTGGTCGACGCCGGCCTTGCGGAAGTTCTCGAGGTGCGCGAGATCGAGCTCGGTATTCGCCGCGGCGAGCAATTCGCCGGTCTTCTTGTCGATCACGTCGTGGGCGAGGATGCGGCCGGCGAGGTATTCGTCCGGCACCTCCAGACTCTTGATCTTCGCGCTCTGCAGCGCGCGCACGTGACGCGCGGTGATGCGCTTGCCGGCCTCGACGATGACTTCGTCGCCGACCCGCAGGTCGAAATTCAGCGTCTCGCCGCGCAGCCGCTCGGCGACGAGCTCGAGCCGCGCGCCGCTCTTCTTGTCGAGATGGAACACGTTCTTCTCGAAGAAGACGTCGAGCATCTGCTCGTTGTTGTAGCCGAGCGCGCGCAGCAGCATCGTCACCGGCAGCTTGCGGCGCCGGTCGATGCGGGTGAACAGCGCGTCCTTCGGATCGAACTCGAAATCCAGCCACGAGCCGCGGTAGGGAATGATGCGCGCCGAATACAGCAGCTTGCCCGAGGAGTGCGTCTTGCCGCGGTCGTGGTCGAAGAACACGCCCGGCGAGCGGTGCAGCTGCGAGACGATGACGCGCTCGGTGCCGTTGATGATGAAGGTGCCGGTGTCGGTCATGAGCGGCAG
>JAJPHA010000133.1 GCA_021325475.1 Rhodanobacteraceae bacterium | reverse complement strand
GTGACCATCACCGGCCACAACAACCTGGTGCGGGCATCGAGCGCCAGCCTGCCGGCCGACACGATCGTGAACCGCTGCCCGCTGCTCGGCCCGCTGCGCGACAACGGTGGACCGACCAAGACCCACGCCCTGCTCAGCCACAGCCCGGGCATCGACCAGGGCAACAACCTGGCCGCACTCGGTTTCGATCAGCGCGGATCGCCGGATGCGCGGGTCTCGGGACCGGCAGCCGACATCGGCGCCTACGAGGTGCAGCAAGGCGATATCGTGTTCAACAACAATTTCGAAGGCTGTCCATAGTCCATCGCGTCGCCGGGTACGTGATATGACCAGCGCCGTCGCGGCTCCTTCACATCACCTGCACGGCGGCCGTCACAGACTGGGCGTTACGCGACGCACGCCGCGCCCGTGAATCGCATCGCGGCGGCGCCGGCGTTATCTCGATAGCCTATACTGTCATCGAGGGCCCGAGGGAGGGCGTTCCCATGTCGATCGCGGCCGTTCCGCGGGTTCGCGTCTCGCACCACCGGCCGTTGGCCGCGTGTATTGCGGGCATTCTCTGCTGCACCAGCCCGCTGGCATTCGCCAGCACCGTCTTCGTGACCAACTGCAACGATGCCGGCGTGGGCAGCCTGCGCGCCGCCGTGACTGGCGCCGCGAATGGCGACACGGTGGACGCCAGTGGCCTGACCTGCAGCACGATCACGCTCACCACCGGCGACATCGTCGTCAACCAGAACGATCTGACGATCCAGGGGCCGACCACGCAAAGACTGACCATTACCGCATTCAACAGCGGCACGTTCCATCAGTACCAGAATCGCATATTCACCCACACCGGCACGGGTACGCTCACGCTCGAATCGCTGACGATGACCAAGGGCTATCAGTCCGGGGCCGCAAGCGCCGTCGGCGGCTGCGTGTACTCCAAGGGCAGCGTAAACCTCTACGGCGTCGGCGCCTATCTCTGCGAAGCATCGAGCAACGGTGTGACCTATGGCGGCGCGATCGCCACCAGCGGCAAAACCTTCGTGAAGTACAGCACGATCACCGGCAACACCGCCTATACCCAGAACGCATCGAGCGGATTGAGCGAGGGCGGCGGCGTGCTCGCCGCCAATAACTTTTCCGCGAAATACAGCACCATCAGCGGCAATTCCGCCATCGGCCCGAGCGGCAGCAGTGCCACCGGGATCGCCGGTGGCGTCTTCAGCGGCGGCAATGCCACGATCCGCAACTCCACCATTGCCGGCAATACGGCCAAGACCAACATCGGCGGAGCCGCGCTGCTCGGATCTACCGGCAACACGGCGGTGATCAGCAACAGCACGATCTCGGGCAATACGGCCACTACCAATATCATCGGCGGACTGTATACGAGCATTCCCGCGGTAAACATCTACAACTCCACGATCGTGTTCAATCAAGCCGCGAGTACCTCCAGCGGTGCGCATGCGGTCGGCATCGCCATGGTCGGCGGCACGGCCAAGCTGGAAAGCACGCTCGTCGCCAACAATACCTATGGCCCGCCGACGATGAACGACGATCTCAGTGCCGCCGGCGTGACCATCACCGGCCACAACAATCTGGTGCGGGTGTCGAGTGCGGGCCTGCCGGCCGACACGATCGCCGGTCCCTGCCCGATCCTCGGGCCGCTCAAGTTCAATGGCGGGCTGACGCAAACCCACGCCCTGTTCAGCCACAGCCCCGGCGTGGACCAGGGCAACAACACCTTCGGCTCGAACGAAGACCAGCGCGGCCGGCCGGGCAACACCAATCCGTTCCCGTATCCGCGCATATCGGGCGCTGCGGCCGACATCGGCGCCTACGAGTTGCAACAGAACGCGATCATCTTCGACGCCAATTTCGAAGGCTGTCCGTAGCGCGGATCGCCGGGAACCGCGCCGCACGATCGCCACTTCCGATCGGAGGAACGTTCCATGAAACATCGGCACATCCAGCAAACCCTGCCCAAACGCCGGCGCACGCTGGCAAACTGCGTGGCCCTTGCCTTCGCCCTCGCCGCGCCGGCGGCGCTCGCGGCCACCTGGACGGTGAATTCGTGCAGCGAAGCCAACAGCGGCGGCGGCAACACCGGCACGCTGCGCTACGCCGCGGCAAATGCGGCGACCGGCGATACGATCGACATGACGGGCTTGAGCTGCAGCACGATTTCGCTGCAGACCGGGGCGATTGCGTTCAACCAGAACGACATCACCCTGAAAGGTCCCGGCATGACCAAGCTCACCGTCACCGGAAAGTACAACGGCAACACGGAGCACGACCGCATCTTCACGCACACCGGCACCGGCACGTTCGCCGTCTACGATCTTTCCGTGGCCAAGGGCTACCTGACCACGGCGACGGGTTCGGAGAACGGCGGCTGCATCTATTCCGCCGGCACCCTGGGGCTCGTGCGCGTCGGCGTCTATTCGTGCAGCGCCCATGTCACCAACAGCGGCCGCGCGCGCGGCGGCGGCGTGTACGGCAAGGCTCTGAGCATCAAGTACTCCGTGGTGAGCGGCAATCTCGCCAAGGGCCGAGGCGGCTACGGCGGCGGCGCGTACACCCCCGGCAATCTGTTCGTCAAATACAGCACCATCAGCGGCAATTCCGCGTCGGACAGCACCAGCATCTTCGGCTTCGGCGGCGGCATTTTCGCCTACAAGAACAGCACGATCCTCGGCTCCACCATTTCCGGCAACAGCGCGAGCGCCCGCGGCGGCGGCGTCTATGCCCACAACTTCTTCAACACGAATACCTTGACCACCACGATCACGAACAGCACGATCTCCGGCAACTACGCCGGCTACTACACCGGCGGCTTGGCGGTGAACTCCGGCAAGGTCTATCTGAACAACTCGACCATCGCCTTCAACACGGCGAAGAAGGGCCGTTCCGGCTCGATGGCTCCGTTCACCTACTTCGCCCCGGGCGTCGCCACGGACGATGTCGACGGGCCCGTGGCAGTGACCATGCAAAGCACTTTGATCGCGAACAACACCTACGGCTCGACCGAATACGATCTCAGCGTCCCCACGCGCGCGAGCACCACGGTGACGTTCAGCGGTGCCAACAACCTGGTGCGCGCCACGTTTGCCGCCGTGCCGGCGGGAACGATCAAGATTTCCTGTCCGCTGCTCGGCCCGCTGCGCGACAACGGCGGCCTCACCAAAACCCACGCCCTGCTCAGCCACAGCCCCGGCATCGACCAGGGCAACAACGCGGCGAGCCTGACCTACGATCAGCGCGGCTCGCCCAATGCACGGATGTCGGGACCCGCAGCCGACATCGGCGCCTACGAGGTGCAGCAGGGCGATATCGTGTTCAACAACGGTTTCGAGACCTGTCCGCTCTTGTTCTGACGGACTTCCAGCACACGGCGGTATTGCGCGACAATGCCGTCGTGAACGAGGAAGCCAACATCGCCGCCACCGGCTACAGCGCGCCGGCGACGGACACGACCGCCGAGCCGAGCGTCGAGCAGGCGCTCGGCAGCGTCCACACCGCGAACTTCCCGGACCTGCTGCGCGAGCTCGGCGGCTGCGTGCTCGTCAGCACCTACCAGGCCGGCAAGCTGGTGATCCTGCGGCCCGACGGCAAGTCCATCAACACCCACTTCCGCACCTTCAACCGGCCGATGGGCATGGCCGCCAACCGCCAGCGCCTGATGCTGGGCGCGCTGATGGAAATCGTCGAGTTCCGCAACATGCCGGACGTGGCCCGGCGCCTGCACGATCCGCCGGTGCACGACGCGGTGTACATGGCGCGACGCGGCCACATCACCGGCCACATCGACATCCACGAGATGGCCTGGGACGCCGACGGCGCGATCTGGTTCGTCAACACGCTGTTCTCGTGCCTGTGCACGCTGGATACCAAATCGAGCTTCGTGCCGCGCTGGCGGCCGAAGTTCGTCAGCCACTATTCGCCGGAGGACCGCTGCCATCTCAACGGCCTGGCCATGCGCAACGGCATTCCGCGCTACGTCACCGCGCTCGGCGAGACCAACACCCACGAGGGCTGGCGCGCGAACAAGCGCAACGGCGGCGTGTTGATCGACATCACCACCAACCGCGTGATCGCGCGCGGCCTGTCGATGCCGCACTCGCCGCGCTGGTACGACAACCGGCTGTGGGTGCTCGAGTCCGGTCGCGGCGCGCTGTGCACGATCGACGTCAAGACCGGCGAGAAGATCGACGTCGCGCGCGTGCCGGGCTTCTGCCGCGGGCTGGATTTCCTCGGGCCGATCGCCTTCATCGGCCTGTCGCAATTGCGCGCCACCACGCCGTTCACCGACATCCCGATCACCGACGACAACATCGAACGCCTCTCCGGCGTGTGGGCGGTGCACATCCACACCGGCAAGACCGTGGCGTTCCTCAAATTCACCGGCGGCGTGCAGGAGATCTTCGCCGTGCAGGCGGTGCCGGGCGTGCTGTTTCCCGAGATCGTGCACGAGGGCGAACTGCTCGGCAATTCCTACGCCCTGCCCGACAAGGCGCTCAAGGAAGTGGTCGCGCCGGCGCCACCGCCGCCGGAGACGCCGCCGACCGGCTACGCCGGCGCCGCCGCGACGGAGGCCGCATCATGAACGACGCCACCGCCGGCGGCTTCCGCTTCGTCACCCATTGGCAGCGCGAGTGTCCGGAGGACGCCGCGGCAGTGCTCGAATTCTGGCGCCGCGAGAATGCGCTCGCCGCCGACATCAAGCCCGAGGAACGCCTGCGCCAGGTGGTGCTGCACGCGCGTGACGCCGCGGGCGAGGTGGCCGGCGTGTGCACGGTGGTGCCGCTGACCCTGCCGCGCATCGGCCAGCCGATGTACTACTACCGCTGCTTCATCGGCAAGAACTGGCGCAAGTCACGGCTCGTGTTCCGCCTGCTGCTGCGCGCCTTCGACGTGCTCGAGGACTACGCCCGCGCACACGACTTCCCCTGCATCGGCATGGTGCTGGAGCTCGAGAACACGCGCTTCGGCGAAGCCCTGCGCGCGCCGGTGTGGACGAGCACCGGCTTCGTCTACATCGGCAAGAGCGGCCGCGGCCTGGACCTGCGCGTGCGCTACTTTCGCGGGGCGCGACTGAAGAAGACGTCGGCCTGACGTCGTCTTCTTCGGCAGCCCGGCGCTGCTTTTTGCGACCGAAGACCTGCATGCGAAGCGAACGACGTTTCAGGTCGGAACGACCGAGTTGTACTGGAACATGCATCCGCTTGCAAAATCTTCGTGCAGGTCCTCCGAGGGATGTTCTGCTTTCGAGGTGTTTCTTGGTTACTTCTTTGCACCAGCAAAGAAGTGACCCG
>JAJPHA010000008.1 GCA_021325475.1 Rhodanobacteraceae bacterium | reverse complement strand
TGATACAAGGCGCGCATCAGCTCGGCGGTGGCGGCGTCGTCCACCTGCCACAGGCTCATCACCACCGTGTGCGCGCCGGCCAGGCGCAGGGCGCGGCGCATGCCGAACACGCCCTCGTTGCGGCCGATCGGGCCGAGGCCGGAATCGCAGGCCGACAGCGCGATCCAGTCAAGCCGCGACAGATCGAGCCCGGCCAGTTCGCCGGCGCTGAGCACGCCGATCGCCGGCGCCGTGCCGCCGACGCGGGCGCCGTTGAAGGCGAGGCCGGACAGCGCGATCTCGCCGGCCTCGTCGGCGGTGGTTCCGAGGCTCACGCCGCGGCTGCCGGTCTCGCTGCAGCTCGCATCGAGACTGAAGCCGTGGGTGGCGATGTGCGCGATGCGCGCATTCGGCAGCGCCGCCAGCACCGCGTCCTTGGTGGCGTTCGCGCCGTCGAGCAGGGTCACCGCAGTCGGCGAGACAGCGAACACGTCGCGCAGATCCTCGAGTTCGCGACGCGCGTTCGGGATCGCGGCGAATCCCTCTGCCGCGGCGCGCACGCAGATCTGCCGCGCCGCGAGCGGCGTCGCCGCCGGCAGCGCCGGAAACTCGGGCGCGCCGGCGAGCAGGGTCGAGCCGCCACGCGACGACGTCGCCGGTGCGGCCAGATCGACTTCGTGCGCCAGGGTGTGCACGCTCACGCCCTGCTCGACCAGATAGCCGCCGGCGTGCGCCGGCAATGCGGCGAAGCTGACGCGGAACAGCTCGCCTTCGGGGACGATGAACAGGTGTTTCGGCCGCGCGCCCGCCAGCGCCGCATCCAGCAGCGCGGCGCGCAACGCGGCGCCGTCCGCGGTCAGGCGCGCCGCCACGGTCGTCGGATCGCGCAGATCGGCATACCAGGCACGCGCCTGCGCCGACAGCGCCGCGATCGAACCGATGCGCCGCAGCGCGGGTTGCGCGTCCGGGCCGAGCACGAAGGCGTACCAGTCCTCCGGCGGCGAACCGCCGCCGGCGGTCAACGCCCGCGCCGGTTCCGCGGCCACGCCTTCGGTATAGGCGACGAGCGCGCTGTCGGCCGGCAAGGCGCGCGCGAGCGCTCCCGCGTCGCCGGCGCCGGCATCGGCCGGTGCGCGCTCGGCGCCGTGCCACAACGCCCGCTCCGCCCGCTCGGCCTCGGCCTTGAGTTCGGCCAGACGTTGCGGCGCCGTGGCCTTGTCGAGCCACGCCTCGCCGAGCGTGCGATTGGCCTCACGCCACGCCGCGAACGCCTGCGCCGCGGCGGCGTCCTTGCGCGAGCGCGCGGCGAGCAGGCGGTGCGCCTGGGCGCGTGCGACCAGGCCGCGTTCGACCATGGTCAGGCGCCAGGCTTCGGCGACCGTCGCCGCATCGCCGCGCGCGGCGGCGAGGGTCACGGCCAGCGCGGTCGCCGGCACCAGCAGTTGCCGGTAGGCCACGCTCTGGCGTTCGGAGAAATCCGTCGCGAAACTGCCGAGCAATTCCTGCTGGTGACGCGCGGTTTCCGCCGCCAGCCGGAACGCCTCGTCCGCATCGCCCTGCCCCCAGCGCGCCAGCGCCAGCCCGAAGCGCAGCGGCCCCACGCTCGGATGATTCGGCTGCACGGCGCGTTCGCGCAGCGCGAGCGCGCGGCGGAAATGGGCTTCGGCGTCGGCGTACCGGTGCAGCGCCAGCGACGCCGAGCCGAGCCCTTCGAGACTGTAGGCGAGACCCGGACTGTCCTTGCCGTCGGCCTGCTCGCGCAGGGCGAGCGCGCGCTCGAAGTCGGCGATCGCCGCGGCGTAGCGGCCGAGCCGCACTTCGGTGTTACCCATGTTCGCCTGCACCACCGCACGCACGTGCATGGTCGCGTCGCCCTCGCCGAACAGCGCGAGCGCCTGGCGGTACTGCGCCAGCGCGGCGTCGGCCTCGCCCATTTCCTGCAGCAGGTTGCCGAAATTGGCGGCGAGCACGCCGCGCTCGTTGCTCGAAGCGCCGCCGGCCGCGGCCATCACCTGTTGCGCATGCTCGTAGCGGCCGCGCGCGGCGGCGTAGTCGCCGATCTCCTGCAGGGTGGCGCCGATCAGGCCCTCCGCCTTGGCCGCCTCGACGCTGGCCTCGCCGTAGCGGCGCCGCGCCACCGTGAGCAGTGCCTCGCGGATCGCCAGCGCCTCGGGCTGGCGGCCGAGATCGCCGAGCACGCCGGCGCGCTGCGCGTCGAGCCGGAAGCGTTCGTGGCTGTCGTCGCCGAACGCCGCGATCGCGACCCGCGCGCCGGCCTCGAACCGGGCGAGCGCACGGGCGCTGCTGCCGGTATAGTAATATACATTTCCAATGATGTAATCGAGTTCGCACTCCAGCCAGCGCGCCCGCGCGCCGCGCCGCACGTGCCACGTCGCCAGCGCGCGCTCGGCGTGCTCGCGCGCCAGCGGCAGTTGACCGGGCACGTTGGCCGCGGTGCGCGCCACCAGCACGTCGAGCTCGGGCCATTCCGCCGCCGGCGCCTGCGCCAGTCGCGCCTGTGCCAGCGCCAGCGCGCCGCGCGGGTCGTTGCGCTCCCACGCCGCAGCGATCGCGAAGCGCACCGTCAGCGCCGCTCCGGCGGCGTGCGCGGCGGCATGGGCGTCGATCGCCGCGTGCAGTTCTTCCCCCTCGCGCTGGTTCAGGCGCCCGTAGGTACCGAGCACGTCGAGCCGTGCCTGCAGCGCCTCGGCGCGCGGCGCGCCGGGGCGCGCGAGGAGCGCGGCGCTCGCCGCCTGCGCCCGATCCTGGTCGCCGCGCGCGAGCGCGAAGTAGATCGGCTCCACACCCACGCTCGTGTCCGCGGCGACGAGCGTCGCCGGCAACACGCAGGCGATCAAGGCGAGGACGAGTCCGCGAATCGGCATGGATTCCCCGAAATCGAAACGGACGCTGTCGCGTCCGCCGGCGATTGTGCCAGACTCGCGCCGCGCCGGCGCCAACCGGCGCCTGAACGACGCACGGTCGCCGGCGCTACTCCGCCGCGTGGGGGAAGGTGAAGGTGAAGCGACGCACGTGGGCGCCGTCGCTGCGCTGCACCTCGTCGAGCGCGGCGCGCAACGCCGGGCTGGAAAGCTCCGCCGCCGGCGGTGCCGGCGCGAGCGCCAGCGCACCGCGCGTCGCCGGCGCCTCGGCGGCATGCTGCCAGACGGCGACGGCGCGTTCGAGCGCCGGTTGGGCCCGGTCGGCGGCGATCACGATGAATTGCTCGCGTGCGGCCGCGCGGCTCACCTGCCAGGTCAGCGCGCCGGAGGTCGAGGCCCCCGGCAAACGGTAGGCGCGATCGGCCGCGAGCGGGTTGTTCGGCTCGAGACCGGCGAGCGGGAACAACACCGCGGCGTCGCCCGAACCGTCGTCGTCGAAAATGTATACCCAGACCGGCCGGCTGCTGCGCAACGCCAGCGACAACCGGTCGCCGAGCCGGATCGCGGCGCCGTCCGCCAGTGCGCTGCTGCCGTGCGCCTCCGCCCGGTAGAACGCGAGTTCGGTCTGCCATGCCGGCTCGCGCCGCACACCGAGGCCCACGCCGGCCGCCACCAGCGCGGCGAGACCGGCCGCCAGCGCCACCACGCGCCAGCCGCCGAACCGGGGCGCCGGCGGCGCGAGCAGGGCGGCGAACGCGAGTGCGCTCGCCGGCCGCCGCGCCGGATCGAGTGCGAGCGCGGCCTCGATCGCGCGCGCCAGCGGCCGCGGCACGTCGCGCCGAATCGCCGTCAGGCGCAGGCGCCGGCCCTCGTCCTGGGCGCGCAGCAGGCCGGCGAGATCGTCCGCGGGGTACGGCCAGGTGCCGGTCAACAGCCGGAACAGCAGCACGCCGAGCGCGTACAGATCGCTCGCCGCGGTCGGCGCCGCGCCGCGCAGCACCTCGGGCGCGAGATAGGGCAGCGAACCCGACACCACCGGCGCGTTCGCCGCATCGAGCTCGCGCGCGGCGCCGAAATCCATCAGCACGATGCGTCCGGAGACTTCGCGCATCACGTTCTCGGGCTTGACGTCGCCGTGGCGCAGGCCGTGGCGGTGCACCGCCGCGAGCGCGTGGGCGAGATCGAGGCCGATGCCGCGCACCTCCTCGGCCGGAAACGGTCCGTGCCGGGCCAGCAGCTCGGCGAGCGAGGTGCCGCGCACCAGCTCGGTCCACAGTCCGGCCTGGCCGTCGTGCACCGCGGCGCCGTAGACGCTGACGATATTGGCCTGGCGCACGCGCGCCAGCCGTCGCGCTTCCTCGAGGAAGGCGTGGGCGAGCGCGCCGGATTCGATTTTGCGCAACTTCAGCGCGACCTCGAGATCGAGCAGCGGATCGTAGGCGCGCCACACCGTACCCTGGCTGCCCTCGCCGAGCGGCTCGATGGCGACGAGCTGGCCGAAGCGGAAGCGTCCGGCGCGCGGCGCCTCACCGTGCGCGAGCTGCGCATGGCGAAAGCCGTGCACCACCCGTTCGAGCTCGCGCAGGCCGGCCAGCGCGGCGGCGTGCGCGGCGCGGCCGCGCGCCTGTTGCCAGTCGACCGGCTCGTCGTCGGCGATGCGTGCGGCCAAGCGCTCCAGCGGGTCGTTCGGTTCGACGGAAGAAGGCATGCGCCGCTCCGGTGGGCACTCGGGTCCGTTACCAATAAACGCCGCCTGAACGGCAAGCGAACACGTCCGGCGTCAGTCCGTGGCGAGCCAGCGCGACAACTGCACCAGCGCGCGCGCCACCATCACCCGCGCCGCGTCCGGCGTGCCGCCGACCTCGGCGGCGATCTCGGGATAGCTCATGCCGAACTCGACGCGCATCACGATCAATCCCTGCTGCCGCTTCGGCAGTCGCGCCAGCGCCTGCTCGTAGGCGCGCACGCGTTCGCTGCCGACGAGCTGCTCGAGCAGTCCCGGCGCGTCGGCCTCGCCGAGCTCGGCGTCGAGTTCGGCATGCTCCGGCCGACGCTGGTGGCGACGGATCTCGTCGCGCACCTGATTCAGCAGCGCCGTGCGCAGGTAGCCGAGAAACGCGCCGGGACCGGCGCTGTCGAACTCGTCGAGGCGCGCCAGCGCCTTCATCAGCGTCACCTGGACCAGGTCGTCGGTGTCGTTGAGATCGCGCAACCGGCGCGGCAGGCGGCCGTGCGCCCAGCGCCGCAGCAGCGGCAGGAAGCGGCGCAGCAGCTGCTCGCGCGCGTGCGCATCGCCGGCGCGGATGCGGCGGATCAGATCCACCGTGGGCTCGATGACGGTGTGTGCGTCGGCGCTCATCGCTCGGTTTCGGCACCCGCGCACAGCATAGCGCAACACGCGCAGCGGGCGAGACCGTGTGGCGCGGATGCTTTACCATCGCGCCTTTCTCCGCTGGACGCGATCATGCCGAGACTCCGACTGCTGCGCCGCGCGCTGTTCGCCCTGCTCGCCCTGCTCGTCGCGCTCGCGGGCGGCGTCTGGCTCATGCTCCGCGCCAGCCTGCCCGCGCTCGACGGCCGCCTCGTCGCGCCCGGCCTGCAGGCGCCGGCGACGCTGGAACGCGACGCGCTCGGCACCGCGACCGTGCGCGCCGGCAGCCGGATCGATGCGGCCTATGCGCTCGGCTTCGTCCATGCGCAGGAACGCTACTTCGAGATGGACCTGATGCGGCGTACCGCCGCCGGCGAGCTCGCCGAACTGGTCGGCGCCGCCGCGCTCGACCTCGACAAGCAACATCGGCCGCTGCGCTTCCGCGCGCGCGCCGAACAGACGCTCGCCGGGTTGTCCGCCGACGATCGCGCGGAACTCGCGGCCTACACCGCCGGCGTCAACGCCGGACGGACCGCGCTCGCCGGCCGACCGTGGGAATACTGGCTGCTCGGCGCGCCGCCCGCACCGTGGCGCGAGGTCGACAGCCTGCTGGTCGTCGATGCGATGTTCCTCGACCTCAACGACGCGACCAATGCCCGCGAGCTCGGCTTCGCGCGCGTGCGCGCCGCGCTCGGCGACAAGGTCTACCGATTCCTCGCGGTGGCCGGCGGCCCGTGGGACGCACCGCTGACCGGTCCGCCCATGCCCGAACCGTCGCTGCCGGGCGCGGACGAGCTCGACCTGCGCACGCTCGATCCGAAGTGGCTGCGCGTGCCGGCCGCGCCCGCCGGGGCGCCGGCCGCCGCCGGCAGCAACGGCTTCGCCGTCCACGGCAGCCTCACCGCCACGCACGCCGCGCTCATCGCCGGCGACATGCACCTCACGCTGCGCGTGCCGAACCTGTGGTTCCGCGCGCGGCTGGTCTATCCGAATCCGCGCCGCGCCGGCGAGACCGTCGATCTGATCGGCGTCACCCTGCCGGGCGTGCCGGCGCTGGTGGTCGGCAGCAACCGCCGCATCGCCTGGACCTTCACCAACAGCTACGGCGACTGGCTGGACTGGGTGCGGGTGAACCTCGATCCGGACGATGCCGGCCGCTACCGCACCGCCGACGGTTGGCGTGCCGTGCAGCAAAGTGAAGAAGTGATCAAAGTCCACAATGCCGCAGAGCAGCGCATCACCGTGCGCGACACCGTCTGGGGTCCGATCCTCGCCAGCGATGCCGACGGCACGCCGCTGGCGCTGGCCTGGACCGCGCTCGTGCCGGGCGGCGTCGATCTGGAGCTCCGCCACCTCGACACCGCCGAGAGCGTGGACGAGGCCCTCGACATCGCCAACCGCTGCGGCCTGCCGCCGCAGAATTTCGTGGTCGGCGACCGCGCCGGCAACATCGGCTGGACCATCGCCGGGCGCATCCCGCAGCGTGTCGGCGGCTACGATCCGCGCCTGCCGTCGGACTGGAGCGCGCCCGCCACTGGCTGGAACGGCTGGCTGCCGGCCGCGGCCTATCCGCGCCTGCCGAATCCGCCGAACCTGCGCCTGTGGACCGCGAATTCGCGCACCCTCGACTGGGAGAGTCCGGCCTACCCGCTGCTCGGCGACGGCGGCTACGATTTCGGCGCGCGCGCGCGCCAGATCCGCGACGATTTGATGGCGCACCAGCGCTTCACGCCCGACGACATGCTCGCGATCCAGCTCGACGACCGCGCGCGCCTGCTGACGCGCTGGCACGAGCGCCTCGACGCGGTGCTGGCGCGGGCCGGCGACGCGGCGCCGTTCGGCGAGATGAAAAAGTATACTGCGGACTGGAACGGCCGCGCCGATCCGGCCTCGGTCGGCTACCGGCTGACCCGCGAATTCCGCAAGGAGGTCACCGACACCGTGCTCGACGGCTTCGCCGCCGCGGTGCGCGCGAAGACCGGCGACGCCGACTTCCGCCTGCCGCGCCTGTCGCAGGCGGAAACCCTCATCGAGACCCTGCTCGCCCGCCAGCCGCCGCACCTGCTGCCGCCGGGCTACGCGGACTGGAACGAACTGCTGCGCCGCTGCGCCGAGCGCGCCGGCTCGCGCCTCGCCGCCCTGCCCGGCGGACTGGCCCGACGCACCTGGGGCGAGGCGAACGCCACCCACATCGTCCATCCCCTGAGCCGTTCCCTGCCGGGGCTACGCTGGCTGCTCGACATGCCGCGCCGCGAACTGCCGGGCGATGCCAATCTGCCGCGCGTGCAGGCGCCGGACTTCGGCGCGTCGGAACGCTTCGCCGTGGAGCCGGGTCACGAGGAATACGGCTACTTCCACATGCCCGCCGGACAGAGCGACCACCCGCTCTCGCCGTTCCACGGCGCCGGCGACGCCGACTGGGCCGCCGGCAAGGCCACGCCGTTCCTGCCCGGTGCGACAAAGTATACTCTGACCCTGCAACCGCGCTGAGCAGGCGCCGCTCAGCCGCCGACGTGCAACGTCGCCGGCGCGCCGGCGATCTGCGGCGGCGACTTGCCGTAACCGGGCTGCGGGTCGCCCGGCGCATCGTTCCAGAGTTCGTACAGGTACTCCGCGCGCGTGCGCGCCTGCGGGCCGACCGCGAACGGTCGATCGGGCGTCGCCCCGCTGCACAGATCGTTCTCGGCGGGGAAGGCGTTGCTCTGCGCCTCGTTGCGCAGGAACTCGATGTATTCGCGACTGGCGGTCTGGTAGTACAGCGTCGCCGACACCGCGAGCGGCAGCGCGGTCGCGGCGGGCACGGCGAAACGGTACGGCGCCTCGTCGTAGTTCACCGTGCGTCCGCCGCTCGCGGGATAGGCGAGACCGACCGGCTGCGTCTGCGGATCGGCGGCGCCGCTGAAGCCGAGCGGCGGGATGCGATCGTCCTTGGCGATGCAGTCGTTGAGCGCGAAGTGGAACAGTGGCGCACCGCCGGCGTCGGTGGTCCGGCAACGCATCGCGCTGCCGTCCCAGATGCCTTGCAGCACCTCGTAGACGCGCGCCTGCAGGTCGCTCGCCAGCGTCGCGCTCGTCGCGTCGTAGGCGCCGCTCTCGGCGAGCAGCGCGCCGGCCGCGTCGCGCACCTGCACGTCGAGCCACATCCGCCGACCTTCGCTGTAGCCGGTCGGCAGCTTGTGTCCCGAAAGATTCGTCACGCGCACGCTGAAGGCGACAGCGCCGGCGGTCGATGCGGTCGGCGGCGTGAACGCGGTGAGCGTGATGTCGAGCGCCGCCGCACCGGCCAACATCTGCTGCGCCGCCGTCTGGATCGCCGCATAGGCGGCGCCGCGGCCCAACGCCGCGCCGTATTCGCCGACGAGAATGCCCGGCACCCAGACGTTGCCGCCGACGAAGCCGTGCGTGGCGAGATCGCCGGCACGCGAACCGGACGGATTCGATTTGCACGCGCGTGCGCTGGCGTCCGCGCTCTGCGGCATATGGCAGTCCTGGCAGACGCGACCGTGCGCGAGCGCCGGCTGGAACGCAAACGCATCGCCGAACCGATCGCGAAAAACGACGTCGGCGTAATCGCTCTGCTGCCACTCGCGGAACGTGCGCTCGATCGGAAAGGCGATGCCGGTGTCGCGGCCGGTCGCGTCGATCAGGGTCTTCAGCGGGCCGGCACTGGTGTCCGGCGAGGAGACGTCGTGGCAGGTGCCGCAGACATCGCTCCGCGTGTGATAGCCCGAATACGCCCAGACGTGGTTCGGCGCGAGCGGACTGCCGTTGGTGTAGTTGTACGGACCGCGCCGGCACGGTTCGCCCTGGCCGTTGCAATCGCCATCGTCCAGCCACGCCGCGGCGTTGCCCGGATACGCCGCCTCGCCGTTCGGTCCGTTCGGCATCAGCCGATGGCAGTAGTGGCAGGTCTCGCCACCGTAGTCGCCGCTGTCGCCCGAGGTGTAGGTGCCGGCCAGCCGACAACCGTTGCTGCCATCGACCGTGCCGCTGCCGGTCTTGACCACGCGGCCGCCGTACCAAGCCTGCGGCGCGTGGCAGCGCAGACAGTAGTCGCCGACGCCGGGCTGGTCGTGGTTGGCGACGTCCAGCGCGGCCCAGAACACCGGATCGCGCGTGGCATTCGCCATCATCGTGCCGGCCCAGGTGTCCCAGGGAAAGAACGCGCTCGTGCCGGTGTCGCGGTGGCAATTGCGGCAGTTGTCGCTGTCGATCAGCGCGTGGACGAGACCGGGCTGGGTGCCGTGCGGCGTGTAATCGAGCGCCGCGCCCACCCCGGCGCCGACCGCCAGCAGCGCCGCGCCGCCGGCGAGGATGCCCACCGCGTTCGCCGCCCGCTTCATGCGCGCCAGCATGGCACAGAACCGGCCGCGGCGGAATCGTCCGCGCTGGAAAATGTATACACTTTACGCCAGCAGCCGCTCGACGATCCGCCGATACAACCGCGGCAGGAGTTCGAGCTCGTCGAGCGCGATGTGCTCGTCGATCTGGTGGATCGAGGCATTCACCGGCCCTACCTCGACCACCTCGGCACCGAGCGGGGCGATGAAGCGCGCGTCCGAGGTGCCGCCGCCGGTATCGGCCTTCGGCTCGATGCCGCAGGTCTCGCGCACCGCCGCGCGCACCGCCTCGCGCAACGCGCCGGCGCGGGTGAGGAACGGCTCGCCGGAGAGTTCCCACGTCACTGCGAAGTCGAGCCCGTGGCGGCGCAGGATCGCCTCGCTGCGCTCGCGCAGGCTCGCCGCCGTGCTGGCGGTGCAGTAGCGGAAGTTGAAGCGCGCCTCCAACGTGCCCGGCACGACGTTGAGCGCGCCGGTGCCGGCGTGCAGATTCGAGATCTGGAACGAGGTCGGCGGAAATTCCGCATTGCCCTCGTCCCAGCGCGTGGCCGCGAGCTCCGCCAGCGCCGGCGCGGCGAGATGGATCGGATTGCGCACCTGCGCCGGATAGGCGACGTGGCCTTGCACGCCGCGCACGGTCAGCGTGCCGGACAGCGAACCGCGCCGGCCGACGCGCACCACGTCGCCGAGGCGTGCGGCCGAGGACGGCTCGCCGACCACGCAGTAGTCGATGCGCTGCTCGCGCCGGCGGAACTCCTCGGCGACACGCCGCACGCCGTCGAGATTGAGCGGGCCTTCCTCGTCGCTGGTCAGCAGCAGCGCGACCGTGCCGCGATGCGCCGGTCGCGCGGCGGCGAACTCGGCGAGCGCCAGCGTCATCGCCGCCACGCCGGATTTCATGTCCGCCGCGCCGCGGCCGTAAAGACGGCCATCGCGCAACGCGGGCTCGAACGGCGGACTGCGCCACTGCTCGGGCGGCCCGCTCGGCACCACATCGGTATGCCCGAGAAACACGAACACCGGATTACCGCGGCCGTGCGTGGCCCACAGATTCTCCACCGGTCCATAGTGCAAGCGTTCGATCGCGAAACCGACGCGCGCCAGCCGCTCGGCGATCAGCGACTGACAGCCGGCATCCTCCGGCGTCACGGAAACGCGCCGGATGAGCTCGCAGGTGAGGTCGAGGATTTCGGACATGGAGGAAGGGAGTCGGGAGTGGGGAGTGGGAAGTCAGGACTGGTGACCGCTCACTCCCCAATCACCCAAACCACCGCGCGAACAACTTGTCGGTGAAACCGAGCTCCACGCTGCCGTCTTCCCGCACCACCACCGGCCGCCGCACCAGCGCGGGATATTCCTTGAGCAGGAGCAGCCACTCCGGATCCGAGCCCGGGTTCTTGCGCGCCGGCGGCAGATTGCGCCAGGTCATGCCGGTGCGGTTGATCAGTTTCTCCCAGCCGCCGACCTGCTTCGCCCAGTGCTTGAGCGTCGCCGGATCGACGCGGTGCTCGCGGTAGTCGATGAACTCATGCGCGATCTTGTGGCGTTGCAGCCAATTGCGCGCCTTCTGGCAGGTGCTGCATTTTTCGAGACCGTAGAGTTTCAGCATGGCTTCGGTGTTTGAGGGCTGAGGGCTGAGGGCTGAGGGCTGAGGGCTGAGGGCTGAGGGCCGAGGGCTGGGGGCTGCGGCTCTTTCCACTCCCTACTCTCCACTTCCCACTCCCCGACTTTCCACCCCACTCACTCCCGCAACAACTCGTTGATACTGGTCTTCGCGCGCGTCTTGTCGTCCACGCGCTTGACGATGACCGCGGCGTAGAGGCTGTGGCTGCCATCCGCGGCCGGCAGGCTGCCGGCGACGACGACGCTGCCGGCCGGCACGCGGCCGTGCAGCACGCGGCCGCTGGCGCGGTCGTAGATGCGCGTCGACTGGCCGAGGAACACGCCCATGCCGATGACGCTGCCGCGCTCGACGATCACGCCCTCGACCACCTCCGAGCGCGCGCCGATGAAGCAATCGTCCTCGATGATGGTCGGCGCGGCCTGCAGGGGCTCGAGCACGCCGCCGATGCCGGCGCCGCCGGACAAATGTACATTTTTCCCGATTTGCGCACACGAGCCGACCGTCGCCCAGGTATCGACCATGCTGCCGGCGCCGACGTAGGCGCCGAGGTTGACGAAGCTCGGCATCAGCACCACGTCCGGGCCGATGTGCGCGCCGCGCCGCACGATCGCGCCCGGCACCACGCGCGCGCCGAGCCGCCGGAACGACGCCTCGTCGAAGCCGGCGAAGCGCAGCGGCACCTTGTCGAAATACGGCGCCGGCGCGGCGTCGAGCACGCGGTTGCCGTGGGCGCGGAAATACAGCAGCACCGCCTTCTTCAGCCAGGCGTTGACGCGCCAGCCGCCCTGCCCGTCCGGTTCGGCCACGCGGCGCTCGCCGGTTTCGAGCAGATCGAGCGCCGTCTCCAGCGTCGGTCGCAGGGTTTCGAGGTCGGTTTCGGTGAGTTGCCCGCGGCGCTCCCACGCCGCGTCGATCCGATCTTCAAGCCGATGCATGCGATTTCCCGGCGGTGGCATCCGATTCGAGGCGCGCGATCAGCGCCGCGCGCAGAGTTTCGCACAACGCCGGCGCCAGCGGTCGATTGCGCTCGTCGCTGAGCAGGAAGAAATCCTCGACGCGCTCGCCGAAGGTGGCGATGCGCGCATCGTGCACGCGCACGCCGCACTCGCGCAAGGTCTGCGCCACGCTCGCCAACAGGCCGGGACGGTCCGCGCACACCAGCGCGAGCTGGGTGCGTCCGCCGGCGCCGGCGTCGAATGCGATATGGGTGGCGATCGGGAAGTGCCGCTGCGCGCGGGACGGCGCGCGCGCCACCGCCTCGGCCCGGTACGGCGTGCGGCGCAACGCCTCGGTCAGGGCGCGGCGCAGGCGCTCGATGCGCGCCGGATCGGCGAGCGCGCCGCCGTCGGCGTCGAGCACGAGGAAGTTGTCGAGACTCATGCCGCTGCGCGAGGTGACGATGCGCGCGTCGTGCACCGACAGGCGCAGGCGGTCGAGCACCGCGGTCGCCGCCGCGAACAGGCCGTCGCCGTCCGGCGCGTAGACGAACACCTCGCTGCCGCCGCGCGGGCCGTGCGGCTCGACCAGCACCAGCGGCGCGGCGCCCGCGGCGCGGGCGATGCCCGCGGTCTGCCAGGCGATCTGCGTCGGGGTGAAGCGCAGGAAGCATTCCTCGGGGAACTCGTCCCAGATGCGTTCGACCGTCGCCGCGTCCAC